>JAHEKH010000136.1 GCA_024638445.1 Gammaproteobacteria bacterium | reverse complement strand
CTTCGTGCCCGTGATGGCCCGCTACCGCGAACAGCAAGACCACGAGGACGCACGCGAGTTCGTGGACGCCGTCGCCGGCACGTTCGGCCTGATCCTGTTCCTCGTCACACTGGCAGGCGTCGTTGCCGCGCCGCTGCTGGTGGCCATCGTCGCGCCGGGTTTTATCGGCGAAGACGGCCGCTTCGAGTTGGCCACGCTGATGCTGCGGTTCACCTTTCCGTATCTCTTCTTCGTCTCCCTGACGGCCTTTGCGGGCGGCATCCTCAATACCTATGGCCGTTTCGCCGTGCCGGCGTTCACGCCGGTCATACTGAATATCGTGCTGATCGCCGGCGCCATCTGGCTGGCGCCGCTGCTCGACGAGCCGGGCATGGCCCTGGCTTATGCCGTATTCATTGCGGGTCTCTGCCAGCTGCTGTTCCAGGTGCCGTTCCTGCTGCGCATCCGCGCGATGCCGCGGCCGAAATGGGGCCCGGCACACCCAGGCGTCAAGCGCGTCATGACCCTGATGCTGCCCGCGATCTTCGGCTCGTCGGTGGCCCAGGTGAACGTGCTGATAGGCGGCATCATCGCCTCGATGCTGGGCGTCGGCAAAATCAGCCTGTTGTATTACTCGGACCGGCTGATGGAATTTCCGCTCGGGCTGTTCGGCATTGCACTGGCCACGGTCACACTGCCGTACCTGTCGCGGCAATGGTCGCATAAAGCCTACGACGATTTCTCCGCGACGCTGGACTGGTCCATGAAGCTGGTGCTGCTGATCGCAGTGCCTGCAGCCCTCGGCCTCATCCTGCTGGCTGAGCCGCTCGTGGCCACGATCTTCTACGGCGGCGTATTCACCGAAAACGATGTGCGCATGACCGCGCTCGCACTGCAGGCCTTTGCGCTCGGCCTCGTCGGCTTCTCCTACGTGAAGATCCTTGCGCCGGCTTTTTTTGCGCGGGAGGACACGAGAACGCCGGTCAAGATCGGGCTCATCGCACTGGCCGTCAACTTCGTCCTCAGCGTCGCCCTGGCCTGGTACCTGACGGCGATCGGTTTCGCCGGGAGTCATGCCGGCCTGGCGCTCGCGATATCGGTCGCAGCGCTGCTCAACGCGGCCCTGCTGTACCGGGGCCTGCTGCGTGACGGCGTGCTCAGGCACTCATCCGGATGGGGCCTGCTGGTCCTGCGGGCGCTTGCGGCGAATGCGGTGATGTGGGGCATCCTCGACCGGCTGGACCGGCCGCTGGCCTGGTGGCTGGATGCCGGCATTCTCGACCGGACCGGCTGGCTGGGCGTCACCGTTGTCGCGGGCGCGGGGGTTTATTTCGGCATCCTCTTCGTGCTGGGCCTGCGGCCGGCGCAACTTGGTATAAGGCCGCACTGAGATGCAGCTCGTCCGGCATCTCGACGACCTGCCGTTCGCGCTGCTTGCCGCCGGCAGCGTCGTTACCATCGGCGCCTACGACGGGCTGCATCTCGGTCACGTGCAGCTGCTCGACCGCGTGACAACGGCGTCCGCAAAACACGGCCTGCCGTCCATTGTCATGAGCTTCGAGCCCACGCCGAAGGAATTCTTCGCGGCGGCGAGCCCGCCCGCCCGCCTGATGCGATTTCGGGAGAAGTTCGAGGCGCTTGAAGACCGTGGCGTCGACATATTCTATTGCCCGCGCTTCGACGCACAGAAGCGGGACATCTCGGTCGGTGACTTCATACGCCGCATCCTGACTCACGGACTGGGTGCGCGACACATCGTCATCGGCGACGACTTTCGGTTCGCACGCCGGCGCGAAGGCACCCTGGAACACCTGCAGCGGGCGGGCCGCGCGCTGGGGTACTCCATCGAGCAGGTGCCAAGCGTGATCATCGACGGTATCCGCGTCAGCAGCACGGCCATCCGCGATTGTCTTTGGGACGGCGAGATGCAGCGAGCGACCGCGCTGCTGGGCCGGCCGTACCGGATGTCCGGCAAGGTCGTGCGCGGCGAGAATCTCGGGCACTCGCTCGGCTATCCGACCGCGAACGTCGACCTGCGGCGCAGGCAGAGCGCCGTGATGGGCATATTTGCCGTCCGCGTTCACGGCCTGGGTGCCGAGCCGCTCGATGCGGTCGCCAGCGTCGGCGACCGGCCCACGTTCGGCGGCGCCAAGCCCATCCTCGAGGCGCACATTTTCGACTTCGACGAGGATATATACGGCGAATACATCCATGTCGACTTTATTGCCCGCCTGCGAGGCCAGGAAAAATACGATCGCGTCGAGGACCTGGTTGCGCAGATGCACCGCGACGCCGACAATGCACGCTCAATACTGATATCGGGTGGTGCCTGAATGGCTGCGGATAGCGGCAAGTCCGGAACTATGCATGTTTCACGATTCGGCTTCTGGATCGGCGTCGCCGTATTCCTGGCGCTTGCCGACCAGGTGACCAAGTGGGCGGTCATCGAGTGGCTGACCCTCGTGAACGAAGGGGGCGAGATTCGCTACAGGACGGCGGAGATTCTGCCTCCGGTACTGACGATCCTGCTGCAAAAGAACCCGGGTGCCGCCTGGGGATTCCTGGCGGACCAGTCCGGGTGGCAGCGCTACTTCTTTATCGCGCTGGCGTCCGGCGTCAGCCTCGCCATCGTCGTGTGGCTGTACCGGATTCGCGCCGCCGGACCGCTGATCCTGCAGGCCGGCCTTGCGTTTGTGCTCGGCGGCGCCGTCGGCAACCTCGTCGATCGAATTCGCTCAGGCGAAGTCACCGACTTCATCCAGGTCCGGTTTTCCGGTGTACCGTTTTTCGATCCGTTCCCGTCGTTCAACGTCGCCGACGCGGCAATCACGGTCGGCGCGGTCCTGCTGATTGTCGATGCGCTGTTCTATTCCGGGCGAGCGGAACAGGCAGCTCCCGGAAAAGAATAGGCCTCCGCCAGGGAGGCCTGTCATTGATGGTGCCGGGTTGCGCCTGGTGGCCTAGCGCGTGCGAGTCCAGCAGTCGCCAAGCGGGAACGATTGCTTGGTGCCGCGGCCGTCGATCTCGAACCACTGACACTTGCCCGCCTCATTCCCGCCTAGCTGGTATGTGGCGCGTGCCGCGAAGTTGTTCGCATCGGGCGGGACGGGGAAGTTTACCGTGTAGAAGCCACCGTCGGTCGGCTGCGGGTTGTTGTAGCCCAGCTCGACGAGCGTGCCGTAGCGGTTGTTCTGCAGGTAGAAGCGCTCCTGGTTCTGCGCGATCTCGAGGAGTAGCGCCTTCGCCTCGTTACGCCTGGCCCGGTCGGTGAAGTCCCGGTAATTCGGGTAGGCGAATGCCACGATGATGCCGAGGATGACCAGGACGATCATGAGCTCCAACAGCGTCACGCCACGCATCGTGCGATACGTGGCGTGACGGAACTTGCTGCCGGCGAGCGCCGTCATTCGACGCCGTCCTGGGTCCAGAGCGTGCGCACCGGGTTATTTTCGAACCCGGGGTCGAAACACTCGACACCGACGCAGCCGAGCACTGGCTGCTTACACTCGTCGCCCGTACAGTCAGGATCCGGGCTCGGGAACAGGATCGTGGGAGACGGTGCAATGCCACCCTGTTGCAGCGTTGTACGCCGCTCGTTGTCGGAGTCGGCCGGATTCAGGGTCGTGATATTCGGCACGATCGGGTCGCCGTTGATCGCGCTCATCCGATACAGGAAGTTGGTGCCGCGACCCGCCGAGCAGACCTGTGCCGCATTCGTGTCCGGTGAAAACGCAACGAACAGGATCTCATCGTTAAATGTCAGCGAATCCGCCAGAACCTTCTGGTTAGCAGGCAGCGTGAACTTCCAGCCGCGATCGTTCGCGGTGACGACCGTCTGCGTCTGGCCGCTGACTTCGACGAGATCGGCGTCCGTTGCAATCGGGTACGTGTTGTAGGTCGTCTGCGGCAGCAGAGTGAATACGTCGCCGTCCCGAACCGAGAAGAACCGGTCCGCTGCGGACAGATCGAACGGGTGGGCCCGGTAGCCGGAGCCTACGCTGATCGAGATGTAGCGGCGCTGCTGCTGGACGTCCGTGATCAACGAGACGTCAGGTGCGTTGTAGAAGCGGCGCGTGTCCGCTGCACCAGGCGCGCCGAGTCCTTCCGCGCCCAACTGGGCTATGACGCCGCCGGCCACCAGTGTATTCACCGGGTTGCCGTTGGTGATATCGAAACGCCAGATCTGCCCACCCAGGTCGGTCGCGTACATGCGGTCGGCGAGCCTGTCGCCATTGAGGTCGATAACCCGCACCCTGTTGGGTATGGCCCGGTCCATTTCGCGACCCGGGGTGTCGAGAGTGAGGTTGGCGCCGCCGTCCATACCGGCACGCCATAGTTCGGCACCCGTGACGAGGTCCAGGAAATGCAGTCCCGCACCGACGCCGTCCGCGGTTACCGGATGCGTCGCGGTATCGTGTGAGGTGTCGTAGCCGCCACCCACGACGACAACGGCCCTGTCCGCGTTCTGGGTGCTGCCGTCATCGATCAGGATGCGGGCAACCGCCGGCGTTGACCAGCTCTCGCCGGCTTGCGTCAGCGTCTTTTTCCAGAGCAGCTCAGGCGAATTCTTGTTCGAGACGTTGAGCGCGTAGTAGTCGTTGCCACCGCGCCGCAAACCGAAGACGATATAGACGAAGTCACCGTCCACGGTCTCGATGATGCCGTCATTATCCACATCCTTGACGATCGGCACGACGTTGCCATCAATACCATACTGCTTGTACTTGGAGCGCGGGTCGAAATAGAGGCGCGTCAGGTTCGAAAGCAGGTCCTTCGGAATGAATGACCACAGCTCCTGGCCGGTTGCGCCGTCGATGGCGTGGAGGTAGCCGTCGTTCGTCGCCGTGTAAACCACGACCTCCGGGTTTGCCGGGGTGCCACCGTAGACGATGGAGGCCGGCTGTGAATGCAGCGGATCGCCCATGGACTTGCGCACGGTGGTGGCCACGTTATTGTCTTCGTTGCGCAGATCTTCGCCGCGTGCCCAGCGGATAATCTCGTCCTTGCTGGGTTCACCGGCCGAGCCCGTCAGGCCAAAATCAGCCAGCGTGAATGCAGCTGCATTGGCGGTGGAAACGTGGTTCGCGCCGGCGATCAGGGTCGATCCGGAATTGTTGGTGTACAGGTTGCGGGTCGTCGGATCGGGCAGCTGCTGCGCAGCGCCGCCGATGCGCACATCGTTGCCGTCGGCGCCACCGGTCGTCCAGTAGCTCTGCGCCGTTTCTTCGAAGAAGCCCGTGGTCGGGTCAACGGCGGGAGTGCCGTTGGCGTCGACAATCCGGTTCGTGTCGATGCGGTACTTCTTCAGATTGCCCGGCCAGTGGGCATTACCGCGAGCGCCGAACATCGTGATGTACAGGTCATTGAGGTTCTGCGTGCGGTTAAAGGTGTTGACCGAGACCGCCGGCGCCGAGAATGACAGCGAGCGGTCGTTGATGTTCGCGATGATCGAGAGCAGCGTCTTGGTCAGCGTTTCGACGTTGTTTGCCAGGAAGTACTGGCCGCCGGAGTTCTGCGCCGTTTCTTCGAGAATCGGCAGGTCGATATCGAAGCCGATCGTATGCGTCGTGACAAACTGGTCGCCGGGCTCGCTCGGATCGATATCGTCTTTCGACAGGTACTCGGCGATGTCATCGAGGCACTGGCCGCCGTCGACCAGAACGTCGCCGTCACATCCGGCATAACCAAGGACATCGGCAATACCCGGCAGGTCTGTCAGGATGCCGGGAGGATCGAAGTCCTCCACCGGCCGGCCGTCACTGAGCAGGACATTGTAATTCTTGGCGCAGACATCCCAGTCCGGCTGGTCCCATACCTCGGGCGGCGTCGTGACCGCCAGCGCATTTTGATCGGTCAGCGCCGTCATCGAGGCCGCACCGTAACGCGCGGGCAGGCCCCGCCAGAACAGCGCCGATTCGAAAAGCGTTTC
>JAHEKH010000135.1 GCA_024638445.1 Gammaproteobacteria bacterium | reverse complement strand
GTTTGGCGAACTGCCGTAGGCATTACCGTGCTTGAGCGCGTCGCCGGAGCGGTCGACCCCGGGGCCCTTGCCGTACCAGATGCTGAACACGCCATCGACCTGGCGGTGCGGGTCGGTTTCGACCTGCTGCGATCCCAATACCGCGGTGGCAGCCAGGTCTTCGTTAACCGCTGGCAGGAACTCGATGTTGTGTTGTTCCAGCAGCTCCTTTGCCCGCCACAGCTCGAGATCGTAGGACCCCAGCGGCGAGCCGCGGTATCCGCTGATGAATCCCGCGGTGTTGCGCCCGGCCTGGCGGTCGAGCACCCGCTGGATCATCGGTAACCGCACAAGCGCCTGGGTGCCGGTCAGGAATACCCGGCCCTCCTGTCGCAGGTAGCGGTCTTCGAGCGTGTAGGTATCGAGCATGACGCCTAGTTATTCATGGCTTGAGCACTGCCGCGATCGCATCGGCGAGATAGTCGAGATTGGACTGCCGCACGCCGGCGATGTTGGCGCGGCTCGAAGCCACCATATAAATGTGAGATTCCTCGCGCAGCCGGTCGACCTGCTCACGGCTGAGACCGAGTATCGAAAACATACCCGTCTGGTCCGCGACAAAATCGAACCGGTCATTTCCCGTGCGTTCGGCCATCGCCGCCGAGAAACGGCTGCGCAGCGAGTTGATGCGGTCCCGCATGGTACCCAGCTCGTCCAGCCATTCGGCGTGCAATTTATCGTCACGCAGGATGGTATCGATGACCGCCGCACCGTGGGCCGGTGGCATCGAGTAGACCGTGCGGGTGACGTTGGCGAGGTGACTGGCACACGCGGCCGTCGTGTCAGCGTCAGGTGCCACCAGCGTAGCGGTACCCACGCGATCGCGATAGACCCCGAAGTTTTTCGAACCGGAGGTCACCACGATCATCTCCGGTAATCGCGCCGCGCACAGCCGGGCACCGTAGGCATCTTCGTCAACGCCGCGGGCAAAGCCCTGGTAGGCCATATCGATAAACGGAATGAGACCGCGCCGCTCCAGCACTCCGACGAGCTGGTCCCATTGTCCTTGACTCAGGTCGGCACCGGTCGGGTTGTGACAGCAGCCGTGGAGCAATACAACGTCACCGGCGGCCGCCTGGTCGAGAGCGCCCAGCATGCCGTCAAAATCGATGCCACGCCGCTCGACGTCGTAATAGGGATAAACCTCGAACGACAGGTCCCCGCCACGGATCAGCGGGCGGTGGTTGGGCCAGGTCGGTCCGCTCAGCCAGACCACCGGCTCCTTCTCGGCACGACGCAGCACATCGGCGACGATATGCAGGCCGCCCGAGCCACCGGTCGTCTGCACCGTGGCCACCCGGCGATCGTTGATTACCGGGTGTGACTCGCCAAAAATCAGCCTTTGCATCGCGCGGTTGAAAGAGACGTTTCCGGCGAGGCCTTCGTAGGTCTTGGTCTTTTGCGCGTCGTGTACGCGTTGCTCGGCTTCGCGCACGGCCCGCAAAACAACCGTCTTGCCGTTCTCGTCCTGGTATACGCCGGCCGCGAGATCGACCTTGCGGTCGGATGTATCGCGACGAAATTTCGCCATCATGCCCAGGATCGGGTCATCCGGCAGATGCTCTAGTTTTTCAAACATATCGGACTGGACTCAGGCGTCCATGATCTCCTGCAATTTTTCCGCCGTGGCCACCATGGTCAGCACGTCGTAAGCCGCTACGATATCACCATCGGCATTGGTCACTTCGGTGTCCCAGCGCACCTCCCCATAGCCGGCATCCTCACGCAACGTCTTCTGTTTACAGGTCAGTCTGACCTTGATCCGGTCGCCGGGCACAACCGGCTGGATAAACCGGAGATTTTCGAGTCCGTAGTTGGCCAGCACCGGCCCCAAAGGTGCATCGACGAACAGCCCGGCCGCGGCGGAAACGATGAAATAGCCGTGCGCGACGCGGCCGTCGAAAAACGGGTTGCGCGCGGCATCCGCCTCATTCATGTGGGCGTAAAAATGGTCGCCGCTGAGGTCGGCGAAGCTTTCAATATCTGCCAGCGTTATCTCGCGTTCGTCGGTATTCAGCGTATGGCCGATTTCCAGCTCTTCGAAAGTCAGCCGGAACGGATGCTGTGCGGCTGAAATTTCGCGGCCACCGCGTATCCACTCGCCGGTAACAGCTGCCAGCCGGGCGGGTGAGCCCTGCAGCGCCGTGCGCTGCATGTAGTGCTTCACGCCACGGATACCGCCGAGTTCCTCGCCACCGCCGGCGCGACCGGGTCCGCCGTGCACGAGGTGAGGCAACGGTGAACCATGGCCGGTCGACTCCGCGGCGCAGTCGCGGTCGATCAGGACCAGCCGGCCGTGATACGGGCCCAGCTCCAGCGCCAGGGTGCGGGCAACCTCGTCGTCATAGGTGTACAGCGATCCGGCGAGACTGCCGGCGCCAAGCCGCGCCAGTTCAGCGGCTTCTTCCAGGCTGTCATAGGGCAGTACCGTGGCTACCGGTCCGAAAGCCTCGACGCTGTGCGGGCTGCGCGCTTTCAGCGGACGGTCGCAATGCAGGAGTACGGGTGCGAAAAACGCGCCGCGCTCACTGTCGGCATCGATGGCCTCGCAATGCTGCGGATCGCCAAAAACGATCTCGCTTTCGCCGGCGAGTTCCGCAACCCGCTGCCGTACCTCGTCACGCTGTCCGAGACTCGCCAACGCACCCATGTCGATATCCCTGTTGGCCGGGTTGCCCACACGGACCTCCCCGAGACGCGTCGAGAGCCGCTCGACGAGCGCGGCGGAGGACTCCCGTGGCACGATGATCCGGCGAATCGCGGTGCACTTCTGCCCTGCTTTGCTGGTGATCTCCCTGACGATCTCGTCAACGTAAAGATCGAATTCCGGTGTGCCCGCAACGGCGTCGGTGCCCAGCACCGCGCAGTTGAGCGAGTCGGTCTCCGCGGTAAACCGTACCGACTCGGCGATGACCTGCGGATGCTGACGCAGCTTGTCGGCGGTCGATTTCGACCCGGTAAAAGCGACCACGTCCTGGCAATCGAGCTGTGACAACAGGTCGCCGGTGCTGCCGCAGATGAGCTGCAGCGCGCCTGCGGGCAGGATATCCAGCTCGATAATCTGGCGCACCATCCGTTCGGTTAGAAAGGCGGTGCTGCTGGCGGGCTTGACGATCGCCGGCATGCCGGCCAGCAGCGCCGGCGCCAGCTTCTCCAGCATGCCCCAGCACGGAAAATTGTAGGCGTTGATATGAACCGCAACGCCGCGCAGCGGGGTAAAAATGTGCTGACCGACAAACGTGCCGTTCCGCGACACGACTTCCGGCGGACCGTCCGGCAGTACGTGGCTGTTCGGCAGTTCGCGTCGACCCTTGCTCGAGTAAACGAACAGGGTGGAGATGCCGCCGTCGATATCGACCCAGGAATCGGACCGCGTTGCGCCGGTATGGGTCGACACTTCGTACAATTCTTTCTTGTTCTCGAGGAGGCCCTTCGCCAGGGCCTTTAGCATCAACGCGCGCTGGTGAAAGGTGTACCGGCGTAACGCCGGCCCGCCGGTCTCTCGCGCATAGCGGACCATGCCGGCGAAATCGAGTCCGTCGCTGCCGATGCGGGCCACGGCCTCGCCGTTGACGGCGCTACGCAGGATCGCGCCATCGCCGGCACCGGTGACCCAGCGGCCCTCGGCAAAGGATTGAAGTTTCATGCGCCCTCACCCCGGACTGGCGCGTCACACGGCACCGGCCCCGTCAAAAATGAAACAATAATTGGTCTTGTGTAGAATCATTTAGTATCACATCGACCGGAACCGGCCGCAAGCATCCCTATGCCCCAAACCGCCGCAAATAATAAGGATCCCGGCACTGGCGCCTTTGGCCGCGCGGCGGAAAAACGCGTCAGCGAGTTTCGCGAACAGCGTCCGCTGCGCGCGGGCTCGCTGCTGATCACGGTCTTCGGCGACAGCATCGCCCCGCACGGCGGCACCGTCTGGCTGGGCGGACTCATCCGGGTGCTGGAGGCCTTCGGCATCAACCAGCGGCTGGTCCGCACCTCGGTCTTCCGGCTCGTCCGCGACGGCTGGCTGGAAGCCAACCAGGTCGGCCGGCGCAGCTATTACAGCCTGACCGCGGTCGGGCGCGACCGGTTTCGCGACGCCAGCCGGCGTATCTACAGCGAGCCCCGCCAGGAGTGGTCTGGCGACTGGACCACCGTACTGCTGTCCACAGTCGACACGGCCGATCGCGATGCCCTGCGCCGGACCCTGCGCTGGCTCGGCTTCGCACCGTTTTCTGCCAACGTGCTCGCGCACCCGGCGCCCGACATGGGCGAAGTCAATGCCCGGCTGGAGATGTTACCGGCGCACGACCAGCTGCTGTTCATGCAATCGCGGTTTTTCGAAGACCAGACCGACAAGCTGCGGGAGCTGGTACAACAGGCCTGGCAACTCGATGAGCTGGGCGCACGCTACACCCGGTTTGTCGATGAGTTTCGCCCGCTCTACCAGGCCGCCCGGCGCAGCCGCATTATCGACGCCGAGCACGCGTTCCAGGTACGCACCCTCCTGGTCCATGAATATCGCAAGATCCTCCTGCGCGACCCGACGCTGCCCGACACGCTGCTGCCAGCCCGCTGGCCCGGCACCGCCGCCTACCAGCTGTGCCGCAACCTGTACAGCAGGGTCGCGCCCGCCACCGAGGAATTCCTGACCGGCCGGATGGAAACAGCGGAAGGCCCGCTGCCACCCGCCGAGCCCGATTATTTTCAACGCTTTGGCGGTTTGACCGAAGCTGGCTGATGGAAACGCCCATGACTTACGAAACGATCAAGCTCCAGGTCGACAACGGCTTTGCCGAACTCACGCTGAACCGGCCGGACTCGCTCAACGCCTTCAACACGCAGATGCATGGCGAGGTGCGCGATGCGCTGGATACGGTGGAAAACGACCACACTATCCGGTCGCTGCTGCTCACCGGTGCCGGCCGCGCCTTCTGCGCCGGCCAGGACCTGGGAGACCGGCGCGTGCGCGGTGATGCCGCCCCGGTCGATCTGGGTGAAACGCTCGACACGCTTTACAACCCGCTGGTAAGGCGACTGCGGGCATTACCCTTACCGGTCGTCTGTGCCGTCAACGGCGTGGCCGCCGGCGCCGGCGCCAACCTCGCGCTGGCCTGCGACATCGTGCTGGCCGCAAACTCGGCACGTTTCATCCAGTCATTTGCCAGGATCGGGTTGCTGCCCGATTCGGGCGGCACCTGGATCCTGCCGCGGCTGGTCGGCAACGCGAGGGCGGCGGGCCTGGCGCTGACGTCTGAACCGCTCGACGCTGCGACTGCGGCCGACTGGGGGCTGATTTACCGCGCCATGGACGATGCTGAACTGATGGAAACGGCCCGCGGCATGTGCACGCATTTTGCGACGCAGCCGACAGCGGGGCTCGCCGGCATCAAGAAGGCACTGCAGGCCAGCTGGCAAAACGACCTGGACACTCAGCTCGACCTGGAAAGAGACATGCAGCGTGAGCTGGGCCGGAGCGATGATTACCGCGAAGGAGTCGCCGCATTCCTCGAGAAAAGACAACCCGTTTTCCGCGGACAATGAGTACCGACGACAAGCTGGCGACCGCTCGTGCCTGCGCGGAACGCATGTACCGTGACGATCGTGCTTCGCAGGCCCTGGGAATCGAGATCACCATCCCCGAAGCCGGTGTTGCGATCGCGACGATGACTGTTGGCGACGCCATGATCAACGGCCACGACCGCTGCCACGGCGGCTACGTCTTTACCCTGGCCGATACCGCCTTCGCCTTTGCCTGCAACGCCTACGACCAGGTTAGCGTGGCCGCCAGCGCCAGCATCGAGTTCCTGGCCCCGGTCCGCGCCGGCGACCGGCTTTCCGCCCGGGCGGCGGAGCGTCATCGCGGTGGCCGCCTCGGG
>JAHEKH010000040.1 GCA_024638445.1 Gammaproteobacteria bacterium | reverse complement strand
GGCGTCCACTCGAACGCGGCGTCGGTACGAAAATCGAAAATCGCTCTTTTGCCCGTCGCGGCGGTCTGGACTATGAGCCGGTATCGCTCGTCCTGGGCGCCGTCGCCGGTTACCGTGAATGTCACAGTCGTTCCCACAGTCTGACCACTGGGTAAGTCCGGTGTCACGCCGACCGCCATCAGCGGGGACACGGGAAGCGCCAGGGCCAGGACGATGGTGAGCGTCGTCAGAGGGCGCTGCATCATCGCGTTGCATCTCCTGAATTTGTAATTATCCGGCGAGTTCTCTCGCCTTTTGACTGACTATAGCTTGCCTCAGGTTTTTTTCCATGAAGATTGTAAAGCGAACTTGTAGAACCTAAGTATATGTTTTACATAAAGCTTCCAAAATGGCCACCGCCCACCGGATGCGCTGTAAGTCATTGATTTAACAATTGGTGGCAACGGCGGCTCAGGTAATCTATCTTTAGTCCAGAACGATTACAAAACTACAGAACCGCAAAGCACCAGAAGTTCACCCGGAACGCGCTGACTGAATCAGTGCGTCGGGCCGCTTCAGTTGCGAATGCCGGAGGAACACATGAAAGCAATAACATCTCGTTCTTCACTGCTGGCTGCCCTGCTACCGCTCCTTGGCGTGGTAGCGCTGCTGGTGCTGGCACCGCTGGACCGCGCCTGGGGCCAGGGATCCAACGTTGTTGTCATCCTCACCGATGATCTCAGTGAAACGGTCCTTGATACCGCCCTGGCCAACGGGCTGATGCCGAACATGCAGACGCACCTGATCGATCAGGGCGTGTGGTTCGAAAACTCCTTTGTAACCAACGCTGTATGCTGCCCGTCGCGCGCGACCTTCCTGACGGGTCTGTACAGCCATAATCACAAGGTTTACAGCAACATCGGCCCGAATCCATTGCTGCCGGGTATCGAGTGGCCGGGCTGGTTCCCGCAGAACGGCAACCCGGGCCTGAATGAAAAGACGGTTGGCACGGCGCTGGACGATGGCGGTCTGTTCACCGGTCACATCGGCAAATACCTCAACGGCTATGGCGTCTTTGCGCCTGACGGCACACCGGACCCTGCCCTGTACGTTCCGCCCGGCTGGGATGACTGGCAGGGCCTGACTGATCCGTCGACCTACCAGGTCTACGACTACCAGATCAGCGACAACGGCACCCTGGTGACCTACGGTGACCTGCCCGAGGACTACCAGACCGACGTCATCGCCGACCGCTCGGTGCAGTTCATCGAGAATCGCGCGGTTGACGGCGAACAGTTCTTCCTGGTCGTCGCGCCACTCGCGCCGCACGTGGAATTTTCGGATTCCATCAGCGGTGGCTCGATTTACCAGACCCGCTTCCAGACCAACATCCGGCCTGCGCCCCGGCATGAGTACCTTGCCGACGGCGACTTCAGCAACGGCGAGATCCCACCGATCCCGTCCAAGCCCTCGCTGAACGAGGCCGATATCTCCGATAAGCCGGCCTGCCCGCGTCCGCCACCGAGCGGCGGCGTGGTGGCCGATCCGTTCTGCATCCAGGAGCTGGACCTGCTGAGCCCGGACGTCGACATTCCAAACGTGCAAAACCAGTTCCGGACCATGGTGGCCTCGATGCTTGCCGTCGACGACATGATCGGCGACATCGTTGACACGCTGGATGCCAATGGCCTGCTGAACAACACGGTCATTGTCTTCACTTCGGATAACGGCTGGTTCCACGGCGAGCACCGTCTCAACGACAAGTCGCTCGCGTACGAGGAATCGATTCGCGTCCCGCTGATCATCCGTGCACCGGGTGGCGAGGTCGGCAAAGTGACCAACGGCATTGCCCTGAACAACGACCTGCTGCCGACGTTCGCCGATTTCGCCGGCGTACCCGTGCCGTTTACGGTCGATGGCCGCACGCTCAAGCCCCTGGTGGTGGATGTCGATCGGCCCGACTGGAACCGCAAGAGCTTCCTGGTCGAGCACTATTTCGTGCCCAGCGGCCTGCAGTTCGAACTCGGCACCTTCTATGCAATGCGCCGGCTGGAGCCGCTCGACATTCTCTACGTGCAGTGGCGCAACGACCCCGCGCAGCCGAACCTGATCACCCACCACGAGTTCTATAACCTCACGGCTGATCCCTACCAGCTCAATAACCAGCAGCTGTCGCCTTCGATCTCGGCGAGCTTCGACCAGTTCCTGCAGTTCTTCCAGACCTGCAGCGGATTCCTCTGTAACCAGCTCGAGTCCTGGTGAGCGTCAACTTCGAGAACGGATAACGATAAATGCCTGGAGCAAGCATGAAAACAATAAAAAACTCTTCCCTGCTGACTCTGCTTGGATGCCTGGCGGCAGGTAGTGCCGCCGCGGCAATCGAGTTCGTGGATGTTTCTGCGACCGCGGGTATCTCCGAGTTCAACGAGACCTGGGGCGCGTCGTGGGGTGACTACGACGGTGACGGCGACCCCGATCTCTGGGTTAGCAACCACACATTTGCCCCGGGTTTTTACGCGAACAACGGCGACGGCACCTTCTCCCGGATTCCGTTCTCGGATCCGGGCGATTCGCATGGCGCGCAATGGGCGGACCTCGACAATGACGGCGACATGGACCTGGTGGAATACGCCGGCTCCAGCGGCGGCTTCGAGCAGAGCCCGAACAAGGTCTACATCAACAACGACGGCACGCTGGTCGAATCCGCGTCGGCACTGGGTCTGGACCTGCCGCTGGGCCGTGGCCGCAATCCGCTGGTGTTCGACTGGAATGCCGACGGGCTGTCGGATGTTTACTACATCGCGCTGACCCGCAACGACGGCCTCGATGGCTCAGGCATATTCGAGCAACAGAACGACGGCACCTTCCTGCGGGTTCCGGCCCTGTTCCCGGCCGACCCGCTGGTCGACGCACCGGTCTGGGGGCAGCTGACCGATACCACGGGCGACGGCAAACCGGAGCTGGCTACCTTCAACCGCCTGGTCGACAGCCCGCAGTCGGGCGAAGGCTGGCGTGTTTTCGACATGACGACGACGCCGTTCACCGAATTGACGGTTACCAACGGGCCGCCGCAGATGTTCGGCATCTACGACGTGGCGATCTACGATTTCAACGGCGACCTGCTGCCTGACCAGTTCCTGGTCCGGTCGGGTGCCGATGGCTCGGACGTAGTACAGCAGAGCAGCACCGAGATCGAGGTCCGGATCCACCCGGCCGACGGTGGCTTTGGCGTCGATATTGAAACTACGGGCGGGGCATTCTTCAGCATCCCGACCAACTGGTTCTGGCCCACCAGCGATGTCTTCCTCGGTGCGAGCGGCATCAACCCGCCGGCGCTGGATTTCGCGCTCGACAGCACCGACCCGCTGTTCCAGGGGCTGCCGCCATTCAATCCAAACACGGATCGTGGCATCTACATCGGTTACGACGTCTTCAACAGCGAGTGGGTGATCCGAAATTCGGGCGGAACCAGCGAACTGAATATCGTTGTTGTGACGGATGACCCGGTCACCAACATCGACTCGATCGGCTTTACCTACCCGGCTGACACCAGCCTCGAAGACAAGCTTTATTCGCTGGGCAGTGACGGTATCTTTACCGACGTCTCGACGACGGCGGGTTTGACCAACACGCCCTGCGTGGCTGTCGCCGGCGGCGACTTTGACAACGATATGGACGTCGATGCCTACCTGGTGTGTGTGAACACGATCGACCAGGC
The DNA here is from genome assembly GCA_024638445.1 of Gammaproteobacteria bacterium. Taxonomy (GTDB): domain Bacteria; phylum Pseudomonadota; class Gammaproteobacteria; order Steroidobacterales; family JABDKV01; genus JABDJB01. The sequence goes on along the minus strand of JAHEKH010000040.1, from coordinate 19,721 downwards.
GTCGAACATCCTGCTGGAAAACGACGGCACCGGCGTCTTTACCGCAGTGCCTCTGGCCGGTGGTGCCGAGGGCAGCCCGGAAGGCCGTGGCGACACGGTCACCACCGTCGACTATGACGGCGACGGCTTCCTCGACCTGTTTGTCACCAACGGCAGCGGCTGGCCGCCATACAACCTTGGCCCGCACCAGCTCTACCGTAACCAGGGCAACACCAACCACTGGCTGCAGCTCGACCTGGTCGGAACTCACTCCGCGCGTGATGCGACCGGTGCACGCGTGATTGCAACGACGGGCGGCGTTTCCCAGCTACGCGAACACACCGGTGGCATGCACAACCGCACGCAGGACCACCAGCGTATCCATTTCGGACTCGGTACCAATACCGTTGTCGATGAAATCCAGATTTCCTGGCCCAGCGGCCTGCAGCAGACGTTGACCAACGTCTCGGCCGACCAGGTGCTGACGGTGACCGAGCCCGCACCGGGCTGCGATGTCGAAAGTGCGCTGCCGGTTTACTCCAACGGTCTGACCGTAGCCCTGTCCCGCGCCCTGTTCATCAATCCGGCTGACAGCATGTCCACCGACACCCAGCTGAAGCTGTCGATCACCGTGCCGGGTGTGGGCACCTTCCAGATGATCGACATCGGTGGCGATGGTTCGATCAACCTGCCGGCCGGGGCGCAGTTCGACCTCGCGCCGCTGCCGATTCTGCCCGTCAGCGCAGGTTTCCCGCCGCGCGGCGAATACACGGTTACCTGCGAAATGCGGGCGCCGGGTACCGGTAAACTTCTGGGCAGCGATAGTGTATCTTTCGAAGTTCAGGACCCGGCACCTTTGAACTTCCTGACAGGCTCTTCCGTCAAATCAAGTGAGGATGCAGTCTCCAGGCGGGAGTAACTCAATGAAAAAACTGGTTTTCCTTCTGCTGGCCACCTTGCTGGCCATACCGCAGTATGGGTGTCCCACCGACGACAGAGTCCGGGGGGTTCAGCAGAAGGTTGGCCAGGTGAAGTCCGGCGTTCAGGATATCCAGCGTGCAGGGGGTGATCCCCGGCCGATCGCCCAGCAGATGGACAGCGTCAAGGCGATGCTCGAACGCAAAGACTTCGACGGCGCCAATGCCAAGCTCGATGACATCCTCGAACAGATCGACGCGACCCTCGCCGACCTCGAGTCCGGCGACGGGTCCCGGCCCGCGCCCAGCGCCGGCAGCGGGCAACCGCATACGCCCGGACCCGAGGCGCTTTATGCGAACACGGTCCGGCTGGCCTCTAACCAGATGGATCGCATCAAGCTGTCCGGCTACGGCAACGAGGGAATTTTCGACCCGGCCATGGAGTACGACCCGACCACGGGCAAGCTCTGGCTGACGTTCTCGTCGGTACACACCGACCGCGGTAAGGACTACATCCGTATCGAGACCGGGCTCGCCTCGTCCAGCGACAAGGGGCGCAGCTGGCGGCCGAACGGCATTATCAACGAAGCGATCGACGTCACGATTCCGGCCCGAACCGGCCCGAACAGCACCGGCCGGTCGATCGAGGCTACCTGGCGTAACGAAGTGTCGTCTATCGTTTATGACCGCGGCGCCCCGGCCAACGAGCGCTGGAAAGTCGTGTGGCATCGCTACCTGGGTATCGGCAAGAAGCGCCACTTCCAGCACAGCTGGATCGGGCTGAAAACCGCCCCGTCGCCCGATGGACCCTGGTCCGCCGAACGCAAGCTGTTCGTGGGCAAAGGCTACAAGTCCTGGGATGACGACTTCGCTTCGGCCCCCGAAATCAAGGCGCATGAACTCGATAGTGCGATTAACCATTGCGTCGGTTTTTCCGAACCCGGGATGATGGCCACCGACGATGCGCTCTACGTAAGCCTCCAGTGCGGCGTCGCCCCGGTAATTCCCGGTGAGGCCAGGATCTTCCTGCTGAAGCTCGATCACCGCAGCAATCGCTGGAGCTATCTCGGCGACCTTGTCACCGAGAGCGAGGCCAAGCGTTACGAGTTTGGCGAGATCACCGGTTCCGAGCTGTTCATGAAAAACGGCAGGCCCTACCTGATTGTCACCGTGACGCAGGAAGGCCGCTCGATGGGCATCCCGCACCTGGGCTGCATGGTGGTCGAGATCGAGGATCTCAGCACCGCACGCCTGTCGCGCAAGTCAGATGGAACGATGAACGTGCTGAAGTACATCACCGCTGCAGATGGCACCCACGGCGGACTCTGCACGTGGGTTCCTGAAGCGGTTGGCAGCGGCGTGATCTACGGGCTCAACACGCCCGGCAAAGATCTCTGGTGGAAGCTTTACACCACCGGCGTTACTTTCTGAACCGTTTTCAGCCTTCGCTGTAGATCGTATCCGCTTCGACGACGGCGCGATTCCAGAAGTAGTGCAGGTAGGCCCGGTAAAAAGCCGGCCGCACCAGGTTGGCAATCGCCGGTGCTTTTTCCGCAGCGTTCAGCATCGGCCGCCAGAACAACGGAATCGTCGCGCCATTGAACGCGGCCTTGCGCACGCTTTCCCGGAACAGGTGCCACGCGAGGTATTTATCCTTGCCGGTCAGGGTGTTGGGCCCTCGCAGGACTTTCAGGTACTCGCCGATCGTGCGCCGGTTGAGCAGGTGTGAAGTCACGGTGAACTCCGGGTCCGGCATGTATTCGCGAAACTCACCCCAGTTCAGGCCACGCTCACGCCACTTGGCTGCCGCGCTGTCGAGCGTGTAGTAATGGTGGTGATAGCCCTTGGCCTTCGCGTTGAACAGCAGCCGCATTCCACCCTTGCTTAACCGGTAGCCGACCCCGACGTCGTCGTGGCAGTGGGCACCCGCCCGGCCTTTCTGCTCGATAAACATCCCGTGCTCACGCATGAACTCGGTTTTCTGCGACGCATTGGCCGCGCCCCAGACGTAGAACGGCAGCTCGTCCAGCTTGCCCCAGCGCTCCTCGTACATGAACGGATCGAAGTGCTTGAGAAACACCGATTCTTTCATGATCTCGGGGCAACGCACGACGTTGCCGAGCACCGCGACTTCGCGCTGTGGATGCTCGGCATGACTCTCCAGGTGCGCGCTCAGGGATTCCGGCACCATGAGGATATCGTCTGCCATGATCAGCATCAGCGGTGCCTTCGCCGCCCGGATGCCGCGGTTCTGCGAGTAGCCCGCGCCGCTGTTGGTGTCGTTCTGCAGCAGGGTGGTTTCGAACGGCAGCGTGGGCATCATCTGCTCCACCACCTCGACGGTGTTATCGGGTGATGCGTCGTCAATGACGATGAGCTCGTAAGCGTCCTTGTCGAGATCCTGTTCCGCCAGGCAGGTCAGTGTCTTGCGGATCGTCTCTGCGCGGCCGTAAGTCGCCATCACCACACTGAGCTTCAGCATGGCCCTGCCTCCTTAAAGCCTTTGATCGGGGAATATGTCATGTTCGTTACTGCCGGGTGACGCGGTATATGCGGTACTGGCCTTGCTCTTTTTTATGATAGTAGAGATTGCGGCCATCGGGCGAGATCGTGGGGCCCTCGACGAAACCAGTGATCGACTCGATCTGCCGCGGTTCCCCAAAAGGCTCTGTCGTCGAGGCGCGGGTTGCCACCATGATTCGTGTGTCGGCCCCGGCGAGCTTGCCGCTCCTGAAGCTGAAACGGGTTCGGTTGAAGAAGATCTCCAGCTCGTCCTCTGAAATCCCGGCGGCGTATTCCAGGTCCTCGGTGTTGATCGTTGCCATGATCTTCGCAGAGTCCCCGATGCGACGGAACTCGCCGTTCACATCGGTAGCAATGTGCAGATCGCCGGACTTCGGCACCTTGTTCCGCGTGTCCCACTGGTTGTCGGCAAAATAAAGGGTCCGTCCGTCGGCGCTGATTTCGGCGTCCATATTCAGCCAGCCCGCCTGCTGTTTCGACAAATCGCCTGCTGCCAGGTCAACACCACTGACGTTACCCCCACCATCGAAGCGGCCGGTATAAATCGTGGCCAGCCGCTTGCCATAATCGCGGGTGGAGGAGAAGTACAGCTGGCCGTCGCGATCCATGGTGGGCCCGCCGTCGAAGTCCGGCGAGTTGGCGCCCTCGAGGGGGCCGGCGTACTCGAAAGTCGAATCGTCGATGCGCCGGGCGTAGTGCAGATCGGGTGGCTTCGAGCCTGTGCCAAAGGCGTCCTTGGCGCTGTTGAACAGCAGGAAGTGACCGTCGCGGGAAATGAAAGGCTCCATCGTGCCGCCGTCATATCCGCGTATCTCGACCCGGACCGGGGAGCCGAACTCGGCGTCGGCCGGTGCATCCGCGGTTGAGGCCTCGCCGCCTTCCAGCGAGGCGATGATCTCGTCGAGGCGTGCTTCGGCGGCCGCGAAATCCTTCTGCTTGATCAGGCCGCTGACCTCGGACATCGCTTCCAGGTCGCCGGACACATCGGCGCCGGTACTGGCCTTCTGCCTGATCAGCGTTTCGGCCTGCTTCGCCTTGCCGGGTATACCACCGGCAGCCGGGTTGGCCGCAGGGCTGTTCTCGAAACAACCCGAGCCGGCGAGCGCGAAGACGGCCGCCAACAGGACGATAAGCGTTTTACGGGCCATGGCTATCTCTGTGGAGCGCGGAACTAGTCCTGGGCCCAGTCAGGCTTGTTCGGCTGATCGGGGTTGGCAGCGAGATGATCGCGGATCCAACCCTTGTAGTATTCGACCACGTCGACTTCAGGCTCCCAGCCACCCAGAACTTCCAGCATCCTGGTGATGTCGGCCTGCTGGTGACGGATGTCGGGTACTCGCGGCGGCAGATCGACCCGTGCCGAAGAAATCATTTCCGCCAACTCGCGGATGGTCAGCGACCTGCCGGTGCCCAGGTTCACCGTGGCATCGTCGACATCTGATTCGAAAGCGCGTCGAATCCCTTCGGCCAGGTCGTGGACATGGATAAAGTCGCGGGTCTGCTTGCCGTCGCCCAGGATCGTCAGGGGCTGGCCCGCCAGCCACTGCTTGATGAATACGCCGGTGACGACCGCATAGGGACCGGTCGTCGGCTGGCGTGGACCGAACGCCATGAAGTACCGCAGCCGTATCGTGGGCAGACCATGCAGCCGGGAAAACAGCTCGCAGTACATTTCGCCGACGTACTTGGACACCGCGTACGGTGTCTGGCAGTCGTGCAGGATGTCCTCCTGGGTCGGCACCGGGCGGTTGCCGTAATAGGTCGACGAACCGCTGTAGATCAGTTTCTTGACGGTGTCCTTGTTTTCCAGCGCCGCCTTCAGCACGTTGGCCGTGCCGTTGACGTTCTGGTGGGTGCAAAAATCGATCATGTCGGGGCTGGCCAGCGACGGCGCAACCTTGCTCATGGCCGCCAGGTGGAAAACGCCCTCCATCCCGTCGGTCACCTCGAGACAGGTGTCGTAATCGGTGATATCGCCCTCGATGAACTCCAGGTCGTCGTGCTCGGGCAGGTAGTCCCGTGAGCCCAGCGAGAGGTTATCCAGCACCCGGACCTTGTAGGACCTTTTCAGCAGGTTTTCGACCAGGTGACTGCCGATAAAGCCGGCGCCACCAGTTACCAGAACGCGTTTCATGCCATACCCATCCCGTGTGTCCAGGCGTTATTGTTACAAAGGCCGCCCTGGGGCGGCCGGAGAGCATCGATCTGTCGTGTATCCGCGCATTGTCTGTATTGATACGAGCTTGGGCGAAAAACACGGACTTTATCAAGCTTATCAGCAAATCCCGGTTATTCAACTTGGGTTGCTCTGCTAGAGTTACCGCCATCCGCAGTGAACGGCAGAGGGGACCGTGAATGCATTTCTTATTCGGAAAAGCGGAACGCGATTCAAAACGGGGCTGGTTCATCGGGCAGTTCGTGCCCGAAGAATATGGCCTGCGACACCGAAATGACGTCGAACTGAAGTGGGGGATTCATCCGCCGGGTGAGCGCCGCGGGGACGTCTGGGCGTCCTACCGGACTTCCACGACTATATCGGTGCTGATCAAGGGCAGCCTCCGCGTCTGGCTGCGGCACAACGGCAAGGTGGACGAGGTCCTCATGGCGGAAGTCGGTGACTACCTGATCATCAACCCGGGCGTTGAACATAATTGGGAAGCCCCGGAAGACGCCATCGTTTTCACGGTACGCACGCCTTCCGTCGCCGGGGATCTCATCGAAACGAGGGATTAGGGTAAAACCGCCTTCACCCCGGCCAAAGATCAACTACACTCGGGTCAGAAGGACAGTCGAGGGGGAACTAACTGCGCCCCCGCCGGATGTTGACAGTTTGTCGCATTTGAAAGACTATATAAAGCAATCACTTACATAAGAATTGAAGGATCTCATGATATCTCCCTATCAGCGTGTACTCATCACCGGCAGCGCCGGGATGCTGGGAACAGCGGTCTACCCGCATTTCCAGGCTAACTATCCGACCGTTCTCGCATCGGACATCAACCAATACAACCACCGGCGTCGTGCACCCTGGCAGGCCGAACTGGATGTCACTGACCGCGAGCAGGTACGTAAAGCAATTTCCGAATTCAAACCGGATCTCGTGTTGCACCTTGCAGCACTGGTCGACATGGAAATCTGCGAAGACCAACCAGAATTTTCAGAAGAGCTGAACGTCACGGCAACCCAGATTGTTGCCGAAGAAGCGGAACGCGCGAATGCGACCGTTGTGTACATCAGCACCGGTGGCGTTTTCGAAGGCTCGAAGCCGAACCCGCCCGATACGTATTACACCGAGGATGACCCGGTCGACTCGATCTGCGTGTACGGCAAGACGAAATATGGCGGTGAGATTCACATCCGCAACATCTGCTCGAAGTACTTCATCGTGCGGCCGGGCTGGATGGTCGGCGGCGGCTACCACCTCGATCGCAAGTTTGTCGGCATGATTCTCGACCAGATCGAGCGTGGCGCCCAGACAATCTACGGCGTCGACGACAAGTGGGGTACCCCGACTTACACCTACGCCTTTGCCAAGAACCTCGACACGCTGCTACGCACCGGTCAGCACGGCACCTATCACATGGTCTGCAAGGAACCGGCGACCCGCTATGACGTGGCCGCAGGTATCGTCGAGATCTGCGGACGTGACGACATCGAGATGGAGAAGGTCAAGTCCGATTTCTTCGAGAAGCGGTTCCATGCTCCGCGCCCGCCGAACGAGATTCTCGTGAACAAGGCGCTGGAAGATCTCGGGATCAACGAGATGCCTACGTGGCGCGAGGCGCTCGAAGAGTACATCCCGTGGCATTTCCCGCACCTGGTGAGAAAGAAGGGGCGCGTTTACTCGCTTCCGAGCGCACAGCCGGCCAAGATCACGCTGTAACGCCCGACACTGACCGCAACCGGCGCGGCGCTAGCCCGCATATCTCACCGATTCGCGGAGAGCTCGCGCAGGGATTTGTTCGCACAGCGGATTTTTCGAAAGAGAGGAATACCAGAGTGTATTTCCGACTGAGGAAAATTCGCTGTGCGGGCAAAGAACAAGCGAGATCCCGTGCAATCGGTGAGATATGCGGGCTAGAAGGCGCCGCGCTGGGTCAGCGTTCCCCACACCGTCAGGAACAGTATTTTCAGGTCCAGCCCGAGTGAGCGGGTCTTGACATATTCCAGGTCCAGGTCGATCTGTTCCTGTACCGACAGCTCACCCCGTCCGTGGATTTTTGACAGGCAGGTGACACCCGGTTTCACCGTGAACTTGATCATCTGTTCTTCGGTGTAATAGCCCTGGACTTCGCGTGCCTCGGGCCGCGGACCAACCAGCCTGACGTCGCCGCGGATGACGCTGAACAGGTTCGGCAGCTCGTCGATCGTGGTCTTGCGCAGCCAGCGGCCCACCCGGGTCAGGCGCGGATCCTCCTCGAGCTTGTAGTACATCTTCTGGAACTGCTCGGGCGGCACGTCGTAGTTCCACCAGTACAGCTCAGGATGACGCTGGGCAGCGTCTGCGACCATGGTTCGGTATTTCGGGAACTTGATGTAAGTCGGCGACCAGTAAAGACGATCCGGCTCGAAACCGGCCGCAGGCGGCTTGATGTCCTCGCGGTGCATGAGCTCACGGCCGTACTTCAGCTTGCTGCGGCCAGTGCGCTGGTGCCAGAACAGCGCCGGCCCGGGCGAATCCCAGCGGATCAGCACGGTAACGAGCAGCAGCAGCGGCGACACCAGGATCACTACGACCAGGGCCGCCAGGATCTCGAGCGCCCGGTAGACCCCTTCAGCCAGCCGGACCGGAATAGACGGTTTCGGCTGTGGCTCGTAGGGAATGGCAAATACCGGTTTCGCCTTCGCCAGCTTCCTGGCCTCGCGCACCGCGACACGCTCGTCCAGATCACCATCGGCAACCACCGCGCTGCCCGGAGAACCGCGCTCCGCTATTTGCGCCTCGGGCGCCTTGCGAAAGCTGTCCCCGACAATCTGCAGTAACGCGCGGATGGTCAGGGCCGCCGAAGCGAACAGGGCGCGCGGATCGAGCACGCCGAGGGTGTAGTGCTTGCGATACAGGCGATAGGCGCCGCGGTTAAAGTCCCAGATGCGGGCGGCGCCGCGCTTCTTGCCGACATGGTTGGACTCGTGGTGCCAGACCGAGACGCTCGGCACGCACCAGACCTCCTTGCCCGCCTTCTTCAGCTGAAAGCACCAGTCCGTCTCGACCCAGTAGCCAAAATAGCCTTCGTCCCAGGGCCCGACCTCCTGGTAGAGAGAACGCCGAAACAGCATGCAGGCCGCCGATATCTGCTCGACCTGGAACGGGTCGTCAGAACCCAGGTTATCGCGCCCGAGGTAGCGGCGGGAAAACCGGTTGTTGGGAAACCAGCGGGTCAGGACGCTCTGGCGGCCAAACAGCCCGCTCATGGCAGACGGAAAATTCCGGGCCGACTCCTGGATGCTGCCATCGGTATTGAATGTCCGCGGTGCTACGGCCGAGACGCTGGGCCGCGCGGTAATGAAGTCCATCATGGCACCGATCATGTCGTCGGCGAGCTCCGTGTCGGCGTCGAGCAACAGGACATAATCCGACTCGATACGCTCCACGCCCTGGTTGACCGCGCGGGTGTGGCCGAGGTTGGCGGGGTTGCGGTGCACCTTTACCGCCGGGAACTGTTCAGCCAGTTTTTCCGCGGAACCGTCGGTAGAGCCGTTGTCGACGACCAGGACTTCGTAGTCGGTGTACTTCGAGGCAAATATCGAGTTCAGGCACCGCTCGAGGTCCGGCCAGGAATTCCAGTTGATAATGAGGATGGATAGCACAGGGGTGCCTGTTATTGTCGAGTCTGGCATTTGTACTAAAACGCCCCGTTTATTCGGAGCGTGTAATCCCCCCTGGTGTTGTCCATCAGGCCTGCTAATGCGCTCTGGTTAGTGGCTCTTGCCGTCGCGACGGTTGCCATAATACAGGCCCGACCGTGCCTGTTAGTTCATTGCAACCCGTCGTTACTCATTGGCGGAAACTATAGCCAATATCCGGTCACTTTGCTCAAGCCCGGTTCGCAGAATCCGGTCCTTCCGCACCGGCCGCTTATTGGGGCCGCCAAAGCAGATCGAGAGCTGAGGGCCGATACGAAAAAGGCCGGGCATCACTGCCCGGCCCCTGGGTCATGAGCGGGTAACGAGAGTCTACGGCTGCGGATCTTCGATGACTACCGCGTTATCGAACAGGAAGACCCGGCCGGTATGGACGGTGTTCTCCAGCGTTACGACAGCATCGTCAGACGCATAGATGTTGCCCTCGACGGTCGTGTCGTTGAGGAAGAGCTGCGATAAATCGTAGCTGCGGATGTCCGCGGCGACATTACCGCCATTGAACCTGACTATGCCATTCTCGCGCGAACCGAGGTGGCCGCCGCTGCCGTCGAGCTCCGAGTTGTTGAAGATGATCTCGGTATCGTCAAAGGCAATCGCTTCGCCGATGAGGCTGTCGGTAACATTCAGAGTCATTATGCCGGCGGTGTAGAGATTCCAGGTCTCCACCGAAGTATTGGTTAGCGTAACCAGGGAGTTGGTTGTCCGGAACTCGAGGGTATCGTAGGTTATTTCCGGCAGCAGGCCGGTAACGCTGGTCATCCCGTTGAAGGGTTCCCAGTAAGAAACGCCGACGGCCTTCAGCGTCGAGTCTACGACGTCAGCCTCGCAAAACGGCAGGACGTTCAGGGTCCAGAATACGTCGCCCCCGTTGATCATCGACAGGGAGCGATCCCATTCAGGCGGCGAATCCCATGCGGCAATCAGGTCGACCTCGAGCTCTTCGTCATAAATCCCGACCGGTAACGTGATCGGCACCGGGAAAGTGCCCTCGCACTGCAGCCAGAATACGATCAGCTGGCTGTCCAGGACGGTCGTTGCGCTGCCCTCGTTGAGAATAAACTCGCCAATGAAATCCCCGTCGAGCAGGTCCAGGGTGGATCCTTCGTGTATCTCCCAGGTCGTGCCACGGGTTGCATTGCGGACGGCATCAAAGGTCAGGTTCGAGCTATCTAAGATATCGCCTTCGAGGTTGTTTCTGAGCCGAAACACTCCGTCACGGAAAGTCAGGTCGCTGCCGTCCTTTACGGTCACCGAGTATTGCTTGGGATAATCCGACAGGAAGCCCCATGCACCGCCATCGAACAGCAGCCTGGTCTGTGGCCGCGGCTCCGGCAGCAGGTTTTCGACGACGACATTGCCCTCGATATCGAGCCGGGTCGATGCGAACGTGAGATCGCCGCCGTTACGCACTATAACGTCGCCACGAATGCTGAGCGGCCGGTCTTCGACTACCGTCGTGCCATCGACAACGTAATCGCCCTCGAAAATTTCCTTCGGCTGCCGGGCGAACAGGAAATTGTCGATATAGACATTATTCTCCCCCGGCTCGGTGAAATACTTGTTGGTCGCATCGAGCATCGCAAGACCAATATCGAGCCGCGTGATATCCATTTCCGGCTTGACAACATCAGCCATCAGGTCCGGCTCAAAATCCGCCGGAGTCAGGTTTATGTAGGTCCATTCACCCGGGAGCAGCTCGATCGTCGCCAGGAAACCTGCATCGTCGTAGTCGAGGATATAAACGACCCACAACGCTTCGTTGTCCGATTTGATCCAGAAGCTGATCGAAATCATGTCGCGCAGCAGGTTGCGGGAATCGAGGATAGCCGGCGACGGCGCATTCACATAGGGATAGCTGAACTTGAGCGCGTATTGCCCGGCCTTGACCTCGTTGGGCACGTCGGTAATCGAGACCACGCCTTCGACACAGGGCACGGTGTTGTCATCGACACAAATCGGCCAGTCATCTTCGTTGGGGGTACCGATCTGTTTGTAGTGGTCGACCTCGTTCTCGAAATCGAGCATGGCGATGTCGGTGTCCCACTCCTGGGCAGGAGCGGTCTGAGCAACAAGACAGGCCAGGAAAATGATCGAAACGGATCGCATCGCACGCAGGCTAACATGCCGCCTGCCGATGCCGCGAAGCAACATCCCACCGCAATGAAAGAGGTTTGGTAAGCCCATGATGTTTGCTCCCGGAGTGCGCAGATGTCTGGCGGCGAGCATCCGTTAATATCCGGCTCCTGCGTTTCACCTCGCCAGAGCGCGTTTTTCTTGGAATTTGTCTACCGCTCAGTATGTCCCCATAAGCATAGACCAAAACTTGACTGAGTTCAGGTCTCAGCCGGCCGGCGGCATCTCGCTGCCAACCAGCTACTATTAATAGAGGCTTTCTTTCCCCGGAGCCGGCCATGCGACCGCTCTTGATCTCTGTGGCGGCGGTTTTTGCTGCAGTGCCCGCCGCTGCGCTCGAACTGTCATTCGAGGCAAACCATGGCCAGGCGGCCCCGGAAATTCGCTACCTGGCCCGGGCACCCGGTTATTCGCTGTACCTCGGCGCCGACCACGCCCGCCTGCATCTCTCTGGCGACACCGTCGTGCGGATCAGCCCGGTCGATGCGGCCGACAGGCCCCGGCTGCAGGCAGTCAGTCCACAAACCCGCCGCAGCCACTATTTTCTCGGCGAGTCACGTAACAGCTGGCGTGCCAGCGTAGGCCATTACGGTGGAGTCGAATACCGCAACGTCTATCCCGGTATCGACTGGGTGTTCCGCAGCGGCAGGGTCAGGCACGGCGAACTCGAGTATGACTTCGTCGTAAACCCCGGCGCCGACCCGGCAAGCATCGGGATAGAACTCGAGGGCATCGACGGGATTGCACTCGCCGCTGACGGGTCGCTGGTGATTCGCACCCGTGCCGGAGAACTGCACCAGTCCGCGCCGGTCGTCTTCCAGGACATCGGCGGCGAGCGTACCCACGTGCCGGGCCGATACCGGCTGGGGCCCGAGGGCCAGGTGGGTTTCGAGATCGGAGACTACGACCGGGCCCGGCCACTGGTTATCGATCCCGAGCTGGTGTTTTCCACCTACATCGGCGGCAGCGGTGACGATGACGGGCTCGACGACACCGGGCTGGCGATCGATGCCGCCCAGAACGCCTATCTCGTGGGGACCACCGATTCGCTCGACCTGCCGGGTGCCGGCAACGTGCTCGCCGGCGGCACTGACGTGTTTGTCACCAAGGTCGCCGCGGACGGCAGCTCGATCATCTACACCACGTATATCGGCGGCAGCGGTGACGACATCGGACGTTCGGTAACAGTAGACGAGTTCGGCAACGCTTTTGTCACCGGCGAGACCTTTTCCACCGACTTTCCGACCGTGGCAGCTGCACAGCCGGGGTTCGGCGGCGGCAGCAGCGACAGCTTCCTGGTGCGGCTCGATTCGACCGGGTCGACGTTGCTCTACTCGACTTACTTTGGCGGCAGCGGCGATGAGTCGGGAAAAAGTATCGCGCCGGACGCCAGCGGCGGCACCTTCATGTTTGGCGATACCACGTCGGCCGACCTGCCGGTCGTCAACGCCTTTCAGCCGGTCTTTGGCGGCGGGCCCGACGATGCATTCGCAATGCGTCTCGATGACAGCGGCTCCGGAATCACTTTCGCAACCTATATCGGTGGCTCCGGCGGGGAAACCGCGCGCGAACTGTCCATCGACGGTAACGGCAATGTCCTGTTCGCTGGTTTCACCAATTCATCGACCGACTTTCCGGTTGTCAACGCGTTCCAGCCGGTTTTCGGCGGCGGACTGAACGACGGTTTCGTTACCGGCCTGACACCAGCCGGCACGCTTTTCTACTCCACTTTTATCGGTGGCCTGGGCATCGACGTCGTGACCGGTGTCGATCACGACGAGTTTGGCAACATCTACCTGTCGGGCGATACCAATTCACCGAACTTCCCGACCCTTAACGCATTCCAGACTTCGTTTGCCGGCGGCATCTTCGACACCTGGCTGGCCAAGCTGCGGCCGGACGGCACGACGCTGGTATACGCCACCTACTTCGGCGGGCCTGACGACGAATCCGTACATCACCTGGTCGTTGACGATTCCGGTAACGCATACCCGCTCGGTCACTCCAACGGGCCCGGTTTTCCGCTACTCGATCCCGTTCAGTCAGTCTATGGCGGTGGCACCGACGATATTTTCTCGGCCAGGGTGGACCCGGCGGGCAACCTGGTATTTTCCACTTTCCTCGGTGGCAACGGTGCGGACCGGGGCAACGCCTCGGCTGTTCTGCCCGGCGGCGGCGACGTCTTTTTCACCTCAGATTCCGCTTCCACCGATTTTCCGGTGCTCGATGCCCTGCAGTCGACCAGCGGCGGTGGCCTCGATCTCACGCTCTCGCGCCTGACCGAACCGGGCCCCGAAGTGACCGTATCCCTGGTTGATACAGGCGGCACGACACGTTTCCGGGTCACCGTCGCCAACGGAGCTGCAGAAACGCGCCAGGTGGAACTGAAGGTCTGGCTCGACGCTCCGGAGCTGGATCTACTGGTTTCGCTGCTTGGCATACCAACACCGGTCCTGACGCTGCCGGCCAGCCTGGCGCCGGTGCAGATCATTGATTTCCCCGTTCCCGCCGGCTTGTCTTTCCCCGGCACCCGGGCAGGCGCTCGCATCGTGCGCGCGGAAACCGGTGCGGTAATTAGCAAAAGCGTCTGCACCACAGTTCCTTGTAACTGACCGGCAGCGGACCCTGGCCATCGAGGTCGATAAGCACTGCAACATCGCCCAGTTTGCGTGAGATTTGCAGTATTCTTTGATTCGTTCGCTGGCAGAAGTGCGGGTGGCCGGCGGCATACCCAACGCGTCAATAAAAGGGGATCGAAATGTCCGTAAGCCTGATTCAACTTTGGCTGCCGATACTCGTTGGCGGCCTGCTCGTCTGGTTCGCCAGTGCTTTGATACACATGGTGCTCAAGTATCACGACCGCGATTATCTCCAGCTCGATAACGAGGACGAGGTATCCGCAGCTATCGGTAACGGGTCACCGTCGCCGGGTGTCTACACGTTGCCGTATTGCGTCGACATGTCGCAGATGAAAGACGAAGCAATGCAGAAGCGCTTCAACGACGGGCCGGTGGCTTTCGTGACGGTCTTTCCGAAAGGCATGCCGCCGATGGGCAAGCTGGTCGGGCAACAGGTGGTCTACAGCATCCTCGGCTGCCTGTTCGTCGCCTACTGCGCCACGCTGGCGCTGTCGGCGGGCACCGACTACATGACGGTATTCCGTTTTGTCGCCGCTACGGCGTTCATTGCGTTCGGCTGGGCGACCATACCCTTCGGAATCTGGTACGGGTTACGCTGGGCGACAGTCGGACGCTACCTGCTCGACGCTTTGATCTATTGCGTGTTGATCGCCGGAACCTTCGCCTGGCTCTGGCCGGACGCGACATAGCCCGCCAGGGTCACCCCAACCCGAAACAGGCACCACCCGCCCTTAAACAAGGCGGGTGGCCAGCGGAAGTCAGGCGTGGGCGCCGGCATTCGAGGCATCTTCGCTCAGCCAGAGGTACAGCGCCGCCGATAGCGTGGAGGCGCCGAAGATCATGCACATGACCACGATCTGGTATTTCGCAGCAACCACCGGGGCAATGCCCGACAGGATTTGGCCGGTCATCATTCCCGGCAGCGAAACCAGGCCGACGGCAAACAATGAATTGATCAGCGGTATCAAGGCGGCACGCATCGCGGCCGATCGCGCGAACGGATAACCCTTGCCGTTCGCGAGCTCCGATTCGAATCGCTCTGCGCACAGGCTGACACTGTTCATCGCATTGGCAAAAATCATGCCGGCCAGGGGAATTACGTAACGCGGGCTGTACCAGCTATCTAGGTCCAGCGATAGCTGGGTCACCAGTGCAAGCGTCAAACCTCCGCTGACAGCGATGGCAGCCAGCACCCGCAGAAAAACTCGCCCGGTTTTTCTTTCAACCGGCCGCAGGGCAATCCAGCTTGCAGCGGTCACGATGACGACGAGCACAGCGCTGACAATCCACGGACTATCCCCGGCGAAAATATAGGTCAGCACAAAGCCCACTGCGACAAGCTGTGCCAGCATGCGTGCCATCGCGTAGACCGCGGTGCCGGCATCCAGCGACCAGTACAGAAGGACGCCAATGGCAACCACCACCGGCAAAAAGGCCCAGGCTATACCGCCCCAGGTAATCAACTCGACCGTTGCATTCATCGTTTTGCCCTGAACTCAGACCGGGCCATGATGACATGCCTGCGGTGGCAATCACCTGCATGATCCGCCCATCGGCAGAGTCGCGTGGGACCGGATAACGGTCAGAGCGCAGCGCCAATAGAAAAAGGGGCACAGCCCTGGCCGTGCCCCTCCGGTATCGAAGTGTCTTACTCCTGTTCGACCCAGGAATTGATCGACATGGCTTCAGTGAGGCTGCTGGACCACAGGTAGCCGTTTGACCACAGGTAGCCGTCCGACCAGAGGTAGCCGCTGGCCTCGGCAAAATTGTTGCGCCACAGGTAGCCATCCGCGGAAAAATCGCTGTTAGTCCACAGGTAGCCGCTCGACCACAGGTAGCCGTTGCGCCAGAGGTAACCATTGCTCCAGAGATAGCCGGTCCCGGAGAGATCATTACTCCAGAGGTAGCCATCCATCTCCATCAGGTAGAAATTACCGTTTGCGTCCTGGTTGGCGCGGCCACCGAAGTGTTTGGTGCCGGCCAGGTCGGCCTTTACATCCAGGCCTTTATTCGCGCAGCCGTACGCGGACGAATAGACGGCATTGTGGGCATCGACCATGCCTGCGCCCTGCTGGAAGACGCTGTAGGCCAGGTTGCCATTTCCGTCCAGTGCCGGCCGTGCGCCGCTCATGATCTTGCACTTAACCATGTCGGGCGTCAGCGCCGGTTCGGCCTGCAGGATGAGTGCCGCGATTCCGCTGACCAATGCGGTCGCCTGCGAGGTTCCGGACATGGAAAAGAACGATGCACCATCGTGAAATTCAGGGTGCTGCATCGCGATGCGGGAATCGTCCTGCATGGCGGCCATGATATGCCCACCCGGCGCCACAACCTCGGGTTTCACGAAACCCTCGAAGGTCGGGCCGGCCGAGGAAAACGAAGCCAGGCGGTCATCGCCCGGGTATCCGGGTGTGTTGTTATCGGTCATCGCACCAACGGTGATGATGTAAGGCACGTTGCCGGGCACACCGATGGTCTGCGCCGCAGGGCCGGCGTTACCGGCAGAGGCCACCACGACGATTCCGGCATCCCATGCCGCCATGACGGCCTGGTTGAGCGGGTCTTCCCAGTAATGCGACTGCGGTGTCGCGCTGAGCGACATGTTCAGCACACGGATATTGTATTTCTGACGATTATCGACAGCCCACTGAACTCCGCGAATCACGTCCGCGTAGGTGCCGCGACCATCGGCGTCGAACACTTTTACCGACACCAGGCTGACATCGGGAGCGATACCATTGTACTTACCGACGTTTGAAAGCTTGCTGTTGAAGCCTGCGCTGGCGACGTGCGAGCCATGGCCGCTGGCGTCATTATCGTACTCTTCAAGTCCGATAAAACCCTTGCGCTTTGAATAGTTGACCGTCAGCTGGTCAAGAACGGCATCATAGGAGGCCATGATCCGCAGGTTGCTCTTGGTGTCGCCGGACAAACCTGGGCCGGTGTAAATACCGGTATCGAGCACTGCCACACCCACACCGGCACCAGTAATGCCTTCTGAGTGAAGTCGGTCGGCGCTGATTTGTGCCGGGTACTCCGAATAGGCGTCGCCGGCAACTTCAGTTGAGGTCTCCGTCGTGGCCTCCGTCGTGATCGCTGTAAATTCCTGTTTCTTGGCGGCCCGACCCCCCTTGGCGCTGATTTCCGTTTGCGCATTGGCGTGTATCCGCAGCACAGGATTGCGATCGAGCTCGGCCACCTGTTCCGCGGTAAGCTGCGCGCCGACGGCCCCGATAATGCTGAGCTCATGGGTTATCTTTCCGCCGACAGCATCAACCGCGCTGATGACCGCACTGTACTCATCGCCCTGGACGATATAGGCATCGACCCCCGACACAGCTGCCGGCACCGTTGCATGGCGAATCGTAAATAACTCGGCCCCGGCGGCGAGGAGCGCCGTCAGACCTAATGCGATTATCAGTTGTTTACGCTGCATCGAGATTCCCCGTCGAAAAAAATCCGTTTAGTGACGAGCGTTATTTCATCAGATATGCGGAAAAATCGCCGTGTTGACCTTCATTGGCCGCCATCGTGGTTTGTGACTCTGCTCACATAACGGTGGTTAAACAGGCTTGCCACGACAATAAAATCTGTGACCGTGCTCAGCGAGACAGGGTGTGCTGAACAGCTACTCTATGACGATGCCGAACAACGTACCGCAACATAATCCGGCCCTTGCCGCTCTTCCCGATGTTTTTCTGGAGACGGACGGGCGCGGCACCGTGACCTGTTACCACGGTGGTGGTGCTGGCGACCGGCTGATTCGCCCTGCAGATCTCATCGGCAAGCCGTTCCGCCAATGCTGGCCTTCAGCGGCGGCGGAGAAGATGCACAAGAATATACGCAAGGCTTTGCACAATCGGCGCGGTCACGAGTTCGAGTTGTGTTTCGATCCGCAGCCCGGCAATACTCATGAGGTCCGCCTGTTCGTCATCGCCCGCAACCGGATGCTGGTCGCAATCCGGCCCCTAGACAGATCGACGGAAAAGCCGGAGCCGAGACTGATAGACACGCTTACCGGGCTAGCAACTCAGGACCGCTTTCTGATTGATCTCGAGGGGATTCTGGCAGAGGCCCGGCTGCGCGAGACCAGGGTGGGATTGCTTTGCCTGGACCTCAAGCAATTCGGACGAGTCAACGAAACGCTGGGACGCGAAATCGGCGACCGGGTCCTTCAGGCTGTTGCCCAACGCATCGAAGGCTGCCTGCGCCGCGAGGATGGGTTGTCGCAGTTCCGCGCCGACGGGTCGACAGCGCGGGTCGACGGTGACGAGTTTGTGCTGGTGGTTCGAGAACTGCGTTCGAGGGAAGAACTGGTTTCCTTGGCAACCCGGGTCGAAAAAGCCTTCGAAGAGCCGATCAGCCTGGAAGGGCTATGCCTTCCCACCAGCCCCAGCATCGGAATCGGCTGCTTCCCGGAAGATGGTAACGATGCACCCACCCTGTTCCACAACACACGAGCGGCATTGAACACGCAGTCAGGTGATGGCTTCTCCGGCAGACCGGGATTCGGCGTGGACCTGCAGCGGGAACTGAGATGGGCCATCGAGCAAAGCCAGCTGGAACTGCATTACCTGCCGCGCATGGAACTCATCAGCGGCAAGGTGACCGGCCTGGAAGCACTGCTACGCTGGCGCCACCCCTTCCGCGGACTCTTGCCCGGAAAAGAATTTATTCCGCTTGCTGAAACGGCAGGATTAATCCGAAATATCGGTGAACAGGCCCTGGTCACGGCCTGCCGGTTTGCGGCATCCCTCGATCTGGACGGTCGTACGGTTGTATCGGTCAATCTGTCCAATCGAGAATTTAGCCGCCACGATCTCCCCCAGCTGGTCGAGGCTGCCCTGGAAGAGACAGGACTCGACGGCGAAAGACTGCAGCTGGAGTTCACCGAGTCCGGTCTGCTTCGTAACCGTGCCGGTGAGAAAACACTGCGTGCATTGAAGTCGCTCGGCGTTGCGCTGGTAATCGATGACTTTGGGACCGGTCATTTCTCATTGAGAGAACTGCAGGACCTGCCTATTGACGGCATCAAGATAGACACGTCCTTCGTCGCGGGCCTGGGCGAGGATCCCGGTTGTGCCGCAATGTGCGCGGCTATGATTGCCATTGGTCAGGAACTTGGCCTCATTGTCATTGCCGAGGGCGTACAAAGCGAGGAGCAGGCAGATTTCCTGGTCAAGCAGGGGTGTGAGATGGCGCAGGGCTTCTACTACTCCCGTCCGCTTCCGGCGGAAGACGCGGCTGTATTTCTGACAACCATGCAACATTCGGAAGAAGCGCTGGCCCCGACAGATTAAGTCAAATGAGTGCGCCTGCCCGGGCTTTTTCTGGGAGGTCAATCACGCCTCCGGCACCCCAAAGACTCTAGTCTTGGATACATGACTGCAAAAGTCCGAAAAACCTGGATTTTCAGGCATCTTCGTTTATCGCTGGGCTGGCTGGTTACGACGATGCTCGTTCCGGCTGCGTTCGCAGCCCAACCGATGCACTTCAACCGCCTGTCCGTAGAAGACGGGCTCTCGCAGAGCCATGTCCAGGCAATCCTTCAGGATTCCAGTGGATTAATATGGTTTGGCACCGAAGACGGACTGAATCGTTTCGACGGTTACGCTTTTCGCCACTACCGCAGGGACAGGGCATCGAGCGAAGCGCTGGCCAGTGATTT
>JAHEKH010000039.1 GCA_024638445.1 Gammaproteobacteria bacterium | reverse complement strand
TTTGACAGCTCCCGGGCCAGCTTCACGCGTTGCGCCTCGCCACCCGACAACGTCGTGGCGTTCTGACCGAGCTGGATGTAGGACAGGCCCACGTCGAGCAGCGTCTGCAGCTTGCGGGCGATCACCGGGACCGGTGAAAACAGCTCCAGGGCCTCCTCGACGCTCATCGACAGCACCTGGTGGATGTTGTAGCCCTTGTAGCGTACCTCCAGCGTCTCGCGGTTGTACCGCTTGCCCTTGCAGACGTCGCAGGCGACATAGATGTCCGGCAGGAAGTGCATCTCCACCTTGATGACGCCGTCGCCCTGGCAGGCCTCGCAGCGGCCGCCGCGGACGTTGAAGCTGAAGCGTCCGGGTTTATAACCCCGGGCGCGGGCTTCCTGGGTGCCGGCAAACAGCTCCCGGATCGGCGTAAACAGACCGGTATACGTCGCGGGGTTCGAGCGTGGCGTGCGGCCGATCGGCCGCTGGCTGATATCGACCACCCGGTCGATCTGGTCGAGACCCTCGATCGACTTGCAGTCCTTGGGATCAGTTGCGGCACCGTTCAGCTCCCGCGCGACGCGGGCATATAGCGTGTCGTTGATCAGCGTCGACTTCCCTGAACCGGACACCCCGGTCACGCAGGTCAGCACGCCCAGCGGTATCTCGACATCGATGTTCTTCAGGTTGTTGCCACGCGCGCCACGGATCGCCAGCTTGCGGTCCTCGTCGATGGCCACCCGCTCATCGGGCACCGGAATTTCGCGCCTGCCTGACAGGTACTGGCCGGTCAGCGAGGCGGGGTCATTCACCACGGCTTTTGGTGTGCCCTGGGCAACCACCTGGCCGCCGTGGGCACCGGCGCCGGGACCCATATCGACGATGTGGTCGGCGGCCATGATGGCCTCTTCGTCATGTTCGACGACGATGACGGTGTTGCCGAGGTCGCGCAGGTGCGTGAGCGTGGCCAGCAGCCGCTGGTTGTCGCGCTGGTGCAGCCCGATCGACGGTTCGTCGAGAATGTACATGACGCCGACCAGCCCGGAACCGATCTGGCTGGCCAGCCGGATGCGTTGAGCCTCGCCGCCGGACAGGGTGTCGGCGCTGCGATCCAGCGAGAGATAATCCAGTCCGACGTTGGACAGGAATCGCAGCCGGTCGCCGATCTCGCGAACGATCCGGTCGGCGATCTCGCCGCGCCAGCCGGGCAGCGTCATCGTTTCGAAAAATGCCTTGGCGTCGCCGACCGAACGCGAGGTGATACCGGGCAGCGTCGTCTCTCCCACGAAGACGTTGCGGGCGGCCTCATTTAAACGGGTGCCGCTGCAGGCCGGGCAGGGCTGCTGGTTCAGGTACTTCGACAGCTCCTCGCGCACCGTAGAAGACTCAGTTTCGTGGTAACGCCGGTCCATGTTCGGCAGGATGCCCTCGAACGCGTGCTTGCGCGTTGACAGGCCGCCGCTGCCGTCGGGGTAGCTGAACGCGATCCGCTTGCCCTTGCTGCCGTACAGCACGATGTCGCGGATGCGTCCGGTCAGCTTTTCGAACGGCTTCTCGATATCGAACTTGTAGTGCGCCGCCAGCCCCTGGATGAGCTGGAAGTAATACGGATTGCGGCGGTCCCAGCCGCGAATCGCGCCGCTCGCGAGGCCGAGGTGCGGGTTGGTGACTACGCGGGCGGGGTCGAAGTACTGCTCGACCCCGAGACCGTCGCAGGTGGTGCAGGCGCCGGCCGGGTTGTTAAAAGAAAACAGCCGCGGTTCGAGCTCCGACAGACTGTAGCCACACTGGTTGCAGGCGAAGCGGTCGGAAAATATCAGCGGCGCGCGCGCCGGGTCGTCGATCCAGCCGATCTTGGCCACGCCGTCGGCGAGACGCAGCGCGGTCTCGAAAGACTCGGCCAGGCGTTGTTCCAGCCCGGGGCGTGCCTTGAAGCGGTCGACGATCACATCGATATCGTGGCGCCGCCGGCCGTCGAGCTTCGGGACGTCGTCCAGCTCGCAGATTTCGCCGTCTATCAGCGCACGCACGAAGCCGTCGGCGCGCAGCTGGTCGATCAGCTTGTTGTGCTCTCCCTTGCGGGACTGCACGACCGGGGCGAGCAGCATCAGCTTCGAGCCCTCGTCCTGGGAAATCACCTGGTCGACCATCTGGCTGATCGTCTGTGCCGCCAGGTCGAGGCCGTGATCGGGGCAGCGCGGGATGCCGGCGCGGGCGAACAGCAGCCGCAGGTAATCGTAGATCTCGGTGACGGTGCCCACCGTCGAGCGGGGGTTGTGCGAGGTCGATTTCTGCTCTATCGAGATGGCCGGCGACAGACCCTCGATATGGTCGACGTCCGGTTTTTCCATCATCGACAGGAACTGCCGGGCATAGGCCGACAGTGACTCGACGTAGCGCCGCTGGCCTTCGGCATAAATCGTGTCGAACGCCAGCGACGACTTGCCCGACCCGGACAGGCCGGTGATCACGATCAGCCGGTCGCGGGGGAGATCGAGATCGACGTTTTGCAGGTTGTGCGTTCGCGCGCCGCGAACCTGGATTGACTGCATGCCGGGAGCCGTTTGAGAAACAACCTGTTAATATACGCCGCCCGCGCTCGGCGGCGCAAAGTAACTTCCAGTAAATTAATGAATGCCAGCCTAAATGCCCGGCGCGCCGTGGCCATGACCGCCGGTGAGCGCCGCGCCACGGTTGCGCTCGCGCTCATACTCGCATTGCGGCTTTTTGGTCTTTTTGTGCTGCTGCCGGTGCTGGCGCTCCACGTCCGCGCGCTGCCGGGTGGCACGCCGCTGCTGGCCGGGCTCGCGGTTGGCGCCTACGGCATTACCCAGGCGCTGCTGCAGGTGCCGGCCGGGCTGCTGTCGGATCGCATCGGGCGCAAGCGGGTTATCGTCGCCGGTCTGCTGGTTTTTGCCGCCGGCAGCCTGCTCGCGGCCACCAGCGACAGCGTGACGGGCATTATCGCCGGCCGCATCCTGCAGGGCGCCGGCGCTATTTCAGCCGCGGTTACCGCGCTGGCGGCCGACCTCACTCGCGACCCGGTGCGAACCCGCGTCATGGCGGTGGTCGGGGTGAGTATCGGGGCCGCCTTCCTCGTTGCCCTGGCGCTCGGCCCGGTATTGGCCGCCGCGATCGGGGTGAGCGGGTTGTTCTGGCTGGGTGCCTTACTGGCGGGGGTGGCGCTTGCGGTTACGGTTGCTGCGCCAGGTGGCTGGTCGCCCCCCGCAACTGTCGCCGGTTCACGGTGGAGCGATGGGCTGGCCGATCCCGGGCTCTACCCGGTTCATCTCGGTGTTTTCCTGCTGCACGCCATTCTCACCGCCACCTTTGTGGCCGTTCCGACCCTGCTCCAGGACGTGATGGCGCTGCCTGCCGGTGGCCACAGCCGGGTGTACTTCCTGGCCATGCTGCTGTCGCTGGCCGGCACGGTGCCGCTGGTGCTGGCCTTTGAAAGGCTGGGACGGCCGCTGGCCGTCCTGGCCGTGGCCATCGTATTTCTCGGCCTCGGCCAGCTCGGTCTGCTCGCGGCCGGTGTGCCGGCACACGCGATCCTCGCGCTGGCGCTGTTTTTCGCCGGCTTTAATTTTCTCGAGGCCCGCCTGCCGGCCCGGCTGGGCGAGCTGGCCGGACCCGCGGCCCGGGGCGGTGCTTTTGGGGTATTTGCCACCAGCCAGTTTCTCGGCGCCTTCGCCGGCGGTCTCGGTGGCGGCCTGCTGCTGGGGGGCGGCTGGGAGTGGGTGGCCGTGGCTGCGGCAGCGGCGGCCGGGCTGTGGCTGCTGGTCCTGCTGCTGGCGCGACGCTAAGCCCCGAATCGGGCGCGAAACCGTCGTTTGGCGGGTGTTGTTTTCCCGGTCCAGCGCCTACAATACGGCCCCTTTCTCAATGCCGTGGCCCAGCCGCGGCCGCCAGACCAGACAGGAGCAGCCCATGGCCCGCGGCATCAACAAAGTCATACTCGTCGGCAATCTCGGCGACGACCCCGAAACCCGTTACTCGCCCAACAACACCGCGGTGACGAAGATTCGCATTGCAACTAACGAATCGTGGCGCGACAAGGACTCCGGCGAGACCAAAGAGCGCACCGAGTGGCATCGCGTAGTGTTTTTCGGCCGGCTGGCCGAGATTGCGGGTGAGTACCTGCGCAAAGGGCGCCAGGTCTATGTCGAAGGCAGCCTGCGCACCAACAAGTGGCAGGACCGCGATGGTAACGACCGTTACACCACCGAAATCGTTGCCGCCGAAATGCAGATGCTGGGCGGCCGCGAGGGCGGTGCGCCGATGGGTGGCGGCGGTGGTCGTCCTTCCGGTGGCGGCAGCAGTGGCAGCAGTGGCAGCAGTGGCGGCGGCGGTGCCCCCTCCGGTGGCGACTTCGACGACGATATTCCGTTCTGATACGGCCTGATTTCGTCAAATTGCAATAACCCGACGTTTTACTCGCGCTAAACTGCCCGGCCGGCATGGGCCGGCTACCAAGAATTAGGGACAAGAAAATGACCGACCTGATCGCACCCCACGGTGGCGTGCTCAAAGACCTGTACCTCGCCGGCGAAGCCTGTGACACGGAACGCCAGAATGCACGCGACTATCCGTCGTGGGATCTCACGCCCCGTCAGCTTTGCGATATCGAGCTTCTGCTGAATGGCGCCTTTTCGCCGCTCGAAGGCTTCCTGGGTAAAGACGACTACGAGGGTGTCTGCCGGGACATGCGCCTGGCCGACGGCACGCTGTGGCCGATGCCGGTCACTCTCGACGTAACCGAGGAATTCGCCAAGGGCCTCAAGCCCGGGGAATCGATTGCCCTGCGGGATCTCGAGGGGGTCAACTGCGCCACGCTGGTGGTTTCCGACATCTGGACACCCGACCGGGGCGCCGAGGCCGAGCAGGTGTACGGCACGCGTGACGAGAAGCACCCGGCCGTCGACTATCTGCTGAATCGCTCAAACCCGGTTTATGTGGGCGGGCGTCTGCACGGCATCGATGCGCCGGTGCACTATGACTTCAAGCACCTCCGGCACAGCCCCGCCGAGATGCGGACCATGTTTCGCAAGCACAGCTGGCGCAAGGTCGTGGCGTTCCAGACCCGCAACCCGATGCACCGCGCCCACCAGGAACTCACGTTCCGCGCGGCGCGCCAGGTGGAGGCCAACCTGCTGATTCACCCGGTGGTCGGCATGACCAAGCCGGGCGATATCGATCACTACACCCGGGTTCGTTGTTACGAGCGGTTGCTCAAGCACTATCCCGAGCAGACCACCACGTTGAGCCTGCTGCCGCTGGCCATGCGCATGGGCGGTCCGCGGGAGGCGCTGTGGCACGCCATCATTCGCAAGAACTATGGCTGCACCCATTTCATTGTCGGTCGCGATCATGCCGGTCCGGGCGACGACAGCAACGGCAAGCCGTTTTACGGTCACTACGATGCCCAGGAGCTGGTAACCGAACATGCCGACGAGCTCGGTATCGAAATGGTGCCGTTCAAGATGATGGTGTTCGTTCAGGACCGCGCCCAGTTCGTGCCCGCCGACGAGGTCAGTGAGGGTGAGCAGGTCATGAACATCTCCGGCACCGAGTTTCGCCGCCGCCTGCAGGAAGGGCTGGAGATTCCGCACTGGTTCTCTTACCCGGAGGTGGTGCAGGAGCTGCGCAAGACGCATCCGCCCCGGCACAGGCAGGGCTTTACCCTGTTCTTTACCGGGTTATCGGGTTCCGGCAAGTCCACCATCGCCAATGCCGTGATGGTCAAGCTGATGGAAATGGGCGAGCGTCGCGTCACGCTGCTCGATGGCGACATCGTGCGGAAAAACCTGTCCAGCGAGCTGGGTTTTTCCAAGGAGCACCGCGACCTGAATATTCTCCGCATTGGTTTTGTCGCCAGCGAGATCACCAAGAACGGTGGTGTGGCTATTTGTGCGCCGATCGCGCCCTATGCCTCGACCCGCCGCCAGGTGCGCGAACTGGTAACGCCGGGTGGCGGCTTCGTCGAGGTGCACGTCGCAACGCCGCTGGAAGTTTGTGAGCAACGTGACCGCAAGGGCCTGTACGCCAAGGCCCGCGCCGGGATCATCAAGGAGTTCACGGGCATCAGCGACCCCTACGAAACCCCGGAAGACCCCGAGCTGGTCGTGGATACCGTCGGTGTCACTCCGGATCACGCGGCGCACCGCGTCATCGTCAAGCTGGAGAGTCTCGGTTATATCCGTTAACGGCAGCGCCCGGGCCGCGGTCGACGCCGACGGCTCCACGATGCTGCGATAGAATATGAGTCCATGAGCGGCAAGCTGCACATCAAGACCTTCGGGTGCCAGATGAACGAGTACGACTCGGCCAAGATGGCCGACGTGCTGCGGGAATCCCATGGCCTGGAGGTTACGGCCGATCCGGCCGAGGCGGACGTGCTGCTGCTGAACACCTGCTCGATCCGGGAGAAAGCGCAGGAGAAGGTCTTTTCTCTTCTCGGGCGCTGGAAGCAATTCAAGGCGCAGCGGCCGGAGGTGATCATCGGTGTCGGTGGCTGCGTGGCCAGCCAGGAGGGCGATGCGATCACCCGCCGGGCGCCCTGTGTCGACGTGGTCTTCGGGCCGCAGACCCTGCACCGGCTGCCACAGCTGATTGCCGACGCGCAGTCCCGCGGGCGGGCGGTGGTCGACGTCAGTTTTCCGGAAATCGAGAAATTCGATCACCTGCCGAAACCGCGGGCCGAGGGGCCAACGGCTTTCGTGTCGATCATGGAAGGCTGCAGCAAGTATTGTTCATTCTGCGTCGTGCCGTACACGCGGGGCGAGGAATTCAGCCGGCCTTTCGACGACGTTATCGCCGAAGTGGTACGCCTGTCCCGCCAGGGCGTGCGCGAGGTCAACCTGCTGGGACAGAACGTCAACGCCTATCGTGGTCCGATGCACGACGGCACCGTCGTCGATCTCGGCACGCTGATCCATTACGTGGCGGCGATCGACGAGATCGACCGGATTCGCTTCACGACCTCGCACCCGGTGGAATTTTCCGACAGCCTGGTCGAGGCCTATGCGTCGGTGGACAAGCTGGCCAACTATCTTCACCTGCCGGTGCAAAGCGGCTCCGACCGGGTGCTCGCGCTGATGAAACGCGGTCACACGACGCTGGAGTACAAGCAGAAGATCCGGCGCCTGCGCGAGGTGCGGCCCGGGATCAGTATTTCTTCCGATTTCATCGTCGGCTTTCCGGGTGAGACCGACGACGATTTCGAGAACACCATGAACCTGATCGCCGATATCGGCTTCGATCAGTCTTTCAGTTTCATCTACAGCCGTCGTCCCGGTACACCCGCCGCCGGGTTGCCCGATGAGGTCAGCGAAGAGACGAAGCAGCAGCGGCTGGCGCTGCTGCAGGCGCGGATCAACCAGCAGGCGGCTGAGATTTCGCAGGCCATGGTCGGCACCGAGCAGGTGGTCCTGGTCGAGCGCAGGTCGAAAAAGAGCGACCGCCAGCTCGCCGGGCGGACCGAGAACAACCGCTGGGTCAATTTCGACGGCGACCCATCGCTGATCGGCGACTTCGCCACCGTAGCCGTGACCGAGGCGTTGCCCAATTCCCTGCGTGGACGGCTGACAGAGCCGGCCCGTCGCGCCACTGCCTGAGCGAGCCTTGAACGACACAGTCACCCAGGAATTTACGCTGGAGCCCGCCGATAACGAACGGCTGGCCAACCTCTGTGGCCAGCTCGACGAGCACCTGCACCAGATCGAGAAACGTCTCGACGTGCAGATCGGCAATCGCGGCAGTCATTTTCGGGTTACCGGCTCGAGCAAAGACGCCGCAGCCGGACGCGATATCCTGGGCGAGCTTTTTGCCCTGACCGAGAAAGAAAACATCACGCCCCAGACCGTACACATGGCGCTGCAGCACCTCGGCATGGACGACAACGATCGCGACGAGCAGCTGCTGATCAAGACCCGGCGCACTCTCATCCGGGTGCGTGGCGGCAACCAGCACGACTACGTCAACAGTATTCGCAAGAACGACCTGACTTTCGGGATTGGCCCGGCCGGAACAGGCAAGACCTACCTGGCGGTCGGTTGCGCGGTCGATGCGCTCGAGCGTGAAGCGGTGCGCCGCATCGTGCTGGTGCGACCGGCGGTCGAGGCGGGGGAACGCCTGGGCTTTCTGCCCGGCGACCTGGCGCAGAAGGTCGATCCCTACCTGCGGCCCATCTACGATGCGCTGTACGAAATGCTCGGTTTCGATCGGGTCGCGCGTTT
The DNA here is from genome assembly GCA_024638445.1 of Gammaproteobacteria bacterium. GTDB lineage: Bacteria > Pseudomonadota > Gammaproteobacteria > Steroidobacterales > JABDKV01 > JABDJB01. Next base: position 15,272 of record JAHEKH010000039.1, on the reverse strand, counting down.
TATCGAGCGCAACGTGATCGAGGTTGCGCCGCTGGCCTACATGCGTGGCCGCACACTCAACGAGTCTTTTGTCATCCTCGACGAAGCCCAGAACACCACCGTCGAGCAAATGAAAATGTTCCTGACCCGTATCGGCTTCGGGTCGCGTGCGGTGGTGACCGGCGATATTACCCAGACAGACCTGCCGGGGCATCGCCAGTCCGGCCTCGTCAACGCGATCGACGTCCTGCAGGATCTCAAGGGCGTTTGTTTTGTCCACTTCAATGCCCGTGACGTGGTGCGACACCCCCTGGTCAAGCGAATCGTCACGGCGTACCAGGCTCACGACGACAAGTCATGAGCGATGGTGTCGATGTGCAGTACGCTGTCGAGACCGATGGCGTGCCGACTGTGGAGGACATCCGTCGCTGGGCGACGGCTGCCCTGCTGCCGGCCAACGCGCAGGCCGAGCTGACGGTTCGCATCGTCGATGCCAACGAGGGCGCCACGCTGAATCGGGATTATCGGGGCAAGGACGGCGCCACCAACGTGCTGGCTTTTCCGGCCGGGTTGCCGGCGGATGCCGGGGTAGAACTGTTGGGCGACGTAGTCATTTGCGCGCCGGTCGTGGCGGCGCAGGCCGCCGCCCGGGGCAAGACGGCCGCGGCGCACTGGGCCCACCTGGTGGTGCATGGAATCCTGCATTTACAGGGGTTTAACCACCTGGAGGAGACCCAGGCGGCCAGAATGGAGACCCAGGAGGTGGACATCCTCGGCCGTCTGGGCTATTCCAATCCCTACGAGACCGGCGATCCGGTCGCAGACGAGGGATCGAATCCCCCGCAATGAGCGACGACCACCCTCCGAGTAGTAACGGTTCCGGAGCCCCCCACTGGTTGCGACGTGTGTTGCACGCGCTGGCGGGCGAACCACGGGACCGGGACGAACTCCTGGAGCTTCTCCGGGAAGCCCAAAAACGTGATCTCTTCGACAAGGATGCCCAGCGCATGCTCGAGGGCGTGCTCGATGTCGCCGAGGAGCAGGTGCGCGACATCATGGTGCCGCGCGCCCACATGGTCGTCGTCGAGCGTGACGCCGAACCCAATGCGCTGATCGAAAAGATCGTCGAATCCGGGCATTCGCGTTTCCCCGTCGTGGGCGAGAACCGCGATGAAGTGGTCGGCATCCTGCTGGCCAAGGATCTGCTCCGGTTCTTTGCCGAGAACGGCGAGGCGCGTTTCGATATCCGCGAGTGCCTGCGGCCTGCCGTGTTCATCCCGGAGAGCAAGCGGCTGAATGTGCTGCTGAAGGAATTTCGCGCCAGCCGCAACCACATGGCCATCGTGGTGGACGAGTACGGGGGCGTTTCCGGCCTGATCACCATCGAGGATGTTATCGAGCAGATCGTCGGCGATATCGACGACGAGCACGATATTATCGAGGACGTATACATCCAGCGCGACGGCGACACCCGCTTCAAGGTCCGGGCGCTGACGCGGATCGACGAGTTCAACAATTATTTCGAATGCGAACTCAGCGATGAGGAATACGACACCATCGGTGGGCTGATCATGAACGAACTGGGGCGTATGCCGCGTCGCGGCGAGAAGCTCAATTTTGCCGGGTTCGAATTCAAGGTGCTGCGTGCCGACCGCCGCCGTATCGACGTGGTCCAGGTAGTACCCTCCCGGGAAATCGCAGACGAGATCCGGCAGCGCGCCTGATGCCCGCGCGCTGGCACGCGTACGGCGGCTGGATCGCCTTTGCCGCCGGCTTGCCGTTACCCCTCGCATTTGCGCCGTTCGGCCTGCACCTGCTGGCGCCGTTACTTGTCGCCGTGCTGGTGTGGCTGTGGGATGACGTCACCCCGCGGGTTGCCGCGCGGCGCGGCTGGCTATTTGGTTTCGCGGCATTCCTGACGGGCACCCACTGGCTCTACGTCAGCCTGCATGTGTTCGGCAAGGCGCCGTTGTCTCTCGCTCTGCCGCTGATGGCGCTGCTCATGGCCTTCATGGCCTGCTATTACGCGCTGCTCGGTTACGGCATCGCGCGTTTCTCGCCACGGGGACCCTCGCGCTGGCTGCTGGCGGTGCCGGCCGGCTGGGCGCTCGCCGAGTGGTTGCGTGGCTGGTTTCTCTCCGGTTTTCCGTGGCTCAGCCTCGGCTACAGCGCGACGGACAGCCCGCTCGCCGGCTGGATGCCGCTCGGTGGCGTGTTTGCCGCAAGCCTCGGCGTGGCCCTCGCTGCCGGCGCCCTGCGCACACTCGTCGAACCGGTGCCAAGATGGCGTTTCGCAGCGGTCGGCGTGCTGGCCCTGGTCTTCGGTGGCGGTTGGCTGGCACAGCAGCAGTCCTGGACCCGGCCGGCCGGAGACGAACTGCAGGTTGCCGTCGTGCAGGGCGCCGTGCCGCAGGATCGCAAGTGGCTGCCTGAAGAACTGGTGCCGACCATGCGCCTTTACCGGGAGCTGACCCGCCGTCATGTTGAAGGCACCGACCTGGTGATCTGGCCCGAAGCCGCAATTCCGGCGTTACGCAGCTCGATCATGGACTACCTGGCCGACCTGAACCTGGACATGCAGCGGGAAGGGTCCGCGCTGGTCCTGGGAACCATCGAGTACGACCGCGACACACGGGAGTACCACAACGGTGTTACGGCGCTGGGTGATTCGCCCGGAACGTATCACAAGCGGCACCTGGTGCCATTCGGCGAGTATTTCCCGGTTCCCGGGTTCGTGCGGGAATGGCTGCGGCTGCGCAACCTGCCGTACAGCGACTACACGCCGGGAGACGACGACCAGCGGCCACTCGAAGCGGGTGGCGCAAAGATTGCACCGTCGATCTGCTACGAGGACGTGTTCGGCAACGAGCAGCGGTCGATGCTTCCCGAGGCGACCCTGCTGGTCAACGTCAGCAACGATGCCTGGTTCGGCGAGAGTATCGCGCCGCACCAGCACATGCAGATCGCCCGCGTACGCGCTATCGAAGCCGGACGCTACCTGGTGCGGGCCACCAATACCGGCATCAGCGCCATCATCGCGCCGGACGGCAGGATCGAGGCGACCGTGCCGCAGTTCGAGACCCGGGCCCTGCAGGCCCCGGTCCGGCAATACACGGGTTCGACACCGTACGTGGTCGCCGGTGACTGGGGCGTGGTGCTGCTCGCTGCGGCGATGGCCGGTGTCGCGGTGAGGCGGCGGCGCAGCGAGTCTCGCTAGCCGGCGATCTTGCTGTATCCTTGCCGGTTTCGGGCCACGGCCAAAACATCATGATCGGAGCCTACGACCCAAAGAAGGTCGAATCGAAAGCCAGGGATTTCTGGGACAGCAACAAGTGTTTCGAGGTTGACGAAGATCCCTCGAAAGAGAAGTTCTATTGCCTGTCGATGTTTCCGTATCCCAGTGGCGCGTTGCACGTCGGTCACGTCCGCAACTACACCATTGGCGACGTCATCGCCCGCTTCCAGCGGATGCAGGGAAAGAACGTGCTGCAGCCCATCGGCTGGGACGCCTTCGGGCTGCCTGCGGAAAACGCGGCCATTCAGCGCAAGGTGTCGCCGGCCGACTGGACCCACAAGAACATTGCGCACATGAAGGCACAGCTCAAGCAGCTGGGTTTTGCCTTTGACTGGCGCCGGGAGTTTGCTACCTGCGAGCCGGACTACTACCGCTGGGAACAGTGGCTGTTTACCCGCATGATGCGCAAGGGCCTCGCGTATCGTAAAAACGCAGTCGTGAACTGGGATCCGGTCGATCAGACCGTGCTGGCCAACGAACAGGTAATCAACGGCCGCGGCTGGCGCTCCGGCGCCGTGGTCGAGCGGCGCGAGATTCCGCAGTGGTTCATGCGAATTACAGATTACGCCGACGAGTTACTCGAGGCGCTCGACGGGCTGGAGGGCTGGCCCGACTCGGTGCGCACCATGCAGCGAAACTGGATCGGCCGCTCTGTTGGCCTGGAGATCGATTTCGGGGTGGCTGGCCGGGAGGACACGCTGCGGGTCTTCACGACACGTCCCGACACACTGATGGGCGTTACCTTCATGGCTGTGGCGCCCGAGCATCCCCTGGCCGTGGAGGCTGCGGCGAAAAATGACGACATCGCCGCGTTTATCGAAGAGTGCCGGCGGGTTGCCGTCTCGGAGGCCGCCATGGAGACGCTGGAGAAAAAAGGCCTGAGGCTGCCTTTCCAGGCCGTACACCCGATCAGCGGCGATGCGGTACCGATACTGGTCGCCAACTTTGTCGTCATGGACTATGGCACCGGCGCGTTAATGGGCGTGCCCGGACACGACCAGCGTGACTGGGAGTTTGCAACCTCCAAAAAGCTGCCGATCCTGCAGGTCATACAGCCCGCCGATGACAGAGAGATATCGATGGAGGACGGGCCGTACACCGACTACGGCATCGTCATCAACTCCGGGCAGTTCGATAATCTCGATTACGATAGCGCCTTCGACGAAATTGCAACGCACCTGGAAGGAACGGGGAGCGGCAGCCGCCGCGTCAATTACCGGCTGCGCGACTGGCTGGTCTCGCGCCAGCGTTACTGGGGTGCGCCGATACCCGCCATCCACGGCAAGGAAGGGCCGGTACCCGTACCCGATGACGAGTTGCCCGTGCGGCTGCCGCTGGACGTGACGCCGGACGGGGAGGGCTCGCCGCTTGTTGCGCTGTCGTCGTTCGTCGAAACCACTGATCCGGAGACCGGTGAGCCTGCGCGCCGCGAGACGGATACCTTCGACACCTTTATGGAATCTTCCTGGTATTACGCACGCTACTGCTGCTGGGATAACGACGAAGCGATGCTGGACGACCGGGCCCGCTACTGGCTGCCGGTCGACCAGTATATCGGCGGAGTCGAGCATGCCACGCTGCACCTGCTCTACATGCGTTTTTACCAGCGCCTGATGAAGAGCCTGGGGCTGGTCGACAACGAGGAACCGGTCACGAATCTCCTGACCCAGGGCATGGTCAACGCGCAGACCTTTTATCGCGACGTCGATGGCAGGCGTGACTGGTATAACGCCAACGAAGTCGACATCGAGCGTGACGAAACGGGCCGCATCGTATCGGCCATGCTGAAGGAAGACGGTGACCCGGTCACGATCGGTGGCGTGGAAAAGATGTCGAAATCGAAGCGCAACGGCGTCGACCCGCAGGGTCTCATCGACCGTTACGGGGCCGACACGCTGCGGATGTTTGCGGTTTCCGATGCGCCACCGGATCAGGGGCTGGAATGGTCCGAAGCGGGGGTCGAGGGTGCCTGGCGGTTCCTGCGCCGGCTCTGGCGCATGGTCGGTGAGCACGTGGAGGCGGGTACGCCGCCGGAGCTGGACAAGACGGCGCTTGATGAGGCTCAAAAGACACTGCGCAGCCAGGTGCACCGGGCAATTGCCAAGGTCGCTGACGACGTTGGCCGGCGCTACACCTTCAACACCGCGATCGCCGCGGTCCGCGAGGTTGTCAACGAGCTGGCGCGTTACGACGACACCAGCCCGCAGGGCCTGGCCGTTTGCCGTGAGGCCTGGTCGACGGTCATTGCAGTGCTTTCACCGATCGCACCGCACATCTGTCATGAGCTCTGGCTGTCCCTCGGTAACGAGACACCGGTCATCGATGCGTCGTGGCCGCAGGCCGATCCCGATGCGCTGATGGCCGATTCGATCGAGATTATCGTCCAGGTCAACGGCAAGCTGCGGGCACGAATTTCCGCCAGTCCGGATGCGAGCAAGGACGATATCGAAAAAGCTGCGCTAAATGACGAAAACGTGCAGCGGTTTATCGGCGAAAAAGAGGTGCGGCGCGTAATCGTCGTGCCGGGCAAACTGGTCAACGTCGTAGTCTGACGATGAGCGCCACAAGACACTTGCTGCTGTCGATGCTGGTTGCGCTTTCGGCTTGTGGTTTCACCCTGCGTGGTACTTCGACATTACCGGCCGCGATGGCGCGGGTGCATGTGCAGGCGCAGAACCTCAACTCGAACCTGATCGAGAAGCTGGAGGCGGAACTACGCCGCTCGGGCGCGGAGCTGCTGCCGGGTCCTGGCGGTGCGACGGCGGTCCTCGCGATACTGAGCGACACGGCCGATGAACGGGTGTTGTCGGTGTCGGCACGGGGTGAGCCACAGGAATACGAGCTTTATCACACGGTGGTCTTTTCGCTCGCGACGGAGGCGGGAACGGTCCTGGAGCCGGTATCGCTGACGTTGACGCGCGACTACTTCTTCGATGAGCAGGACATACTTGGTAAAACAGAGGACGCACGCTTCCTGCAGGAAGCGCTGGCGGAGGACGTGGCCCGGGCAATCCTGCGGCGCGCGGCGCTGGCCTTGCGCACTGCGGGCAGCTGATGGGGACTAATCCACAGGACGGTGACCGGCCCGGAATTGAGCGCATGCAGGACCGGCCGTCGACAAATGAGCCACGGCAGCGGCCGGACAGAAACCAGGCGCAGGACGAGCAGCTGCGTCGGCGGCTGGTGCGGATCGCGAGGCTCATGGACAGCTCGATCCGGATTCCGGTCATCGGCAAGCGTATCGGCTGGGATGCGGTGATTGGGCTGGTGCCGGGTGTCGGCGATGCCGCGGGGGCGCTGATCTCGGCCTACATCGTGCTGGCGGCGGCGAAGCTGGGGGCGCCGGGCGGAGTGTTGCTGCGAATGTCCGGGAACGTCGTCCTGGAGATGCTGGTGGGGGCGGTGCCGCTGCTGGGCGATCTCTTCGATATGATGTTTCGGGCGAACGAGCGCAATGTCGCGCTACTCGAAAAACATCTGCAGCAGGCCGAGGCGCGTTCCGGCCACGATTCCGCGTAGGAGCAACTTCAAGCGCGATCCCTTTTTCGCGAGATTGCGCGAGAGAGCTGCCGGCACTTTCCTTTGGTGCCGAGGATCTGACGTCACCAAAGGAAAGCACCGGCAGCTCTCTCGCTGGGGCTGTTACAAGCCCGGGAAGATTCCCAGTTGGGGCGGCTTGCTGGCCGCGATGCCTGGGGTGTTGTGCCGGGATTGCGCGAGACATCTGTCGGCATTCATTTTTGGTTCCGGGGATCTTTAGTCACCAAAAACGAACACCGACAGCTCTCTCGCTCAGGTTGTCGCAAGCCCGGGGAGATTCCCTGTTGGAGCGGCTTCCTGCCTGCGATGTCTGGGGTTCCGGGATTGCGCGAGAGAGCTGCCGGCACTTCCCTTTGGTGTCGAGGATCTGACGTCACCAAAGGAAAGTACCGACAGCTCTCTCGCTGGGGCTGTCGCAAGCTCGGGGGGATTCCGCGTCGGAGCGGCTTGCAGGCGCGATCCCCGGATGGCGGAACGGACCAGGCTACGGTGGTGTCAGCCGCAGGCCTCGCGCCAGCGCTCGAAGTAGTGAGCGATGTAGGGGTGGGTCGAGAGGTTGTCCCTGGACCACTGTGCCTGTCTGGACTGCCAGTCGGTCTCCACTTTGGCGACACCGTCCACCCGCAGGTGTACGGGGATGGTCATGTACTGGAAACCGGGCATGGTGTCGGAATAGATCGCGCGCTCCTGCTCGTCCAGCTCACCCAGCTCGAAGAATTCCATCACGTACTCGGGCGAGACCCACTCCACCTGGCCTTCGAGGCCGGTCTCCTCGCGCAGGATTCGGCGCGCTGCATCGGGGATGGTCTCGCCGTTGAGCATGCGACCGCCGGGCAGCCACCAGTAGCCTTTTACGGGCTGCTTGCCGCGCATCACGAAGAGAAACTCGCCGTCCTCGTTTTCCACGATCAGGTTCAGCGAGATGGTGGGAAAAAACTCCACCAGTGACGCGAAGACTTCGAGGGGTGCTTTGCGAACGGTCATTGCAACGAAGTCTCGAAGTCGAAATGGTGCACGGGCAGCTCCTGTCTCGTGTGGTGATGGCGCGGGTGCGCCGGGAGAATGAATTCGTATTGTAGGTGTTGGCAGGGGAAATCTCATCCGGGAATCTGGCTTCACGAGTCCGGTCGCCGGGCGGCGATTTTGGTAGGATCTGGGGATGAGCGATAAAGAGCTGACACGTTTGCTGCGCGAAGTGCACGACGAGCTGGAGGACACCGGTGAGGTGTCTGCGGAGCAGCGCGAGCTGCTGGCAGAGCTGATGGCGGAGATCCGGGAGCACGTCGACGAGCGCCCCGAAGATGAGCATGGTTTTGGCGAACGCCTGGGGGAGGCGGTCGAGCAGTTCGCGCAAACTCACCCGACGCTGGCATTTACCTTGCGAAGAATCATGGACTCGCTGGCAAAAATGGGGATCTGACAGCCCGATCGGGTATGATTAATCTCCCGAAGTGTGACAGCTACTGCGCATGAAAACAGGGCCTGAGAAGCTCAAGACAGTCCTGGACAAAGAGCTCGCCCCAATCTACCTGATCGCCGGAGACCAGCCCCTGCTTGTAACGGAGGCTGCCGAACTCGTGCGGGCAAAAGCCCGCGATGAGGGTTACGGCGCGCGGGAGATCCATGTCGTCGAGCGGGGCTTCGACTGGCAGGCGCTGCAGGCCGACATGTCAAACCTGTCGTTGTTCGCGGAACGCCGCCTGATCGAATTGCGTATTCCGACGGCCAAGCCGGGCACCGACGGCAGCAAGGCGCTGGTCGCCATCGCCGAGTCACCGCCGGAGGATGTATTACTCCTCGTAATCGCCGGACACATGGACGGCAAGACCAGTAATACCAAGTGGGTCAAGAGCCTGGCAAAGGCCGGCGTGTTCGTGCCGGTCGGTGACGTTCCGCCGGCCCGCCTGCCACAGTGGGTGCAGCGGCGTATGCGCGATCGGGGGCTTCAGGCGCCAGCCGGTGCCGCGCGGCTGATAGCCGAGCGATGCGAAGGCAACCTGCTGGCTGCCGACCAGGAAATCGAAAAACTTCTGCTGATCAACGGACCGGGCAAGGTGGATGAAGCTGCAGTGATGCAGTCGGTGGCCGACAGCGCGCGCTTCGACGTTTTTCAGCTGACCGATGCAGCACTGGTTGGTGACTCGGTGCGCGCCATTCGAATTCTCAATGGTCTGTTTGCCGAGGGCGTCGCCGCGCCGCTGATCCTCTGGGCGCTGGACCGCGAGCTGCGCACATTGGCCCGCCTGGCGTGGCACACCAACCATGGCGCCAGCCTGGGCGATGCGATGGCCCAGGCGCGGGTGTGGAGCAGCCGCCGGGCGCTGGTCAGGAAAGCGCTGGACCGGCATCGTCACCCGCAGACTTTTACCGCATTGCTGGCGATGGCCGGGCGTGCGGACCGGATCGCAAAGGGCGTCGAATTCGGTGATGCCGAGGCGGAGCTGACCTGGCTCGTTGCCGCTCTCGCCGGGGCACGGCTGCCGCGACCGCTGCCGGAGGTGGCCTGATGAATCCGATCGGCGTCTTCGGCGGTACCTTCGACCCCATCCACTACGGTCACCTTCGGAGCGCGCACGAGTTGCTTTATGCTCTGAAGCTCGCCGAGGTACGTTTTCTCCCCTGTGGGTTGCCGCCGCACCGCGAGCCGGCCATCGCCAGTGGCGAGCAGCGGCTCGCGATGGTCCGGGCAGCGACTGCCGGTGAGCATCGCTTTGTTGTCGATGACCGTGAACTGCGTCGTGACGGGCCGTCGTATTCGGTCGATACCCTGCTGGCGTTGCGCGCAGAATTCCCGGCGCGCTCGCTGTGCCTGATGGTAGGCATGGATGCGTTTCTCGGATTGCCCAAGTGGTACCAGTGGCGCCAGCTGCTGCAGCTGGCCCACCTCATCGTGGCGCACCGGCCTGGCTGGGTGGCGCCCGACACCGGGCCGCTGGGAGAGCTCCTGCGGGATCGCGTCACTGAAAACACTGACGATCTGCACGAATCACGTGCCGGTCGTATTTTCGTTCACGCTGTTACGCAGCTGGAGATTTCATCGTCGGCCATTCGCAAGATGACGCTGGCTGGCCAGGATCCCCGGTACCTGATGCCCGATGCTGTGCGTGAAGTCATCATGAAATCGGGCTGTTATTCTGCCGGACTAGAGGTTTCGGCATGAAGGAGGATGTTTTTTTGAAAGGTCTCGTTTCCGCAGCGCTGGAAGACCTCAAGGCGGTGGACATCGTGGCCCTCGATGTTCACGAACTGACCACAATTACCGACACCATGGTAATTGCCAGCGGCACGTCCGATCGACACGTGAAGGCGCTGGCCGACAACGTCATCGAAATGGCCAAAAAGAACGACATCACCCCGCTCGGTATCGAGGGTGAGAATGAGGGTGAATGGGTCCTTGTCGATCTCGGCGACGTCATCGTTCACGTGATGCTGCCGCGGGTTCGCGACTTTTATAACCTGGAAAAACTCTGGGACGCCGGCGATTCGCGTGGCGTCGGTTCTGCTGACTGACCGTCGCCGTGCGGCTGCGTGTCGTTGCTGTTGGAACCCGGATGCCCGCCTGGGTAGACCAGGGTTTTCGCCAGTACGCGGACCGGCTCCGGGGCGCCTGCAGCCTTCAGCTGCTTGAAATTCCGCTGACCCCCCGCACACCGGGTGTGACTGCTGCCACGGCGGTGGCACGTGAGGCCGGGCGTATACTCGACGCGACAGGCAGCGATAACCAGGTTGTCGCGCTGGACGTGACCGGCCGGAGTTTCGATACCGAGGCCCTGGCGGGCAGGCTTTCCGCCTGGTTGCGCGAAAGCCGGGATGTCGATTTTATAATCGGCGGTCCCGATGGTTTGGCGCCGGAAGTGCTCGAACGTGCCTCGTTGTGCTGGTCGCTCTCACCGCTGACTTTCCCGCACGGGCTGACCCGTATCCTTGTCGCCGAGCAACTTTACCGCGCGTGGACGATTCTCCAGGGGCATCCTTACCACCGTCGTTGACCGGCGGGGAAGCAGGGACCCATTCCTGTTAAGCTTCCCGCGTGGGGATTCACTGGTGAAGCAAATCCTGCGCTTTTTGGCGTTGATGCTGGCGTTTGTGTCCGCAAGCGCACCGGCAGCTGTGCTAGACGCGCCGGAGGTGTTCCTGCGCAATATCGAATCCACCGTGAGCGCCTCGGTCGAAACCGCAGGCAGCTACACGCTGTCCGGTGGCGGCCGGCAGTTTGTCGGAGTCGCCCGCGACGGCAGCGTCAGTTTCGAAGGCGTCAGCTTCAGCCAGTCCGGGCCCGTCAGCCTGAGCCTGCAGCGTGGCAGCGAAACCCTGGCCACGGCAGACAGCCGCGTCATCGCCGGCTGGCTGGCGATTGTGCCACCGTTCCTGGCTATCGCTATAGCACTCGTGTTTCGCAGCGTAATACCGGCGCTGTTCATCGGCGCCTGGGTGGGCGTGCTGGCTGCCGGGGGGTTCACTTTTTCCAGCCTGGTCGACAGCCTGCTGCGGGTGTTCCAGACCTACGTGCGCGATGCCGTGGCCGATCCGGACCACGCGGCCATCATGCTGTTCACCTTCATGATTGGCGGCATGGTCGGCATCGTCTCGCGCAACGGCGGCATGCAGGGCGTGGTCGATCACATGGTGAAATGGGCCAACACGGCGAGACGCGGCCAGGTGGCCACCGCGATCATGGGTGTCGCGATATTTTTCGACGACTATGCCAATACGCTGGTGGTCGGAAACACGATGCGCAAGGTCAGCGACGCGTTGCGTATCTCACGCGAGAAGCTAGCATTCCTGGTCGACGCCACGGCCGCACCCATTTCCTGCGTGGCCCTCGTAACCACCTGGGTCGGCTACGAGGTGGGTCTCATCGACGCGGCGGTCGGACAGATTGCGGGTTACGACGAATCGGCCTACCTGATTTACCTGCGATCCATCGGCTACAGCTTTTACCCGCTGCTCATGCTGCTGTTCGTATTCCTGGTGGCCGGCAGCGGGCGCGATTTCGGCGCAATGCTGAAGGCGGAGCGGCGCGCACGCACGACCGGTCAGCTTACCGAGCCCGGTTCGGAGATTGTGCACGGCGAAAACGAGGGGCGTGAAATAGAACCCCTGCCGGGTGGGACGCGCCGGGCAATCAACGCCGTCGTTCCCGTCGTCGTGCTGATCTCCGGCGTGTTGTTCGGTCTGTACGTCACCGGTGAGGGCGACACGCTGCAGGACATCATTGGCAGCGCAGATTCCTACAAGGCGCTGATGTGGGCGTCGCTGGTCGCGGTGCTGGTGGCGTTCGTGATGACGCTGGCGCAGCGGATCCTGACGGTAGAGCAGGCCATCCAGGCCTGGTACTCGGGAATCAAGCTGATGCTGTTCGCGATGATCGTGCTCGTCCTGGCGTGGACCCTCAGCTCTGTCACCGAGCTGCTGCACACGGCGGATTACCTGGTTTCGCTGCTGGGCGATTTCCTGCCGCCGGCCGTATTGCCCGCCATGATTTTTGTGCTGGCGGCGGTAACCGCCTTCGCCACCGGCACCAGCTGGGGCACCATGGGAATCCTGCTGCCGATCGTCGTTCCGCTGGCCTGGGCAATCCTGGCCGCCAACGGCATGACCGGGGCCGACGACCTGCACATACTGTATTCCTCGGTTGCCTGCGTCCTCACCGGAGCCGTCTGGGGCGATCACTGTTCGCCGATTTCGGACACGACGATCCTGTCATCGATGGCATCGGGCTGTAACCACATGGATCATGTGCGCACTCAGCTGCCCTATGCCCTGCTGACCGGTATCGTTGCGATCGTCGGAGGAACCCTCCCGGCCGGCTTCGGCGTACCCTGGTGGCTGGCGCTGCTGATTAGCGCAGCGGTGCTGATCACGGTGCACCGCCTGCTCGGCAAGCCCACCGACTCGTCACCGGCCTGACGACAACTCCCTGAAATTGTTTGGAATTCAGTCCGGCGTCCCGGGTGGTACCCGGGTCCTTGCATCGCCGCAGGCGAACGGGGAAACTTATAGATTCGCCTATGAATCAACGATTTATATATCTTGCCTCGGGCTCGCCCCGGCGGCGCACCCTGCTGGACCAGGTCGGCATACCGTACCGGGTCCAGCCGGCCGATATCGACGAAACGCTGACCGGCAACGAGACGCCGCACGACTACGTGTGCCGGCTGGCCCGGCAAAAAGCCGAAGCCGTCGCTGCATCGCTCGATAACGACCCGGTCGTGCTGGCCGCCGATACCACCGTCGTCGTCGGCGGCGAGGTGCTGGGCAAGCCACGTGATCGGCAAGATGCCCTGTCGATGCTCGACCGGTTGTCGGGTCGTCAGCATGAAGTGCTGACGGCGGTCTGTGTGGTGCGCGGCCCGTTGACCCGCGAAGCACTGAGCGAAACCCGGGTATGGTTTCGCCCGCTGTCCGCCGGCGAGCTGGCGGATTACTGGGATACCGGTGAGCCCGCAGACAAGGCGGGCGCCTATTCGATCCAGGAACGCGCCGCTGTTTTTGTCCAACGCATCGACGGCAGCTATTCCGGTGTCATGGGTCTGCCGTTGTTCGAGACCGCGCAACTGCTGACCGAGTTCGGTTTCGAACCCTGGCGGGCTGACTGATGCGCGAAGAGCTGCTCATCAATGTCACCCCGCGAGAAGTGCGGGCGGCGCTGCTCGAAAACGGCGTGCTGCAGGAAGTCTTCATCGAGCGGGCGGCGCGTCGCGGCATCGTCGGCAATGTTTATCTCGGGCGGGTTTCCAGGGTGCTGCCCGGCATGCAGGCAGCTTTTATCGATATTGGCCGCGAACGAACTGCATTCCTGCACGCCTCCGATATTGCGCGCCCGGTCATCGAGGCCGATGCCGGTATCGCGCCAATCACCCCCAATATCACTGACCTCGTCCGGGAAGGCGGCGAGATCCTGGTGCAGGTCCTGAAAGACCCGCTGGGAACCAAGGGCGCGCGGCTGACGACCTACATCACGCTGCCCTCGCGTTACCTCGTGCTGTTGCCGAAGGGTGACGGCGTGGGTGTATCGACCCGTATCGACGAAGAATCGGAGCGCATCCGCCTGCGTGAGCTGGTCGAGTCCTACATCACCAGCGAGATCAATGGCGGCTTCATCGTACGCACGGCTGCCGAAGGTGCGGCGCCCGAGGCGATGCGGGCCGACATGCTGTATTTGCTGAAGCTGTGGGATGTCGTTGGCCGCAAGGCCAGCGAGGCCCGCCCGGGCGAGCTGGTATTCGAGGACCTGCCGCTGGAATCACGGGTGCTACGCGACCTGCTGGTGGCCGACATGGAGCGTATCCGGGTGGACAACGAGGAGTCACACCGGCGCCTGCGGGAGTTTGCCGCGACGTTCACCCCGGAAATCGCGCCGATGATCGAGCACTACACGGCGAATCGGCCCATCTTTGACGTCTACGGTATCGACGACGAGTTGCAGCGCGCGCTGGAGCGCCGGGTGCCGCTGAAGTCGGGTGGTTCGCTGATCATCGACCAGACCGAGGCGATGACGACGATTGACGTCAACACCGGGGCTTATGTCGGTCACCGGAATCTCGAGGAAACCGTATTTCGCACCAACCTCGAAGCGGCCCAGGCCATAGCGCGTCAGCTGCGGCTGCGCAATCTCGGCGGCATTATCATCATCGACTTCATCGACATGACCAATGCCGAGCATCGCAACCAGGTGATCCAGGCGCTGGAGAAAAACCTGGCGGCGGACAATGCCCGCACGCACATCAGCGAAGTATCGACGCTGGGCCTCGTCGAGATGACCCGCAAGCGCACCCGCGAGAGCCTGGAGCACGTGCTGTGTATGCCGTGCCCTACCTGCGAGGGCCGGGCGTCGATCAAGACTCCGGAAACCATTTGCTACGAAATTTACCGGGAGGTGCTGCGGCAATCGCGGCAGTTTGACTGCAAGGAAATGATGGTGATTGCTCACCAGGACGTAATCGAGCTGCTGGTCGACGAGGAATCCGACCTGGTTGCGGGGCTGGAGACGATTACCGGCAAGCCGATTCGGCTGCAAACGGAGACTTTTTACAGTCCCGAGCAGCATGATGTTGTTTTAATGTGACCCGGGTCCGGCGCACCTCCGGCGCCGGCCGTTGTCGAATGAGCTGAATGCTACGAACGCTCTGGAAATGGCTGGCCGCAGGATTCTCGGTGGTGGTGATCCTGCTGGCGATCGCGATCGGCGTATTTCGGCTGATGTTGCCGCTCGTGCCGCAATATCACGAGAAAATCGAGGCATTTGCCAGCGATGCGGCCGGCACACCGGTCCTGATCGAAGGCATCGATGCACGCTGGGGACTGGCCGGGCCGCAGCTTCGATTTCGCAATGCGCGGCTGCTTACCGCCGACGGCTCGGAGACCCTCCTGAGCGCAGAAAATGGCAGCGTCGTCGTAGACCTGGCCGCCTTGTTACGCGAAGGGGAGCTGCGCGCGGGGCAGATCCTGCTCGACG
>JAHEKH010000038.1 GCA_024638445.1 Gammaproteobacteria bacterium | reverse complement strand
GGCGGCCACGGTGGCGGCCAGCGCCAGGTTTTTCGCTAACTTACTGTTTTTCATGGGATGCTCCCGGTCGATTCAAGCTGTCTGTGTGGCTACAAACGCCGGCGGGCCATGAACAGGGTTAGACGGGTTGCAAATCTCAGTACGGGTGTTATAGTCATGTATAACACTACTGCACCGGGACGAATATTCTGCCCCGCCTGACCAGGAGACAACTTGGACCCGAACTGGAACGACAGTCAGCCCATCTATCGCCAATTGCGCGACAAGGTGGTGACGATGATTCTCGAAGGCGTGATCACCGACGGTGATGCCCTGCCGTCGGTAAGGCAGGTTGCCGCCGAATACCAGCTCAACCCGCTCACCGTGATGAAGGGCTACCAGGAGTTGGTGGACGAGGACCTGGTCGAGAAAAAACGCGGCCGCGGCATGTTCGTCAAGGAAGGTGCGCAGAAAGCGCTGCTGCATGCGGAGCGAGCCCACTTTCTCGAAGAGGAATGGCCTCAGGTTGTTGCACGGATTAAAAGGCTCGGTCTGAAGGTGAGCGAGCTGTTGAAAAAACTGAACGGAGAAGACCGTTGAACGCAATCGTGAAAGCGCGCGGGTTGCGCAAGCGCTACGGCAAAGTCAATGCCCTCGATGGTATCGATCTGACCGTCGAGCCGGGGAGAATAGTCGGTCTGATCGGGCCGAACGGCGCCGGCAAGACGACGGCGCTGAAAGCCCTGCTCGGGCTGACACGTTTCGAAGGCACGCTGGAGGTATTGGGCCACGACCCTTACCGCGAACGGGCCGAGGTCATGCAGCGTGTCTGTTTCATCGCGGACGTCGCAATCCTGCCGCGCTGGCTGCGCGTGCGCCAGGCGCTGGGTTTTGTCGAAGGTGTCCACCCGCGTTTCAGCCGCGAACGCGCCGAGAGCTTTCTGGCCAAAACCGACATCAACCCCGACAGCCGGGTTCGCGCCCTGTCGAAAGGCATGGTGACGCAGCTGCACCTGGCGCTGGTGATGGCAATCGATGTCGAGCTGCTGGTGCTCGACGAGCCCACGCTGGGGCTCGACATCCTCTACCGCAAGCAGTTTTACGAAACGCTGCTGAACGACTATTTCGACGATCAGCGCACCATCCTGGTCACCACGCACCAGGTCGAGGAAATCGAAAACCTGCTGACTGACCTGGTGTTCATCAATGACGGCCGGATTGTGCTGAACGAGACCATGGAGGCAGTCGGCGACAAGTTTACCGAGCTGCTGGTCGCTCCGGATCGCGTGGAGGCTGCACGGGCACTCGGCGCCATCCATGAGCGGGATGTCCTGGGTAAACGCCTGTTTTTGTACGAGGGTGTCGCCCGGGACAAGCTCGCAGAACTGGGCGAACTGCACCGGCCCAGCGTCGCTGATCTGTTCGTCGCCAAGATGCAGGGGGTGGCAGCATGAATTCCTTTACCTGGCTGTTGCGCCGCGAAGTGTGGGAGCACCGCGCCGTCTATATCGTGCCGCTGGTATTCCTGACGCTGCTGGCCGTGATGTACACCTGGGGCCTGCAGACCCACGGCCCCGGCGGCACTCTCATGATCGATATCGATGGCGACCGGACGGTGAGCCTGCGCGAGATGATCGAAACGGAGCCGCATGCCTTGCAGGTCATGAAGCTCGGTGCCGGCGCGCTGCCTTTTATCGTGCCGGGAATCATGCTGAATGGCGTGATGCTGTTCCTGTGGTTTTTCTATCTCACCGACTCGCTATACGCCGATCGCAAGGACCGTAGCGTGCTGTTCTGGAAATCCTTGCCGGTGACCGACACCTCCACGGTGATGTCAAAACTGGCGACCGCGATGGTGACCATACCGCTGCTGACGCTGGCAGGAATACTGATCTCTGTTTTCCTGATGTCGATCTCCAACAGCGTTTTCGCTTGGCGCATCGGTCAGAGCGCCTGGGATATCGTCTGGTCACAGGTGCCGTTTATCTCCGGCACATTGACGATGGTCTATGCGTTGGCGGTGCAGTCGCTCTGGTTCGTTCCGGTGTTCGGCTGGCTGCTGCTTACGTCGGCCTGGGCGCCACGCGCGCCGGCCCTGTGGGCGCTGCTCCCGCCGGCGGGTATTGCGCTGCTCGAAGCCGCGACCCTGCGCAGCACCGATTTCCTGGTGTTTCTCGCCCGTCGCCTGGAGGGTGTCGTGCCTACCGCGTTTCGCGATGAAGACATCGATATGGTCAAGGACTCTCTGCACCAGGGCGGTGAATCCATCGATTGGGCGGGTGCGTTCGGACTGTTGATTGATCCCCAGTCATTTCTCTCCGACCCCGGTATGTGGGGCGGACTCGCCGTCGGCGCGGTATTCATTGCCGGCGCCGTCTGGCTGCGCCGCTACCGCGGCGAAAACTAGGAGGCTGTCATGACACGTTGGCTGTCGTTGTTCGTAATTGGCGCCCTGGTCGTCAGCGGAATGAGTGGTTGTGTCCTCGTCGTTGCAGATGAGGGCAACAGTCACGATATCCATGTTGATCACAACACCAGCAAACTGGCCCGCAGCATCCAGCGCGATATCGACGATGAACCCGCGCTCGCCGGCAGCGATATCGAGGTACACGAGGACGACGGCATCGTGACACTGCGAGGCCGGGCGGAAGACCTGCGGGCGGTGCAGACCGCGGTTGACCTGGCTGCCCGTTACGAAGAAATCAGCGCCGTAGTCTCACGGCTGCGTTTCAAGGTCGACCTCTAGCCGGCCAGCTGCCCGATTTCCGTGCCCTGGACGATGCGCTGCCCGGTAAAGGCAGACTGGTCCAGACCGATCATTGCGGCGGCGACGACGGCTGCATCGACGCCACGGTATTTTGCCAGCGGTCCGGCCATCAGCGGATTGACCAGCCGGGTGACGAACTTGCCCGCCAGTTCCGCCGGCCGCAATTCCTCGCGCCGGCCGAGCAGCATCGACGGGCGCAGGATACCGAGCCGATCGAAGCCGGTTTCAGCGAGGGCAGCTTCCATCTCCCCTTTCGTTCGCAGGTAAAAGTTGCCTGAAGCGCTATCGGCGCCCACCGACGACACGACGATGCCAGTATCCGTACCGCTGGCGCGGGCGGTCTGCGCCAGCCGGACCACCAGCGAAAGATCCACCTCACGAAAGGCTGCCCGGCTGCCGGCGGTGCGGATCGTGGTGCCGAGACAGCAGAAAAACGTGTCGACCTCGTCTGGCCAGAGTCCGGCCGGTGTGCCGAGATCGCCGGTCAGGTGTTCGACCCGTGGCGATTGCAGAGCCGGCGCACGCCTGCCCAGCGTGTAAACCCGGGAATAGTCCTGGCTGGCCTCGAGCTGCTCGAGCAGGTGCGAGCCGACCAGGCCGGTCGCGCCCGCTACGAGTACCGCATGCCGCCGGTCATTCATTTGCCGATCAGCTCGCGTTTCTGCCGCGCCGTTAGCCGCTTGATCGAGGCTTCGCGGCGCAACGCGGCGCCGCGGTCGGCGGCATCCTCGGTGTAGACGACGCTGACGGGGAGTCGTGAACGCGTATAGCGTGCGCCGGAACCGGCGTTGTGGGCGGCGATCCGTTGCTCGAGGTCATTGGTAATGCCGGTGTACAGGGTTGCGTCGGCGCATTCGAGGATGTACACGAGCCAGTCGGGGTTGTGGGTGCCGTTCATGCGCTTTTTTTAACACAACGGCTGCATGGTAGGGTGATCGCGTGACGAATTTTCGCGCCATCACGATCACCGCGGTAGTCATTGCCAACATGATCGGGACCGGGGTGTTTACCAGCCTGGGTTTCCAGCTGGCCGACTTCGATTCAGGTTTCGTCCTGCTATTACTGTGGGCCGCCGGCGCGCTTATCGCCCTGTGCGGCGCGATGAGCTACGCAGAGCTGGGTGCCGCGTTGCCGCGCTCGGGCGGTGAATACAATTTTCTGACCCATATCTATCACCCGGCCGCCGGTTTCGTATCGGGTTGGGTATCGGCCACGATCGGTTTTGCCGGCCCGACCGCGCTGGCGGCAATCACTTTTGCGACTTATGCCACCTCTGTGTTGTCCGGTGAGCCGGCACCATGGATCATCAATGCGCTGGCCGTCGCGCTGGTTATCATCCTCAGCCTGGTGCATGCCAGCAACCGGCGCAACAGTGGCGGGCTGCAGACCGGGTTCACGATCATCAAGGTGCTGGTGATCGCCGGTTTCTGCATCGCTGCTGTCGCGATGGTCGATAATCCACAGCCGGTGCGTTTCCTGCCCGCGGCCGAGGACGCCGCGCTGGTTGGCAGCGGTGCGTTTGCCGTGTCTCTGATTTACGTCAACTACGCCTACACCGGGTGGAATGCGGCGACTTATCTCAGCAGCGAGATCGACAGGCCACAGCAAAAACTGCCGCTGATACTGCTGGGCGGCACGCTGGTGGTCGCGGTGCTCTACCTGGCGCTCAACTTCACCTTCCTGCACGTCGCGCCCATGGATGCGATGCGTGGCCAGCTGGAGATCGGCTTTATAGCCGCAGAATCGGCCTTCGGTCCCGCCGGTGGCCGGCTGACCGGGATGGTGCTGGCGCTGCTCCTGGTTTCCACGGTCAGCGCCATGATGCTGGCCGGTCCGCGGGTTCTCCAGGTGATTGGCGAAGACTTCCGCCCGCTGCGGTTCCTCTCGCGCACCAATCGTGACGGTGTTCCCGCGTTGGCGATTGCGGTACAGGCGGGCCTGGCAATCCTGTTCATCCTGTCGTCGGGTTTCGAATCGATACTCGTTTTTGCCGGCTTCACCCTCGCGTTGAACAGTTTCGTGACCGTGCTCGGGGTATTCGTATTGCGCTGGCGTCAGCCGGACCTGCCGCGGCCCTATCGCACCTTTGGTTATCCGCTGACGCCGGTGATTTATTTATCCCTGACCGGCTGGACGCTGGTGTTCGTATTGCTGCAGCGGCCTGCAGAGGGTCTGTTTGGTTTGGCGGTCATTGTTTCGGGCCTGGTTTTCTACGGGCTGGCGCTATGGCGACAAAGCGCAGAATCAGGAGGTTGAACCAGTTCAATTGCGATTTTTGGTGTCATGACAGCGGATTTCATGACATTTGGTTTCGACGTGTGGACACGCTTCAACCGGCTGAGAATAATGATATGACAGGTGTTGATAATCATTAGCGAATGAGACAGTTGAGTGTAATCATGCTGGTTGCAGCGGTGACTCTCACCGGCTGCAGCAGCACTACTGACGAGGAGGCCGAACCGCCCTTCGCGTCGACCTATGCGCCCCTGCCATCCACAACAACGGTCATCCGCGACGCCACGATTCTGACCGGCACCGGCGAGCGGCTGGATAACGCCCACCTGTTAATGGGTGACGGCCAGGTCCGTGCCATAGGCGAGCGGGTTCGCGTGCCGCGCGGCGCCACAGTTATCGATGCCGCCGGCAAGTGGGTCACGCCCGGCATCATCGATGCCCACTCCCACCTCGGTCTCTATCCCTCGCCGGACGTCGCGGCGCACTCCGACGGCAACGAAATCAGTGCACCGGTTACCGCAGAAGTGTGGGGCGAGCACTCGATCTGGCCGCAGGATCCCGGCTTCGCGGCAGCGCTGGCCGGCGGCATTACCAGCCTGCATGTTCTGCCGGGATCGGCCAACCTGATCGGCGGTCGTGGCGTGGTCCTGAAGAATGTCGCGGCCCGCACGATGCAGGCGATGAAATTCCCGGGTGCGCCGCACACGCTGAAGATGGCTTGCGGCGAAAACCCCAAGCGGGTTTACGGTGGCCGGGGCGGCGCGCCGTCCACCCGCATGGGCAACGTGGCCGGCTATCGCCAGGCCTGGGCCAGGGCACAGTCCTATCAGCGCAAGTGGGACAACTACACCGAGAACGGTGGCGAACCGCCCGACCGGGACCTGCAGCTGGAAACGCTGGCGGAAGTCCTCCGCGGCAACATTACGGTCCACAACCACTGCTATCGCGCCGACGAGATGGCCGTGATGCTCGATGTGGCGAAGGAATTCGATTACCGCGTCTCCGCTTTTCACCACGCGACCGAGGCCTACAAGATTGGCGACCTGCTGGCCGCCAGCGGCACCTGTGCAGCGATGTGGGCCGACTGGTGGGGTTTCAAGGTCGAGGCTTACGACGCGATACGTGAGAACGTCGCCCTGGTCGAAAAGGCGGGCGCCTGTGCGATCGTTCACTCCGATTCCGATATCGGCATCCAGCGGCTCAACCAGGAAGCCGCCAAGGCGATGGCTGCCGGCCAGCGCGCCGGGATCGGCATTGCCCCGGAACAGGCCATCACCTGGATCACGCTCAATCCGGCGAAATCGCTGGGTATCGAGGGGCAGACCGGCAGTTTAGAAGTCGGGAAAATGGCCGATGTAGTGGTGTGGGACGGCGATCCGTTCAGCGTGTATACCCGCGCCGAGCAGGTCTACATCGACGGAGCGCTGGCCTACGACCGCAATGACCCGGCTCTGCAGCCGGTGTCGGATTTCTCGCTGGGTACGCGTGACGATACGGGTGGCCAGCCATGAGGTTTCTGAAGGGGATAGCGCTGGCAGCCGCGCTGGTTACCGCGGCTGGAGCAGAAACAATAGTGATTACGGACGTCACAATTCACACCCTGGGCCGCCACGGCACTATCGAGAGCGGGTCGCTGTTGATCGAAGACGGCGTGCTCAGCGCGATCGGCGATGACGTCGAGATACCTGTCGGCGCTGAGCTGATCAGTGGCGGTGGCCGCGTGGTCACGCCCGGCATCGTCGACTCCTACAGCTATCTCGGAATCCGCGAGATCGGCGGGGTCGAGCAAACCGTTGACGACCGCCAGACCGGAGATCGTTTTACCGCGGCCTTCGATGTCTCGCCGGCAATCAATCCGCGCTCGACGCTGATTCCGATCAACCGTGTCGAGGGCGTAACCCACGCCATGGCGGCGCCACGGCCTGCTTATGGCGAAGCAAACCTGGTCAGCGGTCTGGGTACCCTGATGCACCTCGGTGGCGACAAGGACTTCCGGGTTCGCGAGCGCGCGGCCCTGTTCGTGCGGCTGGGTGAGGGTGGTGCCGGCAGTACGCACGGCTCCCGCGCTGCGGCGATGCTGGCGCTGCGCGAAGCTATCGAGGACGCGCGCGACTACGACCGGCACCGCGGTGCCTACGCCGAAGGCCGCCGCCGCGATTACTCGGTGGGCCGGATGGATCTCGAGGCGTTGCAGTGGGTGCTCGATCGCGAGATTCCGCTGGTCGTTACCGCGAACCGGGCCAGCGACATCGAGACCGTGCTCGAGCTGGCAGAACAGGAAGACCTGTGGCTGGTGATACTCGGCGGTGCCGAGGCCTGGATGCTGGCCGACCGGCTCGAGAAAGCCAATGTCGCAGTTATTCTGAACCCGATAGCCAACCTGCCGGAGCGGTTCGAATCGCTCAACGCCACGCTGGCGTCGGCCGCGCGCCTGCACGAAGCCGGCGTGGAGATTGCTTTTAGCATCAATGATTCGCACAACGCCCGTAACCTGCGCCAGCTGGCCGGTAATGCGGTAGCCAACGGGCTGCCGTGGATCGAGGCGTTGCGAGCGATCACCGCGGCGCCGGGGCGGATCTACGGAATCGATGACCTCGGCGTCCTCGAAGCCGGCCAGCCGGCCAACCTGGTCGTTTGGAGCGGTGATCCGCTCGAAGTGACCACCGCAGCGGAGCGCGTCATCATCGACGGCCGCGCTGTGCCGATGCGTAGCCGCCAGACGCTGTTGCGCGACCGCTATCTCGACCTGGACGATCCGCGTCCGCCTGCCTACCGAGGGCCGGTCGAATGAACATGACGACACTGACATTGCGCCTCGCCGTGCCGCGCGAAGCCGCAGTTATCGCGGCGATGTCACGCAACCTGATCGAGTACGGTCTGCGCTGGATCTGGCGACCGCAGAAAATTGCCCGCCAGATCGAAAGCCGCGACACCGTGGTGCTGACCGCGCTGAACGGTTCGCGACTAGTCGGCTTTGCCATCATGCATTACGGCGACGAGCGTGCGCACCTCAACCTGCTCGCCGTCGACCCGGACTATCGCAGCGCCGGGCTGGGCCGCCGGATGGTAGAGTGGCTGGAGGAAACCGCACGGGTTGCGGGGGTGTTCGAGGTATCGCTGGAAGTACGCGATACCAACACCCAGGCAAGAGAATTCTACAAGGCGCTCGGCTATGTCGAATCCAGCCGCCGACGCGGTTATTACCAGGGCATCGAAGACGCCATTCAAATGCGTCGCAATCTCGCCGTTGCCTATTCTCCGACCTAGACTGTTTTTCGTTTTTGTCCTGTTGTGGGCCGGCGCAACCATCGCCGGCCCGCTCGACGATGTCGGTTACGAAAAACTGCGCACCGCAGCGGGCGAGTCGCTGCCGCGGGGCCACGGCATTGCTATCGCACAGGTCGAGTCGTCGATCGCGGTCGATCATGACGGCGACGACGCGACGCCGGAACTGAAGACCTGGCTGCCGAATCTGCGGGCACGCGATCTCGCGGGATTGCCCATCGAGGATCGCAGTGGCGCGCCCGCCGCACGGCACTCGGGGCACGCAACAGCCGTCGCACGGAAAATCGTCGGCCGGCAGGGAATGGCCACAGCCAGCACCCTGGCCGTGTTCAGCGTGTCGCACTGGCTCGGTGGCGGTCACCTGCAGCTCGGCTCCCGGTTGCCACCCTCGGCCCACCCGTTTCGCATAACGAACCACAGCTGGGCCGGGGCGGGGCGTAACCTGAACGTCCTGCGACGCACCGACTGGCTGACCGATCGCGATGAGGTCGTACACGTTGCCGGGGTTCGCAATGCGGCGGGCAAACCCAATCTCGCCTTCATGGCATCGTTGGCAAATGCCATTGTCGTCGGCCGCAGCGACGGGTTGCACAGCACGGGTACACCGCAGCTCGACGACGTGATCTATCCGGGCGGGCGTAGCCGTCCGCACCTGGTAGCGCCGCAAAAGACCGGCAGCGCCGCGGCGCCGATGGTAACTTCGGCCGTGGCTGTGCTGCTCGAAGCGGCACAAGACCCCACTCTTTCCGACCGCCAGGATCCGTTCACCAACCGGGCCGGGGTGAAGATTTTCGACGCCGGTCGCTCTGAAGTCGTGCGCGCGATTCTGATGGCGGCTGCCTCACGGGAAACCCTGGAAGACTACGCCGCCGCACCGGAGCGCACCGGTAACGGTCTCGATGCGCGCTTTGGAGCCGGTCAGCTCGATGTCTACCGGGCCTGGCACATTCTGCAGGCCGGAGAACAACGTGGCGAGCCTGGGCTGCGCGGCTTCGATTACGAACCGGCCCTCGCATCGGGTGCCACTGTGCGCTATCGCCTGCCGAAGGTCGATCGGTCCGCCATGCTCGCAGCGACCCTGTCGTGGAATCTCGGTTTTCCGGCCGGGGAGCGCTTCGACGCCAGTGCCTCGCTCGCCGAACTGGTGCTTGTGTTGTGCGAGACCGGGGAAACCGGCGATCGCGTGGTCCGGGCGTCGCGGGCGCGGGGCGATACCACCCAGACGGTCTGGATTGCGCTGGATCCGGGAATGACATATGCGCTGGACGTAATACGGCGCGACAGCCTGACACCGGTCCAGGACTACGCGCTGGCCTGGCACCTGTCGGCGCCCGAACCCGATTAATAGGGTGCTTTTCCGCGCCATTTCTGGCAACGTTTGCCCCAGTCATCCGCGAGGTAACCCGTTGCGTTTCTTGGCCCTGGGAATATTGGCGGCGCTTGCCGGCACCGCTCACGCAGACGATCGGAACTATGCCCCGGTCATCGCCGAGATTCGCCCTGCTCCTACCCGGGTGGCCACGGCCAATGCGGCTCTCGCCACCGATCCGGCCGAACTCGATTCGTTTTGCCGTCGGATCGATGCCAAGCTCAGCTCGGTTCATCACGCGGAATGCCTCAGTATCGGCCTGCTCGACAGCGGGGCCGATTCCAACAACCGGACACCGCTGCTTTACAAGGACTTCCTGCCTGCCGAAGGTAAACCAATTGCGCGAGTCCTGCTCGTCGGCGGTATCCACGGCGATGAGTACAGCTCGGTCAGCATCGTGTTCAAGTGGCTGGCAATGCTGGACGAGGACCTGGGCGAGCGTTTCCACTGGCGGGTTGTACCGGTACTGAATCCGGACGGGCTGCTGCGTCCGCCGCGGATGTCACAGCGGGTCAATGCCAACGGTGTCGATCTCAACCGCAACTTCCCGACGCCGAACTGGGAAGTCGAAGCGCCTGCATACTGGGAGAAGCGCACCTGGAAAAACAAGCGGCGCTATCCGGGCCCTTCGGCGTTGAGCGAACCAGAGTCCGCATGGCTGGCCGAACAGATCCAGGCCTTCGAACCGCATGCGGTGGTGTCGGTACACGCGCCGCACGGCGTCGTGGATTTTGATGGCCCCCGGGTGCCGCCACGCCAGCTCGGGCCGCTGGAGCTGCGTCTGCTCGGCACCTATCCCGGCTCGATGGGTCGTTATATCGGCATTCACAAGGGTATTCCGCTGCTGACTCTGGAGCTGGAGAGCGCTTTTGGTATGCCGGCGCAGGACGAGGTCTACGCGATCTGGTACGACATGCTGGGCTGGCTGCACGAAAAGATCGCCCTGCCGCTCAAGCTGGCGGAAGAAAAACGCGCACCAGTAAACGAGCTGATGCGCGCCGGCAAGGACGCCGACACCGAGGGCTGACCCTTTTCGCCATGGATGCCACCGGTCGGTTCTTCGCCCACAGTTCCGTGCTGCTTGCCCCGCTGCTGTATGCGCAGGGGTTGTACACGCGCTCGAAGATCTCCCGTTTGCCGGAGGCCCGGGGTCCGCGAAAAGGCCGGGTCATGGGCAGCTCCAACGTGCTGCGGGTGCTGCTGCTGGGAGAATCAACCGTGGCCGGTGTCGGCGCAGCTGACCACAACGAAGGTCTCGCCGGTCAAACGGCGGTAGCGGTCAATGGTGTCACCGGCGCCACGGTCGACTGGCGGGTGCACGCCGCCAACGGTCTGACCGCTGCGGGTTTGCGTGCGAGCCTGAAAGAATTGCCGGCAGACATTCGAGCCGATTTGATCGTGATCGGGCTGGGCGTTAACGACGTATTTCGAATGCAGGGCCCGGTGCAGTGGGAAAAAGACCTGCGGGCATTGATTGACGAAGTGCGCGAGCGGTGCGGCTTCGCCCCGGTCATGCTCAGCGCGATGCCGCCGATCGGTCACTTCCCGGGGCTGCCTCAGCCGTTGCGGAGCGTGCTCGGGCTACGCGCCAGGCTGCTTGACGATGCTACCGAGAAGCTGGCGGACAAGATGGCGGGTGTGTACTTCGTGCCGCTGCAGTTCGATCCCGATCCCTCCCTGTTTTCGTCCGACGGCATTCATCCTTCCACGAAAACCTATGCCCTGTGGGGGCAGGCCATCGCCCACGCTGCCCTGGATCACCTGCCGCAGCGCGGGTGAACACACCCGCTACCGACGCCGCCGACAGCCCCGCCCGGTTCCTGGGCGTCTTTCGCTACAGTCGCCGCGCGCTCGATCTGGTCTGGAGCACCAGCGCCGTGCTGGCAATCGTCTTCGGTGTGTTCACGGTCATCGCCGGGGTCCTGCCCGCCGCCGCTGCCTGGGTGGGTCAGCTCATCGTCGATAGCGTGGTGGCGGCCATCGATCTGTATGCCGCCGGAAATCGCGATGGGCTCGTTCCGGTGCTGCAGTTCGTCGCCCTGGAAGCGGCAATAGTCATCGCTATCGCCGCCGCACAGCGCGGCATAAACGCCTGCCAGTCGCTGCTGCGCGCCCAGCTCGGTCACCGGGTCAACGTGATGATCCTCGAAAAAGCGCTCACGCTGCGGCTGTCGCAGTTCGAAGACTCGGAGTTCTACGACAAGCTCACCCGTGCCCGCCGTGAAGCGTCGAGTCGTCCGCTCAGCCTGGTCCGGCGCACCTTCGGCCTGGTGCAAAACGGAATCTCCCTGGTCAGCTACGCCGTCCTGCTGTTCCGGTTCTCGCCCTGGGCCGTGCTGGTTCTGGTTATTGCCGGGCTGCCGGCGTTTATTGCCGAAGCCAAGTTTTCCGGTGATGCGTTCCGCCTGTTCCGCTGGCGATCGCCGGAGACCCGCAAGCAGATGTACCTGGAAATGGTGCTCGCGCGGGAAGACAGCGCCAAAGAGGTCAAGCTGTTTCGTCTCGGGCCGCTGCTGCTGCGTCGCTACAACGAGATATTCGAAGTCCTGTACAAGGAAGACCGTGCGCTGACTCTGCGCCGGGAGACCTGGGGTCTGCTGCTGGGGCTGGTCAGCACTGCAGCATTCTATGGTGCCTATGCCTGGATCGCGGTGGAAACGGCGCGCGGTACGATCACGCTGGGTGAGATGACCATGTACCTGCTGTTGTTCCGCCAGGGCCAGGCGGCGGTTGCGTCGGCGCTGCAGTCGATCAGCGGCATGTACGAGGACAATCTCTATCTGTCCACGCTGTACGAATACCTCGAGCAGGACACGCCGGAGCTGGAGGGCAGCGCGATGGCGGGTCCGGAGCCGGGTGACGGCGTGCGTTTCGACAACGTCAGCTTTCGCTACGACGGGGCCACCGAGCTCGCGGTGCGCGACATATCTTTTCACCTGCGGCCGGGCGAGAGCCTGGCGCTGGTGGGCGAAAACGGCGCCGGCAAGACCACGCTGGTAAAGCTACTGACACGCCTGTACCAGCCGGACACGGGCCAGATCACGCTCGACGGGCTGCCGCTGGACGACTGGGACCTCGCGACGCTGCGGCAGCGTATCGGCGTGATCTTCCAGGACTTCGGCCGCTACCAGTTCCCGGTCGGCGAGAACATAGGGGTCGGTGATGTCGAGCACTTCGAGGACGAGGCACGCTGGCGCGAGGCGGCGGAAAAGGGGCTGGCCGCACCGTTTATCGCCGACATGCCCGACGGCTATGGCACTCAGCTCGGCCGCTGGTTTGCCGGTGGCCGCGAGCTGTCCGGCGGGCAGTGGCAGAAGATAGCGTTGTCACGCGCCTTCATGCGCACCACCGCGGATATCCTGGTGCTGGACGAACCGACGGCTTCGATGGATGCAGCGGCAGAAGCCGAGGTCTTCGATCACTTCCGGCGGCTGTCGGCCAGCCGTATCGCGATTCTCATCTCGCATCGCTTTTCCACGGTGCGCATGGCCGACCAGATCCTGGTGCTGGAGCAGGGACAGGTGGTGGAAAGCGGCAGCCACGAGGAGCTGATGCAGGCCGACGGGCGCTATGCGCGCCTGTTCGAACTCCAGGCCCGCGGTTACCGGTAGGTCGTGCAGGAGCGGATCCCGGCTGCGATCGATTGGGTTATGGGGTTGCGAGATTGCGCAGCCGATCTGTCGGTATTCTTTCAGGGCTTCGGCGAGGAACGCAGGCGCCCTGAAAAAACACCGCCAGCTCGTCTGCTCAGGCTGTTGCGATCGTGCGGGAGCAGCTTCCGGCCGCGATCCCGAAGGGATTTGACGCGAGGTTGCGCGAGAGAGCTGCCGGCATTCATTTTTGGTTCCAGGGGTCTTTAGTCACCAAAAACGAACACCGACAGCTCTCTCGCTGAGGTTTCCGCGGCCACGATCTGCGTAGGAGCGGCTTCCGGCCGTGATCGATCTGGTGATGGGGTTGTGAGATTGCGCAGCCGATCTGTTGGTATTCTTTCAGGGCTTCGGCGAGGAACGCAGGCGCCCTGAAAGAATACCGCCAGCTCGTCTGCTCAGACCGTTGCGATCGTGCGGGAGCCGCTTCGATTGCGATGGCCGGGGACATCGCATCGGGATCGCGCCTGGCAGGCGCTTCTACGGGGCGGTGGCGAGTTCGTGGCGGGCCGCGGCTACCCGCGCCTCCACGTAGGCCTCGATTTCCGCGAGCGACGCGTTGAAGGGTTCGCTGTCCCAGGCGTCGTAACCGCTGACGTGGGGTGCGGCTACTGCCTGCAGTTCCTCCAGGCGCTGCGAGACGGCTTCGGGGCTGGCCAGCCCGTCGACCAGTTCTGCAACGTAACCGGCATAGCGGTCACGAAACTCGGTAAATGACAGCACCTTGTCCATCAGCACCGGGTTGCCCGACAGCCGGTCGCTGCCCCAGTCGAGGAACGAGGCGTCGGCGAGCCCGTCGTACATATAAATGCTGTCAAACAGCACGATGTCGTAATCGTAGGGAATAAATGTCCAGCGCCCGTCGTTGGGATTGCGCGCCAGGTAGTAGTTGTTGCCGTTACGCCAGTAATCGTCCCAGTTGCCGAGGAACACGTTGACCGCCTGCGCCCGCAGCAGCGCGTCTATATCGATGGCATCTTCCAGCATCTGCTGCGTCGGATTGCCGGTCAGCAGCCCGATCAGCTCATTGAGAGCTGCCTCGCCCTCGGCAAAATCCTTGCGCTTCGTTTTCAAATCATAGGCCGGCCGATAGGCCTCGAAAGACAAACCGACAAAACCGGGATCGGTTTTTTCCGAACCGATCTTGCCGGTGTCGATGTTGTGATCGAAGTCAGCCGTACTGAGGTCGGCCGGGCCATGTCCCTGGTAAAGCGACTTGAACACGAAGGCATTGCGCCCGAAATGCCGTTTCGCCCAGGTCTTGTCGATGTGTTCGCCCATCAGGTACACGCCCATGTAGCGCGGCGCCTCGTCGCCAATCCGGATATACAGCTTCGTATAGGCCTGGCGCAGCGTTGCCACATCGAAGCGCCGGAACAGGTCGTAGCTGAACACTTCGCGGGTATAGGTCGGGTCATTCTTGTTGTACTTGAGGTTCAGCGAACGGACGGTGCGGAAATCGCGATTCTTGTTCTCGAGATGCGTGGCGATTTCCTGCGAGGGCAGGCCGTAAACGGATTCGGAGTCCTGGAACTGCTCGTTGAACTTGATCCGGAAGTGCACCCGCCGCAGCGAGTTGTCGGGATCGTGTGGGCCGTTGCCCAGCTCGGGCCGTTGCCGGGTAAACACATTGCCGCGCAGGCGGAAGCCGACGTTGGCGACGTGCTCGGTATCAGCGCCCTCGCCAAAGGTGAAGTCGGCCTTGCGGAAAACCTCGTTACGCGGGTTTTCGTCGAAATCGTTCAGCAGCGCGTCCCACTCCGCCGTGCTGATGCCGATCGTCATGGTGTGCATCTTGCCCAGCGAAAACAGGTCTTCGTATTCCGCGCTGGCCGCCGGGGCCGGTTCCTCGTCTCCACCGCCGGCGGTGCCGTCATCGACGGGCGGGGGTGGCGGGGCGCTGACCGGTGGTGGCGCAACGTTCGTGCCCGAGGGCGTGCCGCTGCCGCCGCCGCCACAGGCCGTCAGGGTGGCCACGGCCAGAATCAGGATCAGGGTATGTCTGGGCATTCGAGCCACCAACTGACTTGTCGCTTGCTCTGATTATAGTCCTTTAGCCGCCCTGCAAACGTTGTCATCACGGATTCAGTCCGGTGTCGGCAGAGCCGGTACCCCCGGGCCCCTCGATTGGGTATTCTCGGTGGCTTGCCTTTGGGGATGGCCTGGAACGATGAGAACGGTTGTAGCAGCCCTGGCCGGCCTGGTGCTGGCAGCTGGATGCGCGGAGCGTAGTCCCGCGCCGAGTATTTCCGACGCTGCCCCGGTGGCAGTCGGGAACTGGCGGGCGGTGGTGACGCTGCCCGGCGGGGAGCTGCCGTTTACGCTCGAGCTGGGCGACGAGGGCGGCGCAACGGTCATCAATGGGTCGGAACGCGTCCTGGTTTCGCAGGCGACGGTAAACGATGCGGAAATGACGCTGGTGTTCCCGGCGTACAACGTGCGGATCGATTCGACTCGCGACGGACCGGGGTTTGCCGGGTCGCTGACCCTCGTCAAACGGGGCGGCAAGAAGCAGGTGATGCCGTTTACTGCCGAGCCGGGTGTGAGTCATCGCTTTGTCGCGCGGCCCTCGACCGATAACGACGTGTCCGGGCGCTGGGCGGTGACGTTCGTCGATGACGACGGCAAGACCACCGAAGCCGTCGGTGAATTCGTCCAGGACGGCACGACGGTAACCGGGACCTTCCTGACCCCGACCGGCGACTACCGTTTTCTCGCCGGAGATCTCGACGGCGACGACCTGTACCTGTCGACCTTCGACGGCGCGCATGCGTTCCTGTTTACGGCGCGGCTCGAAGACGGGCAACTGGCCGGTGATTTCTGGTCGGGTACCGCCTGGCACGAGAGCTGGACCGCACAACGCGACGAGCAGGCATCGCTGCCCGATGCCGACAAGCTGACTCAGCTGGTGGCTGAAGACTTCGAATTCGAGTTTCCGGATACCGATGGGCAAATGGTGTCGCTCGACGATGAGCGTTTTGCCGGCAAGGTGGTCGTGGTTGCGCTGGCGGGCAGCTGGTGCCCGAACTGTCACGACGAGGCCGCCTTCCTGGCGCCGTTTTACAAGCAGTATCGCGATCGCGGGCTGGAGATTGTCGGCCTGATGTTCGAGCATCTCGAAGACTTCGACGAGGCCGCCCGCCAGGTCGAGGCATTTCGCGACAAGTTCGGTATCGAGTACCCGCTGCTCGTTGCGGGCAGCTCGGACAAGCAACGCGCCGGCGAGACGATGTCGGTGCTGGATCGTATCTACGCCTACCCGACCTCGATCTTTATCGATCGCAGTGGCGAGGTGAGGAGAATTCATACCGGATTCACCGGCCCGGGCACGGGTGAACATTACGATCGGCTGATCGCCGGTTTCACGCAGACCGTAGAAGAATTGTTGGAGGAGTGAGCGGTGCCATCGTTCGACGTAGTTTCAAAAATCGACCAGCACGAGCTGGCCAACGCCGTGGATCAGGCGAACCGCGAGGTCGACAACCGTTTCGACTTTAAGGGCGTCGGCGCAAAGTTCGCTGTCGAGGGCGAAGGCGAGGCGATTACGCTTACAGCCAAAGAGGAGTTTCAGCTCAAGCAGATGCTGGACATCCTTCGGCTGAAGATGACCAAGCGAAAGCTGGACGTCGGCTGCCTCCAGGAAGGCGAGCCTCAGATGAGCGGCACGACCGCGAAACTGTCGGTGCAGGTGCGGCAGGGCATCGACCAGCCGCTGGCCAAGAAAATGACGAAGATGATCAAGGAAACCAAGATGAAAGTGCAGTCAGCGATCCAGGGCGACCAGCTGCGGATCACCGGGAAGAAGCGCGACGACCTGCAGAAGGTCATTGCCCTGCTGGAGGAGTCGGATATCGACCTGCCGCTGCAGTTCGTCAACTTCCGCGACTGAACCGATGCGTACCGAACCCGTAGTTTTTGCAGACAAAGACCTGCCTCTGCGCGAAGACGTCAGCCTTCTGGGCAGCCTGGTCGGCGAAATGCTGGCCGAGCAGGGCGGCGTGGCGCTGTTCGAATCGGTCGAGCAGGTGCGGCGCACGGCCATTGCCGCCCGCGAGGGTGCGCCGGCTACCAGCGACCTGGCTTCGCTGGTGCGTGGCCTGGATGCGACCGAGGCGCTGGCCCTCGTGCGCAGCTTCTCAGCCTATTTCCAGGTCGTGAACCTGGCCGAGCGCGTGCACCGTATGCGCCGGCGCCGCGACTACCTGCGCGATCACGACGAGCCGCAGCGGCGCGGTATCCACGACGCCATTACGAGGCTGGCGGATGCCGGTCTGCGGCTCGATGAAATCCAGGACTACCTCGGCGGCATTCTTTACGAGCCGGTGTTCACCGCACACCCGACCGAGGCCACGCGGCGCACGATCCTCGAGAAACAGCAGGCCATTGCGAAGCATCTCACCGATCGCTTCGATCCGTCGCGGACTCCGCAGGAAGAACATGCGCTGCTCGCGCAGATTCGCGCCGAGATGACGGCAGCCTGGCAAACGGTGGAACACCCTGCCGATCGGCTGACGGTGCGCGATGAGCGTGAGAATGTGCTGTTTTTCCTGAGCGACGTGATCTACCGGATCATTCCGCCGTTTTACGAGGCGGTCGAGGATGCGCTGGTACGCACGTATGGCGAACAGGCGCGGGAAATCCGGGTGCCGCTGATGATTCGTTTCGCCTCCTGGGTGGGTGGCGACATGGACGGCAATCCCAATGTCGGTGCCCACACCATCCGTGAATCGCTGGCTGATCAGCGCCAGCTGATCGTTTCGCGCTATCGCAGCGAAGTGGTGGCGCTGTCGCGCAATCTGAGCCAGTCGGTAGAGCGTGTAGGCATCAATGACGAAGTCATCGACCGTACCGAGGAATATGCCGCGTTATTTCCCGGCGTCGCCGCGGCCATCCATCGCCGCCATGGCGACATGTATTATCGCCGGCTGCTGCGGCTCATCGACGCCCGGCTCGGCGCGACGCTGATCGAGGAGCCGACCGGCTACAACAATGCCACCGAGTTCTTCGAAGACCTGCGGATGATTGCCCGCAGTCTGCGCGACCATAACGGGCAGCACGCCGGGTTGTTCTCGATGCGCCGGCTGTTGCGTCGCGTGGAGACCTTTGGTTTTCACCTGGCGACGCTCGACGTGCGCCAGGATGCGCTGGTGCACCGCCGGGTGATTGGTCATGCGCTGGGCGAGCCGGACTGGCTGGACATGAGCGCAGCCGAGCGCACCGCGCGCCTGCGCCAGGCGCTCAACGAGCCGGTACCGGATTTTGCCGAGACGGATGAATCGCGCGAGACACTCGCGGTTTTTCGTGCCATCGGCGACAGCCAGTCGTTTTACGGCACCAGTGCCATTGGTCCGTTTATCGTCAGCATGAGCCAGGGTGCGGACGATGTGTTGTCCGTCCAGCTGTTGGCGAAGTGGGCGGGCCTGGTCGATGCCGACGGGAACGTGCCGCTCGATGTAGCGCCGCTGCTGGAGACCGTCGACGATCTGAAAAACGGCCCGGCTATCTTCAGGAGCCTGCTCAGTGATCGCGCTTACCGCGATCACCTGGCGCGGCGTGGCGACCGCCAGATCGTGATGATCGGCTATTCCGACAGCAACAAGGACGGCGGTATCGCCGCCTCACGCTGGGCCCTGCGCACCGGCGAAAAGGCGCTGGTCGAAGTGCTGGACAAGGCCGGGGTGGCGTTGACGCTGTTTCACGGTCGCGGCGGCACCATCAGTCGCGGTGGCGGTAAAGTGCACCGGGCGGTCCTGGCCGCCCCCCGCGGCTCGGTCAACGGCCGCCTGCGGGTCACCGAGCAGGGCGAGATCATCAACGCCAAGTTCGGGTTGCGTGGGATTGCGCTGCGCATCCTCGAGCAGGCGGCCGGGGCGACGGCACTGGCGACCTATATTGATCCGCCGCAGCCGCCACGGTCGCTGCAATCGCACGATGTCATGGAGCGCATTGCCAGCGTCGCACGCGGCGAGTACCGCAGGCTCGTTTACGAATCACCCGACCTGGTCAGTTTTTTCCGGCAGGCGACGCCAATCGACGTGATCGAACGCATGCAGATCGGTTCGCGCCCGGCGTCGCGCCGCTCGGGGCAGGGAATCGAGAACCTGCGTGCTATCCCCTGGGTCTTTGCCTGGACCCAGAGCCGGATGGTCTTCACCGGCTGGTATGGCGTCGGTCACGGGCTGGAGGCGGCCGAGGAAGTGTTCGGATTGGAACGGTTGCGCGATTTGCATCGTGAGTGGCCCTTCTTTGCCAACTTCATCGACGACGTCGAGATGGTGCTGGCCAAGGGGGATATGGATATTGCCGCGCACTACGCCGATCTTGCCGATGAGGCGTTGCGACCGGTGTTCGAGCAGATCACGGCGTCTTACGAGAAGACTACGGACATCGTGCTGGCGATCAAGCAGTCAGATTCACTGCTCGACGACGATCCGAACCTGCAGCGATCGATCCGGTTGCGGAATCCCTACACCGATCCGATCAGCCTGCTGCAGGTGGACCTGCTGAGACGGTGGCGTGCGGAGGACCGCAAGTCGGACCAGTTGCTCGACGCGCTGTTTGCGAGCGTGCGCGGCGTGGCGCAGGCGCTGCAGAACACCGGCTAGGAAACGACGCCTACCGGCCAAGGGTGTCGAGGACCAGCGCGGTCATCGCACGGATACCCGGCTCGATGGCGGTGTCATCCGCGCGGAAGTTCGGTGTGTGCAGGCTGCCGGACTCGGTGCCCGGAGCAACGACGCCGAGCCGGAAATAGAACCCGGGAACCTCGCGGGAAAACCATGAGAAGTCCTCGGCCACCATGACCGGCCGGCCGTCCAGCACCCTGTCGGCGCCGAGGGTGTCTATCAGCACCTCGCGGGCACGAGCCGAAAGCCCAGGGTCGTTGTTGAGAAACGGGTTGCCGCGCTCGTAGCTGTATTCGTAAGTCGCACCGGCTGCCGCGGCCAGTCCGTCCAGGATTTCACCGATGCGTTTCTCGATCAGGTCCTGCACTGAATCGCTGAACGTGCGCACGGTACCTTCCAGGTGCACCGTGGTGGGGATGATGTTGAAACGCTCACCGCCCTCGACGATGCCGATAGTGACCACCGCCGGGTCGCGGGTATCGATATTGCGCGATGGAATCGTCTGCAGCGCCAGAATCACCTGGGCCGCGAGCACGATGGGATCGACGCCCTGGTGCGGCCAGGCGCCATGCGACTGCTTGCCGT
Source organism: Gammaproteobacteria bacterium (assembly GCA_024638445.1). GTDB lineage: Bacteria > Pseudomonadota > Gammaproteobacteria > Steroidobacterales > JABDKV01 > JABDJB01. The sequence goes on along the minus strand of JAHEKH010000038.1, from coordinate 3,019 downwards.
GCAGCTTGATGACGATTCGGTCGGAGGATGCCATGGTCGGTCCGCTTACCGTTTCGATGATGCCCACCGGGTAGTCGGGCCAGCTGTGCAGCCCGAATACCGCGACCGGTTTTTCCTTGTCGAACAGACCCTCTTCCAGCATCAACGGTGCACCGCCCTTCTCGCCGGGTGGCGGACCTTCCTCGGCCGGCTGGAAAATGAATTTGACCGTGCCGGCCAGCTCGTCACGGCGACTGGCCAGCGCCGCGGCTGTTCCCAGCACCACCGCCATGTGGATGTCGTGACCGCAGGCGTGGGCGACGCCGACCTCGTTGCCCTGGTAGGTGCTGCGGACCGTCGAGCGAAACGGCAGGTCGCTGTCCTCGGTAACCGGCAGGGCGTCCATGTCGGCCCGCACTGCGACCACCGGCCCGGGGCGGCCGCCACGCAGGGTGCCGACGACACCGGTGAGCGCAATTCCCGTTTCCACGTCCAGACCGAGCTTCTTCAGTTCACGGGCGATTCGTTTCGCAGTCTTTTCCTCGCGATTGCTCAGCTCCGGGTTGGCATGTATCGCATGGCGAAAGTCGATGATCTCGGGCAGGACGTCCTGCACCGGGTCGGCTAAAGCCGGGGTATGCAGACTCAGCAAAAAAACGGGGATCAGGTGGCGCATGGGGCGTCCTTCGAGGCATCCGGGACGCTATTGTGGCACGAAGCGGTTGCGCCGACTGTTTGAGCGTGCCGGCGATGGCGTCCTGCGCAGGAGGGGACTCGTGCCGCGATTGCCCCAAAACGAAACGGCGGCCCGTAGGCCGCCGTTTCGCAGGATCAGTTCGGTTTTGCTATCAGCCGCGGCGGCGCACGCCCAGGGCCAGCAGGCCGGAGAGGAACAGCACCAGCGGTGCCGGAATCGGTACAACGGCCGAAGGTGACAGCGTGCCGGAAAAGCCAAACAGGCCGCCGCTGCCGTCGACACTCATCGAGAAATCATATGCGGTCGAATCCAGGCCGGTGCCAGTCAGGGTGCCCGTACCGGTCAGGTTCAGGAAGTTGGGATTCTGCAGCGACACTTCGATGCTCTCGAGCACGTAGGCGAACTTGCCCGGGCCCGGATCGAAGACAATCGTCAGCAGAGGATCGACCGGGTTCGGGGTCAGCGGATCGAAAAAGAAATCCGCGATCGTACCCGCGTCGCCAAAGTCCACCCCGTTCGCGGCAAACGCGCCGGTCGACGTGGTGACCAGGAATCCGGTGGTGAAAGACAGGCCAAAGGCATCGCCGATACCCGGTCCGGGAATCGCGACGGCTTCACCCGTGAAATTGAGAACACCCTCGATGACGGCCGCCTGCGCGGTGCCGACACTCATTACCGCCACCAGAGCCAGGGCGGCACCCCTCTTTAAAAATTTAAAATTCACTGCTTGATCCTCTGCTTATCGTTATATGGCCTGTTTCTGATCTTTATATATCAGGCCATTCCCATTATCAGCCGGGGTCCTTCCCGCTGCAAGGTTCCTGAGGCTGAAAATCCCCCGCCCGGGCAGGCCGGACGGGGGAAATCAGGGATTTAGCTCAGGAGCGGGCCAGGCGACGGGCGCCCAGGACACCGATCAGGCCGATACCGAACAGGACCAGGATGCCCGGTTCCGGTGCCAGCGTGGTCGACGACCAGGCAAAAGTGATGGTCGGGCTGGCCGCGTCGGCGCTCAGCGTCCACACACCAAAGGTGTCGTCGAACCCGGCACCGGTAATCGTGCCCGTGCCGCGCAGGTCCAGCGTGGTGGCGGTCTGGCCGATGATGTTCAGTGATTCCAGGGCGAACGAGAAGTCACCGACGGTCCACAGCGGATCGACGGTTGCGAACGGATCGAAGACGAAGTCGCTCATCGTAACGATCGCGCCGAACAGGCCGGCGAAATCGCCGCTGGTGCCCGCAACGATGGCGGTGTTGTCGCCGGCATCGGTGAAGAAGTCCAGGCCGTCAGCGATATCCATCGTGCAGGGGTCGTCCCCGCCGCTGCAGGTCGGCAGCAGGCTGCCGCCGATAATGATTTCCCCGTCGATCGGTGCGGCGCTGGCGGCAAAGGGCAGCAGCAGCATTGCAGCGAGCAAGCTTTTGATTATTGTGGTTTTCATGGTTGTCATTCCTCTGAACTCAAATCCTGTTTTATCTTACAACGGCAACGTCCGCACAGACGGCCTCTGACGGGGAAAAAGCAATTACCATGCCATATCGGATCCATGGTGCCAGTAAAGCTGCTAATCCACTGATTTAAAGAGAAAAAAACGCCCTGTAACGGCGGCGGTTCCAGGCGGCCTTCCGCTGGAAAATGTCAAACGTGTAAAGCCTGCCGACACTCAGAAAAACCAGACTGAAGCCGATGCTGAGCAATTTTATGTCAAATAGGCTGGAAATCAGGTACTTGTCGAATCCTGGCGCAATCGTCAGGTATCCCGACGGTGCCAGCTCACCGAATGCTCGAGCGGGCGGCGGGCAATATCGGGAACGGTCGCATCGCCGGCCGGGTAGCCGGCGACCAGCAACAGGAACGGCCGCTCGTTCTTCGGCCGGCCGAGGATCTCGTTGAGGAAGCCCATGGGGCTGGGGGTGTGGGTCAGCGTCGCGAGCCCGGCCTGGTGCAGGGCGGCGATCAGCAGCCCGCTGGCCAGGCCGACGGATTCAGTGGGGTAGTAGTGCTTGACCTTGCGGCCGTCAGGCAGGTAGCCCCAGCGCTGCACGAAAATGGCGATCAGGCAAGGCGCGGTTTCCAGGAAGGGCTTGTCGCTGTCGGTGCCCAGGGGGGCGAGGGCGGCCAGCCATTCCGGTGATGCCCGGTGGGCGTAGAAGTGACGCTCCTCTTCCTCGGCCGCCGTCCGGATCCGGCGCTTGATGGCCGGGTCCTCGATCACGCTGAAATGCCACGGCTGTATGGGAGCGCCGAGCGCCGCAGCGACTTCCTCATGAGACGGATAAACGGCGGCTTTCGGCCAGGAGGGCGTCGGAGTTATCGCGTCGCCCATCTTGTACCCGGCGCGC
>JAHEKH010000037.1:7466-23526 GCA_024638445.1 Gammaproteobacteria bacterium | reverse complement strand
TGGAAATTCAGCTTCGAGGATTCACTGTCGCAGGACCCTGACGATATCGAGGAATGGTTCGGCATGGTCCGTCTGGTCTCCGATGGCGCCGGGTTTTCGACAGAACCCCGGCCGGTGTACGACCAGGTGAGAGCACTCTGGGAACCCCTGGACTGATCCAGGCAGCAGCACCCGCCTGACGGCCGGTGGCCCCTTCTATAACCACGGGACGCGCCTGCGCCACCATTTTCAATATTCGAGCAAACGGATTATCGTTCCTGCGGATTACTAACGCTGTAGGCAGCGACTGTCAACGGTACCTGGACTGCAACGCCTTGAGGGTCTCCGCGCCCGGGTTCAGCTTGTCGTATTCGAGATCCCGCAACGACTGCTTTGCCGTCTGGCTGATCTCGTGCATCGACGCACGGTCCTCCTCGATGTACAGCAGACCCGTGACAATCTCACCGCGTTTCTCGCACTCGTCGAGATAGGAATAAGCGCCTGCCCGGCTGTGCGGATCGTAATCGGGCGCGACTTTACGCAACAAGAGCTGGCTGCCGTCGTGCAGGTTTACCCGCAGCACGCCACCTTCGTCGCCACCTGCCTCGATCGGCTGTGCGGGCGGAATGAAATCCGCATGGACTGCCGGGTGATAAAACTGCCGGGTGTGAGCGTAGCTCTTGGTCGAGTCTTCGTGGTCGTTGAACGTCACGCACGGCGACAGCACGTCGATCATGGCAAATCCATTGTGCTTGATGCCTGCTTTCAGCAATGGCACCAGCTGCTCCTTGTCGCCGGAGAAAGCCCGGGCGACAAACGAACCACCCAGCGCGAGGGCGGCCTTGACCGGATCGATTGGTCGTTGCTCGTTAACCTCGCCCTTTTTTGCCTTGCTGCCGATATCCGCCGACGCTGAAAACTGGCCCTTCGTCAGCCCGTAAACACCGTTGTTCTCAATCACGTAGAGCATCTGCAGGTTGCGCCGCATTGCGTGAGCGAACTGGCCCAGCCCGATCGACAGCGAATCGCCGTCGCCCGACACGCCGATGTAGTACAGGTCGCGTGCCGCCGCGTTTGCGCCCGTCGCCACCGCCGGCATCCGGCCGTGCACCGCGTTGATCCCGTGCGCGGAATCGAGGAAATAAGCGGGCGTCTTGGACGAGCAGCCGATGCCCGACAGCTTGGCGACCTTGTGCGGTTCGATATCGAGCTCAAAAAAAGCCTGGACGAGTGCAGTCGTGATCGAATCGTGACCACAGCCCGCGCACAGCGTAGACATACCGCCTTCGTAATCCCGGCGTGTCAGCCCCAGCGCGTTGGTGCGTTGCCCCTTGTAGACGATCTTTGGCTTGCGAATGAAGCTCATGCGGCGACCCCTTTCGCTATGAAGGCCTCGATGCCTTCAATGATGAACCGCGAATCGATCGGCAAACCGCTGTAGTGCAATAGCGGGACCAGCTTGGTCATATCCGGCTCCAGCTCGTTAACCAGTAGTGTCCGCAGCTGGGCATCGCGGTTTTGCTCGACCACGAAAAGGCGCTCGTGACGGTCGATGAACTCCTGCACCGCGGACCCGAATGGAAACGCCTTGATACGCATGTAGTCCAGCGCAACACCCCTCCGGCCCAGTTGCTCTGTTGCCTCGCGCACCGCGCCGTCGCAGGAGCCCAGCGAGATAATCGCGAGTTGGTTGCCGCTGTCACTGATCGCGGGCTCCGGGACCATGGATTTCGCAGTATCCCACTTGCGCTGAAGGCGGTCTACGAGGGCCTGGTATTCCCCGGCATCCTCGGTGTATTCGGCACGCTCGTTGTGTCCCGAACCACGCAGGAAATAGGCACCCTTCGGATGCACTCCGGGCAGACTGCGATAGCAAATGCCATCGCCATCGACATCGCGATAGCGATAAAATTCTTTCGCCTGTTCGAGTTGCCCGGCATCGAGCACCTTGCCCCTGTCCGGGCGGTAGCTCTCATCCCACGCCAGCTCCGGCACCATCCAGTCGTTCATACCGATATCGAGATCACTCAGCACGAACACCGGGGTCTGCAGTCGCTCGGCGAGATCGAATGCCTGCACCGCTGTTTCGAAGCATTCTGCCGGATCAGACGGGAAAAGCAGAACATGACGGGTATCGCCGTGAGAAGCATAGGCGCAGGCGAGCAGATCGCACTGCTGGGTGCGCGTCGGCATGCCGGTGGAAGGGCCGACCCGCTGCACGTCGAACAGCACGGCAGGAATTTCGGCAAAATAGCCAAACCCGATGAACTCGTTCATCAGGGAAATACCGGGCCCGCTGGTGGGCGTAAAGGCACGCGCGCCGTTCCATCCGGCCCCGAGCACCATGCCAATCGCGGCCAGCTCGTCCTCGGCCTGGACGATACAGAAATTCCGCTCTCCGGTGTCCGGGTCAACCCGATAGCGATGGCAAAAGGCCTTGAAGGCATCCATCAACGACGTCGACGGTGTGATCGGGTACCAGGCACCGACCGTCGCACCGGCATAAAGGCAGCCCAGCGCGGCGGCGGTGTTGCCGTCGATCATGACCTTGCCGGCGGTCTGGTCCATGGCCTCGACGCGCAGCGGCAACGGGCAATCGAAATTTTCCCGGGCATAGTCATAGCCCAGCTGGATGGCAGAAAGGTTGAATGCGACGAGCGATTTCTTCGAGGCGAAGGTTTGCTCAAGTAGCGCGCGAATGACATCGAGATCGATGTCCAGCAGCGCGGCCAGTGCACCGACATAGCAGACGTTTTTCATCAGGATGCGGGCGCGGGCGCCGTCAAAATGCTCGTTGCACAGCCCGGACAGCGGCACCCCGAGCACCGTTACATCGTCGCGTACGAGGTCGCGGCTGCGGGGCCAGGTCGAGTCATACAGCAGGTAACCGCCCGGCGAGACCTCGGCCAGGTCCTCGCGATAGGTCTGGGCATTCATCGCCACCATCAGGTCTACGTTGCCGGAACGCGCGGTATGGCCATCACGCGTGACCCGCACTTCGTACCAGGTCGGCAATCCCTGGATATTCGACGGAAAATAATTCTTGCCCATCACCGGTATACCCATCCGGAATATGGACTTCATGAACAGGCTGTTGGCACTGGCGGAACCGGTGCCGTTCACGTTAGCGAGTTTGACGACGAAATCGTTTACCCGGCTTTGCGCTTCGTCGGACATGCGGCCTCATCGGTGGCGTAGGGAATAATCAGCTCGGATTTCTGCATATCCCAGGCGGCAGTGGGACAACGCTCGGCACACAGCCCGCAATGCACGCAAAGATTCTCGTCTTTGACCATTACCCGCCCGGTTTGCGGCAACCCGTCGGACACATAAAGCTCCTGATCGAGGTTCTCGGCCGGTGCCGTGAGGCGGCTGCGCAGATCGGCCTCCTCGCCGTTGTGGGTAATCGTCAGGCAATCGACCGGACAGATATCGATGCAGGCATCGCACTCGATGCAGAGCCCGGCCTTGAATACCGTCTGGATATCGCAGTTCAGACAGCGTTCGACCTCGGTGATGGTCTGCTCGGCGGTGAAGCCCAGCTCGACCTCGATATCGAGGTTCTCGAAACGCTCCTTGAGATCGACGTGCGGCATCAGGCGGCGCGCCGCCGGGTCGAAGTCGTTGCTGTAGCTCCACTCATGGATGCTCATCTTCGTGCTGCTGAGGTTCATCGTTTGCGGCAGGCGCTCGGTCATCGATTCGCCCTGGCAATGCTTGTGGATGGAAATGGCCGCCTGGTGGCCGTGCTCTACCGCCCAGATGATGTTCTTCGGTCCAAAGGCCGAGTCACCGCCGAAGAAAACGCCTTCGCGGGTGGACTGGAAGGTCGCCGGATCGACAACCGGCACATCCCACTGGTCGAACTCGAGACCGAGGTCTCGCTCGATCCAGGGGAAGGCGTTCTCCTGGCCGATCGCCAGGATCACATCGTCACAGGGCAAAACGACTTCGTCGATGGTCGTCGACTTGAGCCGCCCGCTGCCGTCGTCGTGCCACTCGACCTTCGCAAACTTCATGCCGACCAGCTTGCCGTCCTCGACGATGAACTCTTCCGGCGAGTGATTCAGCATGATTTCCACGCGCTCTTCCTCGGCGTCTTCCAGCTCCCAGTCCGAGGCCTTCAGCAGGTGGCGCGGTTTCCGCGCCATGACGCGCACGTCCTTGCCGCCGAGACGCAGCGAACTGCGGCAACAGTCCATGGCGGTGTTGCCGCCACCGATGATCAGCACCTTCTCGCCGATCGAATCGATGTGGTCGAAGGCGACCGATTCGAGCCAGGCAATGCCGATGTGAATCCTGTCGGTGTCATAGCGCCCCGGCAGCTCCAGGTTCTTGCCCTGCGGCGCGCCGCTGCCGACAAAGATTGCGTCGTATCCCTCGTCAAGCAGCGCCGCCATGCTCTCGACGGGACTGTTCAGGCGCAGCTCGGCCCCCATGTCGACGATGGCATCGATCTCGTCGTCGAGTATCGCGGGCGGCAGGCGAAAACGCGGGATATTGCTGCGCATCAGGCCACCGGTTTCGGCCAGCTTTTCGTAAATCACGACGTCATAACCCAGCGGCAGCAGGTCGTTGGCCACCGTCAGCGAGGCGCATCCGGCTCCCACCAGCGCAATGCGCTTGCCGTTGCCGCCGGCCGGGCGCTGTGGCAACCGGTCGCGAACCTCGTCGGACAGGTCTGCGGCGACTCGCTTGAGACGGCAGATGGCCACCGGCTTGTCTTCCACCCGGCCGCGGCGACAGGCCGGTTCGCAGGGGCGATCGCAAACCCGGCCCAGTATCCCGGGAAATACGTTGGATTCCCGGTTCAGCAGGTACGCGTCGGTGTAACGGCCCTGGGCGATCAGGCGGATATATTCGGGCACATTCGTGTGTGCCGGACAGGCCCACTGGCAATCGACCACCTTGTGGAAATAGTCGGGATTGGACGTATCGGTGGGTTTCAATCTATTGTCCGTTTTCGGCGCAGCCGTGCGGGCCGCCTGTCAGGCGCATATTAATGTAGATTGACTTGCGAACGAAGGGTTCGACATGCACACCGACGCAGCGCAGCAGAAACTTCCCCCGCTCATCCGGTCCCTGTGCCGTGCGGAGGCCTGGCCCCATCCTGCCGACGACGTCCGGGTGATCGAGACCCATGTTTCCTGGATCCTGCTGGCTGGCGATTTTGCCTACAAGATCAAGCGCCCGGTCGACCTGGGGTTCCTCGACTTCAGCACGCTGGAGCAGCGCCGCGAGGCCTGCACCAACGAGTTCGAACTCAACCGGGCCTTTGCTCCTGACCTTTACCTTGGCGTTGTCGCCATCGTGGGTAGCGCCGATTCTCCTGAGATCGCCGAAGCCGACTCAGGCGGTGCCCTGGAATATGCGGTCAGGATGCGCCGTTTCAGGCAAGGGGAACAACTGGACCGCCTGCTCGCTGCCGGGGAACTGCGGCTCGACGACATGGACGACATCGCCCGGACGGTGGCCACAATGCATGGCGAGGCGGCGGCGGCTTCAACAGATGGCGAATGGGGCGGCTTTGACTCCGTTGTGAACCCCGCCATGGAGAACTTCAACGCTCTGGAGCCGCTGGTCGACGATGCCGGCGATCGCAATACCCTCAAGGGACTGCAAGAATGGACCACAGTCCAGTCGGCCATGCTGGCGGAACGCATCGAGGCGCGCCGCGCCGCGGGGCATGTCCGCGAAACCCATGGCGACCTGCACCTGTCGAATCTCGCGCGGCTCGACGGTCGCATTACCGCCTTCGACTGCATCGAGTTCGATCCCGCGTTGCGCTGGCGCGACACGATGTCGGATATCGGCTTCCTGGTGATGGACCTGGCAGCACGCCAGCGGGTCGATATGGCCTGGCGTTTTCTCAATCGCTACCTGGAGATCACCGGCGACTACAACGGTGCGGCGCTGCTGCGTTATTACATTGTGTATGCATCGATGGTCCGGGCCAAGGTCGCAGCAATCCGCGCGGAACAGAACGATCCGGCGAGCCAGGTATTCGCCGATTCGGCACGCCACTATCGCATGCATCTCGCGCTGGCCGAGCGGGCGGCGCGGCCGCGCCACCCGGCCATCGTCCTGACGACTGGGCTGTCCGGTTCGGGCAAGACCTGGCTTACCAACCGGCTGTGTTGCGTCATGCCGGCCGTTCGTGTCCGCTCCGACCTGGAGCGGCGCCGGGTCCACGGAATCGCCCTGGATGAGAAAACCACCAGCGAGGTCGGCGCCGGAATCTACAGCCCGGAAGGCACCACGCGGACCTATGGCCGTTTACGGGATCTCGCCCGCGACTTGCTCGCGGCCCGACTCGACGTGATTGTCGACGCGGCGTTCCTCGAGGAATCGCAGAGACACCAGTTCCTGGATCTCGCCCGGGACACCGGCGCCGCACTGATCATTCTCGAGTGCCACGCCGATCCGAAGGTGCTGCGGGAGCGGGTCACTCAGCGGGCCTGGGACGGGGCCGACGCGTCAGAGGCCGACACCACGGTCCTGGCCCATCAGCAGCAGTCGTACGAAGAACTGACCGCGGGTGAACGCGCCCTGAGTATTTCGGTCGACACCACCGGCGAATCCGATCCGCTCCGCGTGGCCGGCGCAATCTGGCGCAAGCTGGGCCGCGAAACCACCGACTAAGGCGGCAAAGCCATGCATACGACATCCGGGCGCTGGAAACTCGGCGCCGCGCTGGCGCTCACCACCGCACTAATGTGGGGCGTCCTGCCCATCGCACTCAAGTACACGCTGGTCAGCATGGATGCGGTCACCATCACCTGGTACCGCTTTGCGGTCGCCACCGTCGTGCTCGCGCTGCTGCTGGCGCGTCGCCGTAAGCTGCCCCGATTCCGGTCGCTCGACGGCACCGGCCGGCTGTTGCTGCTCATTGCAATCCTCGGCCTGTGCGGCAACTACCTTTTCTACCTGCTGGGCCTGGACTTCGTCACGCCTGGCACCGCGCAGGTGGTCGTCCAGCTTGCGCCTATGCTGTTGCTGCTGGGCGCACTGGTGATTTTCAGAGAGCGGTTTGCGTTGGTGCAGTGGCTGGGCCTGGCGGTTTTCGCGGGCGGACTGCTGTTGTTCTTTAACCGCGACCTTGGCCTGATTTTTGCGGCGGACAGTGCGCTTGGACCTGGCGTCGCCTGGGTCGTGGCCTCGGCGGTGGTCTGGGCCGGCTACGCCCTGGCGCAAAAGCAGCTGCTGAAATCCATGAACTCGGAAGGCATCCTGTTATGCGTCTATTTCGCGGCGGTGCTGTTGTTCCTGCCGGGCTCGGACCTCGGCAGTATCGTTGATATCGACCAGTTCACCTTCTGGATGCTGGTGTTCGCCAGCGTCAACACGCTCATTGCTTACGGCGCATTCGCCGAGGCGCTCGCCCACCTCGAGGCGTCGCGGGTCAGCGCGATTATTGCGATCGTCCCGCTGCTGACGCTTGCAGCCATGGTGGCCCTCAACGCGCTCGTGCCCGACATTGCGCTGCCCGAACCGCTGTCCCCGCTAAAGCTGGGTGGTGCCGGGCTGGTTGTCGTCGGCTCGATGTTGACCGCACTCGGCGGTCGCCGGCAAAAGGCCGGCTAGCCCACCAAAAAAAAGGCCGGGCAAAGCCCGGCCTTTTCATAGTCGCGATTTGCGCTCAGCGATACCGGCGCCGCAGCAGCCAGAGCGCCACGCCAAAGCCCAGTAGCCAGGCACCGGTGGCACCGCCACCCGGATCGGCCCGGGCAAACGACGGCGGTTGCGTGGTCTGCGAACCTGGTGCAGCCGGTGGTGGCGGCGGCGGCGGCGCCGTTGCGGTTGCCGACAGCGGCACAACAATCGTAGCGGCCCTGACGAGCGTCACGTCGTTGCTGAAAATCGACAGCTCGGCTGACTTCTCGCCGGCGGATTCCGGAGTGAACGTGATCGTCACCGTGCAGCTGCCCATCGGCGCAATCAAGGTGCCGACACAGTCCTCGGTAAACGAGAACTCGCTGGCATCCTCGCCTCCCAGCGCAAAACCGGTGATCTCGAGATCTTCCGTACCATTGTTGTTGATCACGAGATCAAAGGTCGTGGTCTCGCCGACCTCGACGCCCGATCCGCCGTCGATGTCGACGGTGGTTTCACCGGCAGCCGCCGGCACTTCCACGCGTGGACCACGGAACACGAATCCTGTCAGCGTTACCGTTACGCTCGGGTTGTCGACGTCGTCGGAGGAAATAACCAGCTCGGCCATCTTGTCGGCATCGGTGGTCGGCGAAAAGCCTACCGTGATGACACAGGAACCGAGCGGCGCGACCGGCGCGGTGCAGCCGTTATTGTCGACGCTGAACTCGGCGGCATCGGCGCCCTGCAGCATTGGCTCACCGACGTTGAGATCCATCGTGCCGGTGCTGGTGATCGTTACGTCGGCGGTGGTCATCGCGCCCACGTCCACCGGTTCGCCGGCGCTGCCGAGACTCAGGGCCATCGTGTCGACCTCGATACGCGGACCGTCAAAAGCGCTGGCCTTAATGGACACATCCAGCGTCGGCGCGCTGTCAGCATTGGAAACGATGGTCAGCGCAGCAGCTTTTGCCCCGCCGGATGCCGGATCGAATATCACCGTAACCGAGCAGTTGGTACCCGAATCCAGCGTGGCCGGACAGCCGGACACTGCGGAAAAATCAGCGGCATCGGTGCCGGTGACCGTAATCGACGTGATCTCCAGCGGATCGTTGCCGGTGCTGTTGACCTGGACCGGCAGTTCGGCCATCTCGGTCTCGAGAATCTCGTCAAAAACCAGCGAAGTCGGATCCGTCGAGATATCGGCAATGGTGCCGATGATGCCCTCACCCTGGATCTCGTAGTTGAACAATGGCGTGTCCGGGTCATTCGACGGGATCACGATATCGGAACTGACAAAAACCTCGGCCAGCGGGGCAAACTCCATGGTCACGGTGCAGGTGCCGCCGGCGGGAATCGTTACCAGCGAGCAGTTGTCCAGCGCAACCGTAAACTGGGCGTCGATCATGCTGAAGTCGATCAGGCCGAGAACGAGGTCGGCCAGACCTGTATTCCTTACTGTGGCCACAGCCTGCGAAGTCTCGCCTACCGTGGTGGTCACGAAGTTGAGCGGGAACGGGGTCACCTGGATATTCGGCTCGAGCCCGTCACCGCTGACGTCAACCGTCACACTTGGCGAACCGGGATCCGAGGAAACGATGTCGAAGCTGTCGGCAAATGCCCCCGCCGCAGTGGGATCGAATCCCACTTCGATGGTGCAGGTGCCGTTGACCGCCAGTACTTCGCCGGTGCAGTTGTCGGTGACGATCGAAAACGGTGGTGCCAGACCGTCGACGGCACCGACGCTGGTGATGGTCAGCGGTCCGCCCTCGCCCAGGCAGCTAAAGGCCGGGTCGGGAACGCCGGGAGGCGCCAGGTCGGCGCAGGGGTCGGCCGATGGCGGCACGTTGGTCACCGTAATGACCTGGTTGTTGCCGTCATTGATCGCCGTACCCGGAAAGACTGTCGGGTTGTCGGCAATGCTGATCTCGCCCGGCAGCTGCTCGATGACCGAGTCGATCTCGGTAAACTGCACGAGCCCACCAAACAGCCAGCCCGGCGTGGGGACGCCGCCAAACTCGAAATAAACCTGCGCGCCGTTCGGGTTGAACGGCGGCACGGTGAACGTGGCTACCAGCTGGCCCGAAAGGAGTTCGTTGTTCGGGCCGGTGGTGCCGCTGCCGCCAAAAATCATGGTCGGGAAGTTGTCAAAACCCGGCACGAAGTCGAAACTCACGACCCGGTCGTCGAGCGGCAAGGGATTTGCCTCGGTGGGATTGTCGAAAGTCTCACCGGTAAACATCGCCGGAACAATGCCAACCGCGGAATTGTAAATCTCGAATCCGTAGTTAACGACATTTGCCTCGGTGAAACTACCGTTGGGCAATACATCGATCTCGATGAAACCGGTCACATCGCTCGGCGTCATATTGGCAACGCCGCCGGTCGGCGCGCCCAGCGCGGCAAACGACGAGCAAATGCCGGTGCACAGGGTCATTGTGCCTTTGAAGGTGTAGATTTCCGCAGACGCCGGCTGCGTCGTCACAGCCGCCAGGGCGGCAATTGACGCCACCCGAACCGCGTTTATAAACCGGTCTCTCATACCAGTCCCCCAGTTTGATTTTCGTGCCCGGCGAGGCCGGATTCTCCGCTGGTGCCGCATGCAGGGCCACAACACCTCAGGTCAGCCTGATACTATCGGGCGAGACGCTCCGGGTGTCAAGATGCAGCACTTTACTTGCCCTTGATTTTCCTGAGAAAATTAGATCATTGAATGAGCATTGGCCCGGCCCCGGCGGACCGCGGTCAGGTCATTCACGTTATGGTACATTGTGCGCCACACAATGCGGGGCGTTGCGCAGGGGCGTGCCCTTCACATCAATAAACGGAGCGAAATGCATGAACAGAGTCGTGTTCGTATTTGCAGTTTTTCTGGGCCTGGTCCAGGCAGCGCAGTCGAGCGACTGGATCGTCGACGAGAACCAGTGGTACTTCTCGCCGATGATCGGTTTTACCTTCGAAGATCAGGACCGGATGTCCGACAACGGGTACGTGCTCGATCTGGGGCTCGGCAAGCAGATTGCCGAAAACTGGTCCATCGAGTTTTCCGGGTTCCTGGGCCGCCACGGCGGCTTCAACGAACTCGACCAGTTCGGTCTCACCGTGGATATGCTCCGTCACCTGGACAGCTCCGGCGTGATTTCCCCGTACCTCCTGTTTGGCACGGGCGTGATCAAGACCGATGTTGACGAGGCTCCATCGATCTCGTCGGACCTCGACTACAACAACTTTATCGGGTCAGCCGGTATCGGTTTCATTTCGCCAATGGGCAACGCCAATGCCCGGTTCCGCGGCGAAGCTCGCTATCGTCTCGACCTGGCAGACCCGGACAAGTTTTCTGACTGGATCGTCAGCGCCGGCATTTACATGCCGGTCGGTCCAGCACCGGCGCAGCAGCCCGTAGATCTGCCCGATTCCGATGGTGACGGCGTGCCTGACGACATCGACCTCTGCCCGGCAACGATGGCCGGGGCAACGGTCGACCAGTACGGCTGCGAAATGGACAGCGACGGCGACGGCGTGGCCGACAGCAAGGACCGCTGCCCGAACACACCGAAAGGCACCAAGGTCGACGCACGCGGCTGTCCGCCAGCGAAAGACAGCGACGGCGACGGCGTCACGGATCCCAACGACAAATGTCCGGGAACACCGAGGGCCGCAAAAGTCGATGCAAACGGCTGCGAGCTCGACGACGACGGCGACGGCGTCGTCAACAGCCTCGACAGCTGCCCCGACACACCGAAGGGTGCGCGTATCGACGTACGCGGTTGCGAAATTCGCGACAAGATCGATCTGCCGGGTGTGCAGTTCGAGCTTGAGTCGGCCAGGCTGATTGCCGAATCGACGGCAATCCTGGACGAAGCAGCTGAAACGCTGAAACGCAACCCGGACGTCAAGGTTGAAGCACAGGGCTACACCGACACCACCGGTTCCGCTGCCTACAACCTCGATCTCTCGGACCGCCGTGCCAAGTCGGTGCGCCAGTACCTGGTCGACAAGGGCGTCAATCCGGCCAATATCACGGCCAAGGGCTATGGCGAGGCCAACCCGGTTGCCGATAACTCGACCCGCGAGGGCCGGATCCGCAACCGGCGCGTGGAACTGCGCATCCTGAACTGACCGTCAGGATCGGCGATAATGAAGCCCGGCAGCCTCAGGCTGCCGGGCTTTTTTCTCGACTGCACGGGCCACCAATGAAGTTAAAGGTATTAATCGCCACGTTTTTCCTGCTGGTTTCCGCCAGCGGGCTGGCGGACCGGGACCCGGCGCTGGCGGGCTTTTTCGCGGCACCGCTCAGCATCGAAACCACCGCCGGCGACACCCATAGCTTCAACGCTTACCTCGCGGTGACGACCCAACAGCGGATTCACGGCCTGATGTTCGTCCGCGATCTGCCGGCCAACTACGGCATGCTGTTTCTGTATGAGCCAGAACAGGTTGCCAGCATGTGGATGAAAAACACGGTGCTGCCGCTCGACATCCTGTTCATTCGTGGCGACGGCACGATAACCAATATTGCCCGCAACACCACACCGGGGTCGCTCGAACCGATTCGCGCCGACGGTATCGTGCGTGGTGTTCTGGAGCTGAATGCAGGGACCTGCAAAGCGCTGGGCATCGAAGCCGGTGATCGCGTCATTTATCGCGCGTTCGACAGTGTCACCGACGAAGAATCGCAATCCACCTCGCCACGCTGAGCAGGCTCATCAGCGCTGCAGAGACGTACGTTAACGCTGCCGCCAGCAGCAATCGCCGGGCATGGGGCTCATCACCCTCTTTCAAATAGTCGCCACCCTGCAGAATTGGCAGAGCCCGGCTGAAGCTCGCGTCGAATTCCGTCGGCAGCGTGACCAGGTGCACCAGGGCCGCTGAGCCGAGACTGAGCAATCCACCGAGGGCGAACAGGCCCGCGGTGACGGGTGTCCGGGTCAACAGGGCGGCGACCGGTGCCGCGATCATCAGTCCGGCACCCAGCTTCTCGCCACCGCGTGCGGCCTGGACCAGCCGGGTGCGCCAACGCAACGGCTTGAAAGCATCACGGTCCTGCATCGCGTGACCGACTTCGTGCGCCGCCACCGTGATTGCGGTTAGTGAGCGGCCTGAAAATTTGTCAGGGGTCAGTCGTACCGCGCGAGCGGTGGGGTCATAATGGTCCCCGGCATCCGTGGCCTCGACCGCGACCCGGTCCAGGCCCAGTCCGTCGAGCAGGTGGCGCGCCAGCTCGCCGCCGGTACCCGGATAGCGGTCAGCGGGCTCACTGTAGCGCCGCATGACGTAGCGGACCCACAACGATGGACCCAGGAGCGCCCCGACAACCAGGAGCACCAGAATCAGGATATGCACAACCGGACCTTCATTGAGTGGCTGCAATGCGCCTGCTGATGTACTCGCTGGCGGCGCTCGCCCTCGCCTATCTTGCCGTTGCAGTCTACGTTGCGCGGTTTCAGTCCCGGTTTATCTATTTCCCCCACGAACCGGGCCGGGAGCTGGATGCCACGCCAGCTGACGTTGGCCTGGTCTTCGAAGATGTCGGGTTTTCCGCCGCCGACGGTACGCAACTTCATGGCTGGTTCATTCCCGGCGCCGACGGCCCGGTCATCCTTTTCTTTCACGGCAACGCCGGCAATATTTCACACCGTCTCGAGAGCATCGGCCAGCTGAACAGTCTCGGTGCATCCGTCTTTATTATCGACTATCGCGGCTACGGACGCAGCCAGGGAAAAACAACCGAAACGGGCACCTACGACGATGCGCTCGGCGCCTGGAACTACCTTACCGGCGTGAGGGCTATCGATCCCGGGCAAATCGTAATCTACGGGCGATCGCTGGGTGGCGCGGTTGCAACCTGGCTCGCGACCGAGGTTGCAGCCGGCGGACTCATACTCGAATCGACCTTTACCTCGGTGCCCGACATGGCGCGCCGCGTGTTTCCACTGCTGCCAACTTCACTGGCACGAATTCGCTACGACAACCTTGCTCGAATTGGCCGGGTGCAATCGCCGATTCTGCTGATGCACAGCGAAACCGATGAGATTATTCCCTTTAGCATGAGCGAAAAGCTCCGCGCTGCAGCAAAAGCGGATATCACCTTTCTTGTAATGCGTGGGGGTCACAACGACGCGCACCTGGCCACCGGACAGCTCTATCTCGACGCTCTGCGCAATTTTCTCACGCAAAAGCTATAATGAGTTACTCCCCATTCACGGGGAAAAAAGGGTGGTGGTTCGATGATACGAGTAGCCCCGTTCTTCGCGCTGGTGCTGTCGCTACAGGCCTGCGCGCCGGACAGCCCGGCCCCGCCCCCACCCGTCGAAGCGACTCCTCCCGCTGTGGCGGAAAAAGCCGACAGCGATTGCCATCTCATCATGGGCTGGGATCCCTGGGAGCCTTATCACTATCGGGACGTGGGCGGCGACGTGCACGGGCTCGACGTCGAACTGGTCAGCGCCATCGCAGCCGAAGCCGGGTGCACTGTCGGGTTCGATCAGGAAGACTGGGCCACCCTGCTCGGCCGCCTCCGGCAAGGCGAAATCCACCTGTTAAGCGGCGCCACCCGCACTGAGGCCCGCGAGAGTTTCGCCTGGTTTTCCGACCCCTACCGGGAGGAAAGTTTCGGGCTTTACGTGCGTGCCGGTGAGGCGGACGACTACCCCGGTGATTCGCTTGCGGGACTGCTCGATGCCGGCCTGACCGTCGGCATGACGCTGGAATACGTCTATGGCGACGAGGTCAATCAGCTGCAGGACGATCCGTCCTATGCGGGACAGTTTCGCGGGGCTGCTGTCGGCGAGCTCAACTACGACCGGCTGGTCAATTTTGAAATCGACAGCTTCCTCGAAGATCCGTTTGTCGCCGCAACTCACATCCGAAAACGCGGACTGGGCGAGAGGATCGAGGCGCACCCGCTGATCGTTGCTACCGGCTCCGTCCGGCTCATGTTCAGCAAAGAGGCGGTGAGCCAGGAGACGGTGCAGCGCTTCAATGACGCCATGGCGAAGTTGCGCGCATCAGGCGAATTTCAGCGCATCATTGCCCGCTACCTGTAGCGGGACGCCGGACCGGTTTCCGCACCGGCCACGGTGTGGTGCAATAGACCCTCTCAACCGGGGGTTCTGCCATGCGCTTTTTCATCTTTGCGGCCCTGCTCGCCGTGACTGCCTGCACCACGATTGACCGTCCACCGGAAACCGCCCGGCGTACCGCGCCGCCGGCGCTCGACGATCCGTGGTTCAGCCAGAGCCAGCAAGTACTGCAGCGTAACCTCGCGCGGACGGATGAGCCCGGCAGAGCCCGCAACGTCATCCTGTTCGTCGGCGACGGCATGAGCCTGGCGACAGTTACCGCAGCGCGGATTCTCCAGGGGCAGCTTGCGGGCGGCACCGGCGAAGAGAACCTCCTGTCGTTTGAGCGCTTCCCTAACGTGTCGCTCGCCAAGACCTACAACACCAACGCCCAGGTGCCGGATTCGGCCGGCACCGCAACCGCCATGCTCAGCGGCGTGAAAACCGTCATGGGCGTCATCGGCACAGACGAAAGCGTCATTCGCGGCGACTGCGACAGCCTGGCCGGCAGCACCGTGCCGACGCTACTCGAGCACGCCGAGACGGCCGGCATTGCGACGGGCATCATCAGTACTGCGCGGATAACGCATGCCACACCGGCTTCGTCGTATGCACACTCCCCCGAACGCGGCTGGGAGGATGCGGCCAAGGGTGTTTGCGCCGACATCGCCGCGCAACTTGTCGCGTTTCCGCATGGCGATGGCCCAGAGGTCGTGCTCGGTGGCGGACGCAGTGGGTTCTACCCGAACTCCGAGACCGACCCTGAATACGATGACCGCACCGGCAGAAGGGCTGACGGGAAAAATCTCGTTGACGCCTGGCTGTCCCGCTTTGGCGGTGAATTCGTCTGGAACAAGGCGCAGTTCGATGCCGCGGGCCAGGGCAGGCTGCTGGGGTTATTCGAACCGTCACACATGCAGTACGAAGCCGACCGCAACACGGGTGCCGAAGGCGAACCATCGCTGGCGGAGATGGTGGCAAAAGCCATCGATATCCTGGAACGCGACAACGACGGCTACTTTCTTTTCGTGGAGGCCGGGCGAATCGATCACGCGCATCATGTGAGCAATGCCTACCGGGCGCTGCATGACACCATCGCGCTGTCAGACGCGGTGGCCGTCGCGCAACGCCGAACAAGTTCGGCGGATACCCTGATTATCGTCACCGCCGATCACGGTCATGTCATGGAAATTGCCGGTTATCCGAAACGCGGCAACCCGATTCTCGGCAAAGTCATCAGTCTCCAGCCGGATGGAACAGCGGCCACGGACTATGCCACCGATGCGACCGGCAAGCCGTATACGACGCTGGTCTACGGTAACGGGCCCGGACACCTCGGCGCCACCGACAAGCAGCCCGAGGGGCCCAAGCGCCATCCCCACTACCCGGATGAATTTCACGAAACTACCGGCGGCCGCGCCGATCTAAGC
>JAHEKH010000037.1:0-7456 GCA_024638445.1 Gammaproteobacteria bacterium | reverse complement strand
CGGTAACGGATTTTTCAAACCGAATATCTCGGTCATGGTCGGCAACCTGTATGAAAAAGGGGACCCCAAGCGCGACTCGGGTTTCAATATTTTCTACATGGGTATCAATATCGGCGCGCAGATCTAAGCGATATCGACACCGAGGACAAGGACTACATGCAGGAAAGCGCCGTGCCAGCCTTTTTCGAGACTCATTCAGGAACCGACGTCGTCGTCTACGCCCATGGTCCTTCTGCGGGACTTTTCCGAGGCGTGCATGAGCAGCACTACGTCTACCACGTGATGGCGCATGCGCTGTTTGGTCGCTAGCCTGCCCGGGCTGCTGCTGGCAGCCGCCCTGCCTGCAATAGCTTCACCCGGCATTCCGGGCAAGGCGCCCTTGCTGATTGAGGATGTCACCGTTCTCGACCTGGAGCGCGACACTCGCGAACGCGGCCGCGACGTCCTGATCGTCGATGGCCGGATCGCGCGCATCGCCCGCCAGATCGAAGCCCCCGATGGTGCCCGGGTCATCGACGCGGAGGGTCACTTTCTCCTGCCCGGGCTCGCGGAAATGCATGCCCACATTCCCGGCGCGGACAATCCGGACTTTCGCGACCGGGTGCTGTTTCTCTACCTCGCAGCCGGCGTTACGACGGCACGCGGGATGCTCGGCGAAGCCTCGCACCTGGCGCTGCGCGACGATGCAGCCAGCTACCAGCTGCTGTCCCCGCGCATCTACACCTCGGGCCCATCGCTGAACGGACGCAGTGTGGATGGCGCGGCACGAGCAGTCTCGATGGTCACCGCGCAACACGAAGCCGGTTACGATTTCGTCAAGCTCCATCCAGGCCTGTCACGTGCCGAATACGATGCCATGGCGACGACCGCCGACAAGCTGCGTATCCCTTTTGCGGGTCATGTCTCGCTCGATGTCGGGCTCGACCGCGCACTCGCTGCCAGCCAGGCATCGATCGATCACCTCGACGGATACCTGCAGGCCCTCGTGCCACCGGGCACAACCTATCCCGACGCGGCCAACGGGTTTTTCGGTGCCCGGCTTGCCGCGCTGGCAGACCCGGCCCGCATTCCGAAGCTCGCGCAGGCCACGGCAGCCGCCGGCGTCTGGAATGTGCCCACGCAGACCCTGATCGAGAATGTCGCCTTGCCGGTGTCCCCCGATACGTTGGCCGCCCGGCCGGAAATGAAGTTCATGCCGGCCGCTACCGTTGACAGCTGGCGACGGTCCAAGGCCTCGTTCCTGGCCGGCAGCGACTATGACGAAGACCTGGCAAAGCGTTTTGTTGACCTGCGCCGGCAGTTGATTCTCGCGCTGCACGAGGCCGGTGCCGGGCTCCTGCTGGGCTCCGATGCGCCTCAGGTGTTCAATGTTCCTGGTTTCGCAGCGCACCGCGAACTGGCGGCGCTGGTCGATGCCGGGCTGACTCCCCGTGAAGCTCTGCTGACCGCAACCGTCAACCCTGCAGCCTTTTTCGGCGCCCGTAACACGTTTGGCGCAGTGCGCGAGGGGCTCGAGGCCGACCTGCTGCTGTTGACGGCCGATCCGACGGCTGACATCGGCAACATCGCAAAAATCGAGGCCGTCATCGCCCGTGGCCGCTGGCTGTCTCGTGAATTTATTGACGAGACACTGGAGGGACTGGCCCGCCCATGAACCGCAGGATCGCCGTACTCACCACGTCGCGCGCTGATTTCTCGCATCTCCAGTGGCCGCTGCGCCGAATCCTGGATCACCCCGGCCTGGACGCTGAACTGATCGTCAGCGGCGCACACCTGTCAGACGAGTTCGGCCACAGCATCGACGAAATCGAAGCTGCGGGATTTCGGGTCGACCATGTTTGCGAATCCCTGCTGAGTTCGGACACCGATGTCGGCATGGCCAAGACCATCGGCGTCGCCACGCTGGGCCTGGCCGATCTGCTGGACCGGATTCGCCCGGACATCCTGCTCCTGATCGCCGACCGCTACGAGATGCTGGCACCGGCGGCAGTTGCGCTGGCACTGCGTATCCCAATGGCGCACATCGAAGGCGGCGAAATCAGCGAAGGCGCCATTGACGACGCAGTGCGTAACGCCCTGACCAAGCTGGCGCACCTGCATTTCACACCCACCGCAACGGCGCGTCGCCGGGTCATCGCCATGGGCGAAGAGGCCTGGCGGGTCCACGCCACCGGTGCGCCTTCGATCGACATACTTCTCAACGAGTCGCTGCTCGATCGGGACGCGCTGGCCGCAAAACTGGACACGCCACTGGACCCTGACTACAGCCTGGTTGCCTTACACCCGGTGACCTTGCTCGACGATACGCTCGGGGAACTCGATGAAGTTCTCGAAGCCCTTTCGCGCCGCGATGAGCAGATCCTGTTTTGTTTCCCCAATGCCGACGCCGGCAGCCGTGCGCTGATTCGGCGGGCGCGCCGGTTCTGCGCTGAACGGCCGGCCAGCAAAGTTTTCGTCAACCTGGCGCCCGGGCTGTACTGGAGCCTGCTGTCGCACAGCGCCGTGCTCATCGGCAATTCCTCCAGCGGCATCATGGAGGCGCCGGCGTTGCGCATTCCGGTGGTCAACATCGGCCTGCGCCAGGCCGGGCGCGAGCGGGCGGCCAACGTCATCGATACGGAAGCGCGGGCAGACGAGATCGGGCCGGCCCTTGACCGGGCCCGGTCCGCAGGATTCGGCAACAGCCTCGAGGGCATGGAGAATCCCTACGGCCACGGCCATGCCGGCGAGCGTATTGCCGCTATCCTCGAAAAGGCCCCTGACCGGAACACGCTGCTGAGAAAAAAGGGCCTGCCGCTGGCTCCCGAAGGCTCCGGGCAGTACGCTTTCGCGCAGGATCCGGACACACCTCAATGACCAACAGCCAGACCGACAGCTGGGACCGCTACTGGGCCCATGGTTTTCTCACTTCCTGCGCGGATGCTTTCAAAGGCAACTACGAAGGCGCCATGCGGGCATTCTGGGAAAAACGCTTCGCCGCCCTGCCCGACGGCTCGAGGGTGCTCGATGTCTGCACCGGCAACGGAGCGATTGCCCTCATAGCTGCGGCAACGGCACGCGAGCACGATCGCCGGTTCGAGATTCATGCTGTCGATCTCGCCGAAATCCACCCGGAACGAGCGGTCGACGAGCAGGCCCGGGAACTCCTCGATGACGTCCATTTCCACCCCCGCACCGATGTCTGCGCAACCCGGCTGGAAGCCAGTTACTTCGACCTGGTAACCGGCCACTTCGCACTCGAATATGCCGATCGCGAGGCTGCCATTGTCGAACTGGACCGGCTGACCGGCGCGACTGGCGAAAACCTCTTCGTAATGCACAGCACCGAATCAGTCATCCTGGCGACGACCCGCGAGGAGCTGGGTCACATCAATCTGCTGACGGAGACCGCGTTACTCGATAATGCTGGCGGCTTTATACGCCTGGTCGGTAACGCGACACCCGCCGAACGCCAGCTGCTGGCGGGCGTGCCCGAAGCAGAACAGCGGCGGACCGCGCTCAACGAAGCTGCCGGAAAAGTCTCGGCAGCGATCCGCGGTGCAGCGCATCCGGAGATCCTGCGCACCGCGCTCGGCCATGTCAGCGAAGCGTACCGGCTGCTCGACGGACCGGGCGCCAGCGAGGCGCTGGCGCGGCTCGAGCAGGGACGAACCGAGATCGCGGCCAATGCGGCACGGCTGGCGGACCTGGTTGCCGCCGCTTCGACGAAGAAAGATATCGAAAAGCTCGGCAAGCTCTACGCAAACCACGGTTTCGGGGAGTTCAACGTGGACCGCCTGGTGCAGGACCCGGCGGGACTGATCGGCTGGTCGGTGCAGGCCAGACGCGCATGAGAGGGTTCATTGCGCTTGCTGCCCTGCTTGCGGGACCCGCTGCCGCCTCGCCGTGGTTTACCGACATCACCGCAGAAACCGGCCTCGATTTCGTACACCACAACGGCATGAGCGGAAAGCTCTATTTCGCCGAAATGATGGGCGCTGGCGGCGCGCTGTTCGACTATGACGGCGATGGCGACCTCGATCTCTACCTGGTCCAGGGCAACGGTTTCGGCAAGGCTGCCGGCTATGAGCACACCGACCGGTTGTATCGCAACGAACTCATTCCGGGCGGGAAGCTGGTATTTACCGACGTCACAGAGTCCGCAGGCCTCGCCGCTACCGGCTACGGCATGGGCATCGCCACCGGCGATATCGACAATGACGGCGACGTCGATTTTTATCTCACCAATTTCGGCGACAACCAGCTGTGGCGCAATGACGGCGACCGGTTCACCGACATCACCAGCGAATGGAAGGCCGGCGACAACCGCTGGAGTGTTGCGGCTTCGTTTGCGGACATTGACCACGACGGCTGGCTCGATCTGTACGTCGCCAACTACACCGACTTCTCGCTGGAAACCCACCGCAAATGTTTTAACGAGGCGGCTGAACTCGAGTACTGCGGCCCCAATGCCTACAACCCGGTGCCCGACCGCCTTTTCTTCAACAAGGAAGGCAGCGTTTATGAGGGTGTGGAGGTATTCGAACCCGGCACACCGAATGGTGCAGGACTCGGCGTGATTGCTGCCGACTTCAACGGCGACCGTCTCACGGATTTTTTCGTGGCGAACGACCAGGGCCTCAATCACCTGTGGATCAACGGCGGCGGTGGCTTCAGGAATGAAGCGCTGCTGGCGGGCGTGGCGGTCAACATGGAAGGCAAGGCCGAAGCCAGCATGGGTGTCGATGCCGCCGATTACGACCAGGATGGCGATATCGACCTGTTCATGACCCACCTCGCCCGTGAAACCAACACCCTTTACGTCAACGACGGCACGGCGCTGTTCGAGGACCGCACCATGGCGATGGGGCTCGGCGCGGCCAGCCTGCCGTACACCGGTTTCGGCACCGCGTGGCGCGATTTCGATCGCGACGGGCACCCCGACATTTTTGTCGCCAACGGCGCAGTCATGCGCATCGACGACCAGGTCCAGCAAAAGATTGCACTGCCGTTGCGCGAACCGAACCAGCTCTTCGCCAACCGCGGTGACGGCCGGTACGAGGAGATCACCGCCTCGACACCTGCGCTGGGCCGGCCCGAGGTCAGCCGCGCCGCAATTTTTGGCGATATCGACAACGACGGCGACACCGACATCGTGGTGACCAACAACAATGGCCCGGCGCAGGTGCTGCGCAACGATGCCGCATCCGGCTGCTGGCTCGGCGCCCGCCTGTGGGACAGCGGGCACCGGCGTGACGCCTTCGGTGCCCGTGCGGTGGCGGCCGGGCGAAAAGACTGGCAAAGGGTGCGCACCGATGGCAGCTATGTATCCGCGCAGGACCCCCGCGTCATTCTGCCGCTCGGGGAATGCAGCCCGGCCAGCGTGATCGTCGAGTGGCCCGATGGAACCCGCGAGGAATTCGCGGCCCTGGAGACCGGCCGCTATCACCGCCTCGAGCGCGGTACCGGCAGCAAGCCGGAATGAGATGCCTGGTGCTGGTCCTGCTGGTCCTGGCCGGCGCCTGTTCCGGCAAACCTGCCAACGTCGAGATCGAGCCATTGCCACAACTCGACCTGGCGCGTTTCGAACCGGGTCTGCAGCAGCGTATCGGTGCCGCGACAGCCAACCTGCCCATCGGCACTGTCGCCGCTACCGGGGAGAATGCGCAACCGTGGTTTGAAGCAGCACAGCTGCTCCAGGCCCACGGGATCGAAAACCTCGCGCTCGCCAGCTATCGCAACACGATCGAGTTGCAGCCAGGACATGACGAGGCCCGCTATCTGGCTGCGTATCTCGAACACCAGGCCGGCAACCTCGAGGCTGCGCTGGCCAACTACGATGAAGTCCTGGGCAACCCAACGCTGGGGCCGACAGCCGCCATTCGGTCCGGCGAAATTCACCTGCAGCGTGGCGAACCGGCGCTTGCGGAAACCGCTTTCCAAACCGCGGAGCGTCTGCAGCCCGGCCTGGCTGCGGTGGCGAGCGGCCTCGGGCGGGCGGCCCTGGCACGCCAGGACTATGCTGCGGCACGCGATTTCCTCGAACAGGCGCTGAAAAAACAGCCGGACGCCGACCAGCTGAACTACCCGCTCGCGCTCAGCTACCGCGGACTGGGTGACCTCGAACGGGCCCGTGATTTAATGAGTCGTCGCGGCACCCGCCCGGCACGGGTTCCCGATCCGGCCCTGGACACCGTCAGGAGCCGGGCGTCGACCTCGCAGGTACACATCAAGGCCGGCCTTGCGGCCTATGAAAATGGCGACCTGGAAACCGCGGCCGCGGAATACCGGCGTGCGCTCGATCTGAATCCGGGTCTCGTCGATACCCACCTGGCACTGGCGTGGGTCCTCGAACAACTGGGACAGACCGAGGACGCTTTCACGCATACCAGGACCACGCTGCAGCTGGACCCCGAACGGGCGCTGGCGCATCACCTGCTCGGCCGGCTGCATGAACGTGCCGGCGACGATCGGGCGGCCGCCGAATCGTACCGGCTGGCCAGCACGGACCCCGGCATCAGCCCACCGGTCCCATCGGCAGAACTGCTCGCCGGTGCGCTGATGCGGCTGGGCGATTACGCTTCGGCGGCGCCGCTGTACGCAGACCTTGCCGCCAGCGATCCGGAATCCGCGCGGCTGCAGTACCTCCATGGCCTGGCGCTGCTGGCCACCGGCGACTGTGCGGCTGCCGCGGTGCCACTCGACCGGGCCCGCCGGTTGAGCCCGGGCAGCGCCGAGGCCGCCGAGGCGTGGATCCGAACGACGTCGAGCTGCGCGCCAGCCGATCGGCGCGCCACCGTGGCGTTGGCCGCAGAATTGTTTTCGGCGCTACCCGAAGCGCCCTTCGCCGAAGCATACGCCATGGCGCTGGCATCCAACGGCCAGTTCGATCGTGCTGTACAGCTGCAGCAACGCGTGGCGGCGAATACCGGCAATTCGTATTCGAACGATTTACTGGAGCGGTTTCGTAACGGCAAGACGGCCGAGCGGCCCTGGCCCGACAATGCGCCCGCCTTTCACCCGCCGCGGATCAGCGACTGAGCGGCCCCAGGAATTCCGCGTAGTTTTTCCAGCGCCCGACGGAGCTGGTGTAGACCGGACGGCGCACCTGGGCATAGCTGGCGGTGTTGACCAGCCGCCGTGTGCGGTGAAACTCGAGGCAGGCCGGCTCCCAGGGCAAGCCGGCGAATTCCAGCAGCCGGCGAATTTCGCTTTCCGAATCTGCCACCATCGATTCGTAGTCGAGCTCCAGCATCGGCAGCGGCAAAACGGTTTTCCAGTGCGCCATGATTCTCTCGCAGTCGTGGGTGTAGGCCGAGATATGCTCCAGCCTCGAAGTCCACGGATCGCTGCGAAAGTTCATGTTCTGGAAAAACACCGACAACCCGGTATCGCGCGGATCGCGGCGGCAATAGATTACGCGTGCCTCGGGAAACATCAGCGCGATTAACCCGAGATTGAGAAAGTTCTTGGGCAG
>JAHEKH010000134.1 GCA_024638445.1 Gammaproteobacteria bacterium | reverse complement strand
AACCCGATGCCGTTCAGTTCACCGTCCAGCACGTCGGGGGCTCGCCGCAGCAGCGGATTGTCAGCCAGCGTGCCGGCATCCGAGAATCCGAACGAGACAAAAGCGAGATGACTGCTGTCGAAAAACAGGTCGAAGCCACCACCCAATGTGCTCTGTGCGGTGAAATCACCGGCCAGGTTGACGGTAATCGTGTCACCGATCGAACCACTGGCGGGCAATGCCGTTGCCGAAATGGTGCCGGCCGTCGCGGAACCCGCGGCCAACAGGAGTGCGCACAAGATGGCGCAACGAGTTTTGGTTGTGGACATAGGCTTGCCCCTCTTCTAGTTATCGCATGGACAGGCCGCTAATCGAAGCGGGGCCCGGTCCGTGACCGGGCCCCGCGCCGCTTAGTTTGCCAGTCCGCTGGGACCCGGCGCGAGGAACATCAGGTCCCTCATGATGTCGAGATCCGCCATATCGACCCAGCCGTCGGCGTTCAGGTCGCCAAGCGGATCGGCCGACTGGTACATCGCCGCCATCATTGCCAGATCACGGAAATTAACCCGGTTATCCTGATCGAAGTCTGCATCGCAGGCATTACCGTAACCGTCACCGTCAGTGTCGGTCTGGTCCGGATTGCTGGCGTACATGCAGTTGTCGGCGTTGTCGTTCACGCCGTCGCCGTCGGTGTCCGCTGCAACCTGGAAGGTCACGCTGGTGACGGCTTCGCCGCTGCCGGGGTTGGTCACAACGCTATAGACGTTGTGAACGATCTCGCCGGCTGCGCCTTCGGCCACCTGGATCTGGTACTCGAGTGTCTTGGCGTTCAGATCAGGTCCGACATAGTCGTAGCAGATCATCAGGCCATCGCTGAGTTCGCCGTCATATTGCGTACCCATCGTGCCGGTGGCGTTCTCGAGGCCGACGGTGGCATCGCTCCAGTCACCCATGATGTTGTCGTAGGCGAAGACGATCTCGAACTGGTTCGGATTGTCGTCGATAGCGCCGTTGATAATCACCTCGAAGTCGATGCTGTCGTTGGTCGACCCGGCCGGCCACGGCTGCATGTTGTCGAATTCGATCACGCTCAGGTTCGGCCCCGGAGCTGAAATCGTCACACCGCTGTTGCTGGCGGCGTCGTAAACGATCTCGAGATCTTTCCAGGCCAACGCGATCATGTCGTTGGGTTCGGCTTCGTTCGGGATCGACGTGTTCTGCCAGGGGGTCGAACCCACACCGGAGGCAAAAACGCCGAAGCCGTCATCCGTGAAGGTGAAGCTGCCCTTCGGTACGTCGTAGAACGGCAGGTTCTGGCCCTCGAGAGTCAGGAACGAAACCGTGTCGCCCGAAATAGTCGGGTCGGTCGAGATACCAAAGGAACCCAGGTCGATGTAGCCACCGAAGCCTGTGTCACAGGCCGCGTTGTACATCGGGTGGGACGTATCCACGCCCGGGCCATTGACATAGGGCACGTAGTTGCGCGGAGTCGTCAGCAGCGACGGGTTGTGGAGTACCCAGATAAGCATCCCGTTGATGTAGTACACGTCGCCTTCGCTGACCTGCATCGAACCCGGCACCAGCTCGAAGCCGTGCGGTATCGCTGCATCGACCACGTAGGTCATGTCTTCCGGCGTCAGGTTCGCCTCGACTTCGATTGTCATCGAAACGGTGTCGCCAACCTCCAGCTCGGTGGCTGAAGCCGCTGCCCGCACATCGTCGTCGATCCGCGTGATCTCGACCGGGATGACCGTAATCTCGCTGCCCTCGGCAGCTACGTCGATTGCGCCGAACAGCGTTTCGCCGACGGTCATTTCACGATCCCAGCCCACCCGGATTTCCCAGGGCATGCCGGGTACGATCGAAGCAGGAGGCTCAACGGTAATACTGCCGTCACTCGGACCAACAGAGACCACCGTCAACTCGGTGTCATCAACTTCGGCGCCGCTGGCGGTAAAGTTAATCACCGCCACCCAGAAGCTGCCGCCCTGGGCGACAACATCGCCCGACAGGGAGCAGGATTCAATGTCTTCGGGGTTGCCGCTCTCGCAAAGCAGTTCGTCCGCTGAAATAGCGCCGTCACCATTGTTGTCTCGACCGACAAACAGGTCGACGTCCGGTGCGGTGCTGTTCGCGGTTGAAGCCGAGAACATGATCGATCCCGCGGCAACGTCGTAGAAAGAAACATGGGTGCCGTTGGGGTTGAACGGCGTGAATTCACCGCCGTTATCACCGGCGATGGAGACGATGCTGATATCAGGCGTCGCAAGTCCGAACGGCGTCAGGCTGAGATCGGCCAGTTCACCGGTCTGGAAGCCGCCCACCAGCGAGGTGCCGGCGTCGCGACGCACGTTCATGTTGATGGTCTCCGGGAGAACACCGGCCGTCGGCGATACCGCTACCGGCATCGACTGCGGCGCCACGTCGGCGTTATCCGGAGTCAGATTAACCCAGCCGAACACCCACTCGCCCAGCGGCAGGCGCTGTACGTCCGCGCTTACCGTGATGGTGGCTGTCTCGCCCTCTGCGAGCGTAAACGTCGCCGGTGAAACCTCGATGCCCAGGTCCTGGTCGGCTTCCGTGGAGACGGTCCACGTCGCCGAGGCGGCTGCGCGAACGGTCCGTTCCCAGGTGCAGACTTCCAGACACTCGGCGTTGCCGAATGCCGGCAGGTTCAGTGCGGTCGGATCGCCCCCGATACCCGGATTGGCGCCGGTGAAGTTGGCGGTCGTCTCGTGCATCAGCAGGCCTGCTTTGGCCGCCATATCCACCTGGATACGGCCACCGCCGTAATCGAACGCGTTGGCCGGCACGCCGTCATCGCGGGTCATATTACGGTTGCCGGTACTGGCAAGCGCCGAGTGAATCTCAGCGGCGCTCCAGTCCGGGTGGACCTGGCGCAACAGCGCGCCGGCGCCCGCGACGTGCGGGCTGGACATCGACGTCCCGCTGATCTGCGCGTACTCCACCGGGGTGTAGTACGGTGCGTACACATCGACACCCGGGCCCGAAACGTTCGGGCTGATGATGCTGGCCACCGAGGCGTTCGGGCCGCGGCCGCTGAAGCCAATCACTTCATCGGCCAGGGCAAAGTCGACGCCCGGAGTGGCACCGGTGATTTCACCCATGTGACCGGAGCCGCTGCCCAGCCATTCGCGCAGCGGATCGCCATACTGCTGGTCGATCTGGATGCCCGGGATAATGTAGGGGATGTCGAACAGGTTCTGGGCCGAGGTTGCCGTCGTGGCAATGATGACGCCGCCGGCACCGCCGGTAGCAACACTCTCAGCCTTGTCGACCAGGGCAAATGCGCCGCGGTCGCACAGGACGATCTCGCCGTTGAACGTACCTGGCGGGAATCCACCCAGCGGGCACAGCGAATCGCCGTAGTCGCCCGCATAAACAATCGTGGCCGGGCCGTAGCCGCCTGTCGCTGCGCGACCGGGAATATCGGCTGGCGGCGTGGTATCGCCACCGCTGAGCCCCTGCACGTGCTTCTCGGAGAATCCACGCTGGTGGGTGCTTGCCGCAACCGAGGTGAGCCAGGGCGAAACGGCCGGCGAACCGACGGTGCCCGGCTCGGGACCGCTGTTGCTGGCCGAGGTGGCCACGAAGATGCCCGCATCGCGCGAGCCCAGGAACGCCAGGCTGTCCGAATCGTTCCATGGGTCGTTCGGGCCGCCGCCAATCGAGTAGTTGATCGAATCGACGCCGTCGGCCGTGGCCGCGTCGATCGCCGCCACCAGGTCGGATCCGGCGCAACCGCCATTTCCGCAGGCCATGTAGGCGGTAATGTTTGCACGCGGTGCGACACCCGTAATCTTGTCGAACACGATTCCGGTCTCGTTGCCGCTGAAATCGACGAATGGCACGTCGAGCACCAGGTTACCGCCGGCGGTGCCCGCGGTATGCGAACCGTGGCCGTCCCAGTCTTCGGCGGTGTCCTGGCCGACGCTGTCTGCCGCAATCGGCAATGCCATCGTGCCGATCAGCTTGCCGTTACAAAGGTCGGGGTTACCGCCGTTCGGGTTGGTGAACTGGTCGAACGGCGCGCAGTCACGAAGGTAGACGCCGGCACCCAGCGGATTGGTGTGGACATAGCCGTCGCCGGGGCTGACCTCGGCGAACGACGGGTGGTCGCTGTTGATGCCGGTGTCGATAACACCGATAACGACGCCCTCGCCCCTGGCTTCCAGCCCGGTGGCACTGCCGTCATGAACGAACTGTGCGCCTATCAGGTCGACGCTGTGAGGCGTGTGAAGCTCGCGCATGTAGTCGCGCTGCACCCCGGCCACGCCCGGCAGACGGCTGATTTCAGCGGCCTCTGCCTGGGTCAGGTTCACCGTCATGCCGTTGAAAGCATGCCTGTACCGATAAACGACTTCGGCACCGGCAGCTTTCTGCTGCAGCCGGGCAACAAATTTCGCATGCTGGCTGTCGAGATACGACAGGTAGGCCCGGGCGGCCGGACTGCCGACGTCGAGCTGGACGCTGCCGCGGGTTGCGGTGACATCACCGGCGTTGCGTGACTGGGCCCGCAGGGTATCCGGGTTGGTCGCCGCCAGACCCTCGACACCACCGCGATAGCTCGCCAGCGGTTCATCGGTAAAACGCACGATGTACCGGTGCTTGCCGCTCAGGCCTTTTTCCCACTCGAAGTTCGTCGCCTTCGACGAACTGACGGCGCGCGCCGGCAGCGCACTGAAACCCGCAGGCCGGGTTTGCGTTGCCGGTCTGTCCCACTTTTTCGCCAACGCGCCAAAACTGAAAGGCGCATTGGCGGAAGCGGAAATGCCGGCCGCGAACATGAGCACTGCGGAAGCTGCAGTAACGAGCAACTTGGTCTTCACAACGGTTGTCCTCAATTTAATCCCCCGAGACGCGATGCGCCCCGTAAAAACTGGCAGCGGGCAGGCCTTTTGTTGTTCGCCTAAAGGCGTCTTTAAGTGCTCGGTCCGCCAAGCTGGAAAACCCGTCGTCTCCGGGGTTGTTCCAATCTGTTAAAGATACTCTTTTTCCAACGATTTTTCATCCGGATGAGCGGCGAAACTGTACAGGGTTTCGCTACATCATCACGTGGCGGCCGTGTCAGCAAAAGTTTCATTTATCGCCAATCTGCCAAAAAAAAACCCCGCCGTTGGCGGGGTTTTCTCCAAAACGCTATTAGCGAATTTTACTTGCGGCGGAAGCGGGCCAGTACGCCCAGACCACCCATCATGAACCACACTGCGGCAGGCAGCGGGATCACGGCCGTCTGTACGTCGACGACGGCGCCTTCGTAAACCGGCGCATCGATAGCGGCAAATCCGGAACCGAACCAACCGCCCGTAAGCTGGATGTTGCTGGTCATGTCGAACACGGCCAGGGCCTCTGCGGCACCGGCGATGGCCGTCAGTGATACCGTCGCCATCAGCGTCGGACCGGCATGACCCGGATCGAGCAGATCGGTCTGGAACTCACCCCAAACGATGGCGGTGGAACCCGCGGTATCGGCCGGGCAGTTAGCGCTACCCGGGCAGGAGAAAGACGCTGAGGTCGGAATCTCCAGGGTAACGCCGTCCAGCGAAACCAGCGCTGAGTCGTACAGGAAGTTGATGCCGCCAGCACGCAGGCCGTCCGTGAAATCGGATGCCCAAATCTGGAGCTCGAATGAATCACCGACCATTACACTGTCAGGTCCGGTGATCGACAGGGTTGCCGCGTTGGCATTCGCTGCGAGCAGCAGGCCAACCGTCAGTGCCCCGATTAGTTTCTTGATCATGAGTTGATCTCCCTAAATTGCTTGTTATTTCAGACCGGCCAAATGCCGCAAGTTGTGATTATTGTTCGATACCCAATGACCGGCCGTCGCCAGCTTTGTAACGGATATTAATCCAAGTATCGTGCCAATCCCCCTAACTTGTTGATTTCGTAGCCCTTAGCCTTCTTGTAATTCCCGTATTTGGCATGGACTGTAAAAATCGTCGACAGTCTGACCAAGTCTGGCTA
>JAHEKH010000002.1 GCA_024638445.1 Gammaproteobacteria bacterium | reverse complement strand
CGACAGCCTTAGCGAGAGAGCTGTCGGTGCCTTTCTTTGATGACGTCAGATCCTCGGCAGCAAAGAAAGGTGCCGGCAGCTCTCTCGCCCAATCCCGCCACAACACCCCAGGCATCCCGGCCAGCAAGCGCCCCAACGAGGAATCCCCTCGCGCTTGCGACAGCCTTAGCGAGAGAGCTGTCGGTGCGGCAGCAAAGAAAGGTGCCGGCAGCTCTCTCGCGCAATCCCGCAACAACACCCCAGGCATCCCGCTGCAGCCACTCCCACAGCGCGTCAGACCTGCTTCCGGGCCCAGCGGCCGCGCCGGAACGCCCAGAATGCCAGCAGGGCAATGAGCGACTCGGCAATCGTGATCGCCGCGAAAACGCCGCGCGCCCCAAAACCGAAATGCTCCGCGAGCGACCAGGCCAGCGGCAGCTGAATCAGCCAGAAACAGACCAGGTTTATCAGCATCGGCGTAAACGTGTCGCCGGCACCGTTCAGCGCCTGCACCATCACCATGCCGAGCGCGTAAAACCCGTAGCCGTAAGCCAGGAACCGCAGACAGGCATTGGCATAGCCGACAACCTCCGGATCGCGCGTGAAAATCGTCACGAACACACCGGGTACGACGATGAACACAATGCCGATGGCCGCCATGAAGCCGAAGTTGTAGCGCGCCGTGATCGCTACCGCCAGCCGCGCGCGACTGGGCTTGCCGGCACCCAGCGACTGTCCGACCAGCGTTGCGGCGGCGTTACTCAAGCCCCACGCCGGCAGGATCACAAACTCGACAATCCGCATGGCAATCGTGTAACCGGCCACGGCTGCCGTACCCGAACGGGCAACCAGGCTCATCAGCACGATCCACGCCGACGTTGCAAAGAAAAACTGCAGCACGCCGTTGGTCGACAGGACGATAAGCCGCCCCATGACCGGCGGCACGATCGCCAGGTCGCGTAGTCCCAGCCGTACCCGCAGCGTCCCGCTGCGCAACAGCCATAGCTGGTAGAGCACGCCAATGCTGCGACCTGTAGTGGTGGCAACCGCCGCGCCGGTAATACCCATCTCCGGAAACGGCCCGATCCCGAAGATCAGCAACGGATCGAGAACGATATTGATGGCATTGGCCAGGAGCAGCGATTTCATTGCCACGCTGGCATCGCCGGCGCCGCGGAAGATTGCGTTGATCAGGAAGATATACGTGATGCTGATTGAGCCGCCGAGCAGGATGCGCGTATAGATCGCGCCGCCTTCGACCACCGCGGGTGCCGCCCCCAGCCAAACCAGTATCCGGTCGCCGAGCGTGATTCCGGCGATACCGATCGCACCCGAGACGATGGCACCCAGCCACAGCGCCTGGGCACCGGCAATCGAGGCCCCCTTCGCGTCGCCCTCGCCGATACGACGTGCCACCAGCGCGGTGGTCCCCGCCGACAGGCCGATGGCAACCGCATAGACCAGCGTCAACACCGCCTCGGTCATACCCACGGCCGCCACCGGTTCGGGACCCAGCCGGGCGACGAAGAAAATGTCGGTGACGGCAAAAACCGCCTCCATGAGCATTTCCAGCATCATCGGGATTGCCAGCAGCACGACGCTCCGGCGCACCCGGCCACGGGTGTGGTCCTCATCGGTACCCTGTACCGCGTCGCGCAGGAGCCGAAAGAGTTTGCCGTCGCGCATCTGTGCCGAATCGCCCAACGCCACCGGAATTAGGTACTCTAAGGGCCGCCGCAATCCACGACAACGAGGAATTCATGAGCGCCAGAGTTTCGGGCATCGATGCCATGGCTTTTCACGGCACCCAGTACTACCTGGAGATGGCCGACCTCGCCGCCGCGCGCGGCGTCGATCCTGACAAGTACATACTCGGGCTGGGGCAGCGCCAGATGGCGGTGGCTACGCCGTGCGAAGACACTGTCACGATGGCCACGGTTGCGGCGCACCGGGCGCTGGAGCGTTTCGATATCGATCCGGGCGAGATTGGCACGCTGATCGTCGGCACCGAGACCGGCGTCGATCACAGCAAGCCGGTGGCCGTCTACGTACACGACATGCTCGGCCTGGCACCGAACTGCCGGACTTTTGAGACCAAGCACGCCTGCTATGGCGCCATGGCGGGCCTTACCTCGGCAATGGACTGGATCTCGGCGGGCCGGGCCCGCGGTCGCAAGGCGCTGATCGTCGCGTCCGATATCGCCCGTTACGGACTCAACACCGCCGGTGAGCCTACCCAGGGCGCCGGCGCAGTGGCGATGGTCGTCAGTGAGAAACCACGGCTGCTGGAGCTGGACCCGACATCGTTCGGCGACTACACCCGCCAGGTCATGGATTTCTGGCGGCCGTTGTACTCGAAATACGCCTTTGCCGACGGGCACTACTCCATCGATTGCTACCTGGATGCCTTCAGCGGCGCCTGGCGCGATGCCTGCGAAAACGCCGGCAGCTGGGATCCGCTGCGGCTGGACCGGCTGGCCGCGTGTTTTTATCACGTGCCCTTTACCAAGATGGCGCGCAAGGCGCATCACCGCCACTGCGAAACCGAGTGGGGCAAGAAGGTCGAACGCGAAGATACCGAACAGGTCGCGGCAATCAGAGAGTCTTATGATCAACAGGTGGCGCCCTGGCTGGAGCTGAACAGCGTCGTCGGCAACATCTACACCGGTTCACTGTTTCTCGCGCTGATGGACTACCTGCGCAAGGCGCAACCCGCAGGCGGTGAGCGTGTCAGCGTGTTTTCCTACGGCAGCGGCTGTGGCGCGGCTTTCGGCACCGGCGTAGTTACCCCCGAGGCTGCAGGCCTGGCCGAACGTCTCGACCCCGCCACGCATCTCGAACAGCGGCGTAAACTCGACATGGACCGTTACGAGGAGCTGATCCGGCTGTCGGAAACGGCCGACCACAACGAGGCGCCCTACCCCGATCCGGCCGACTGGCAGCTCGACCGTGGGCTTTATTTCGTCGGCACCCGCGATCATGTCCGACAGTATGCCGGGAGCGCTGCCGACACACCGTGACCGACGCGATACCCACCGCGATCACCGGCCGATGGCGCCGGCTGGCGGGTGCCAGGGCCAGCCGGGTCACGTCAGGTCTCATTAACCAGACATTCCTGCTGCAAACCGCCGACGCGCGATTTGTCCTGCAACGGCTGCACCCGGTCTTTGAACCGGCCGTGAACCGTGATATCGCAGCAGTCACGTCCCACCTCGCCAGCCGCGGCCTGAACACCGCCGAACTGTTGCCCACTGACGACGGGACCGACTGGTGCCAACACGACGGCCACACGTGGCGGCTCATGACCTACGTGCCCGGACATACCATTGACGCCATCACTACCCGGCAACAGGCCAGCGAAGCCGGTCGTATTGCCGCGGTTTATCACGCGGCACTGGGCGACTTCGACTACGACTATGTTGCCGGTCGCGGACACGTTCACGATACGCCGCGTCACCTGCAAACCCTGGCGCGCACTGTCGACGAATGCGTCGATCACCGACTCCATGACGACGTCACACCACTTGCGCAACACGTGCTGGAAACCTCGGAACGTTTTGGCGCTATCGACGCCCTGCCCCTGCGCCACTGCCACGGCGACCTGAAGATATCCAATATCGTGTACGACGATAATGACAACGCCGTGTGCCTGATC
The DNA here is from genome assembly GCA_024638445.1 of Gammaproteobacteria bacterium. Taxonomy (GTDB): domain Bacteria; phylum Pseudomonadota; class Gammaproteobacteria; order Steroidobacterales; family JABDKV01; genus JABDJB01. The sequence continues at coordinate 66,194 of JAHEKH010000002.1, read as the reverse complement.
GATCTCGACACCGTCAACCGCATGACCTGGCCGCTCGAAATGGGTGACGCGTTGCGTTCCTGGTGCAACCCACGCACCGAGGACCAGCTGCGTGCCGATCTCGACCTCGACGTACTCGACGCGGTGTTGAGCGGTTATGCCGGCGCAGCGCCGGAATGGCTGAGCCGTGAGGAAATCGCCCTGCTCATTACCGGTCTCGCCCGGATCTGCCTCGAGTTGTCCGCACGATTCCTCAACGATGCCCTGCGCGAGTCTTACTTTGGCTGGGATGACGCCCGCTGGGCTTCACGCGGCGATCACAACCTCGCGCGCGGCCGCGCCATGGCCTCCCTGTACGACGACGTCGCCAGGAAACGCTCCGCCGCCGAAGCCGTGGTCACCCGCCACCTCGGCCAACTCCCCGCGTAGAAGCGCCCTCCAGCCAGGATTCCCGGCATCAGCCGGCACAATCACGAGGGCAGATCGACTGCGCAATCCCGGGACCACGCCGCAACGGGAATCGTGGCCGGCCAATCCTGCGATTCCACCAGGTTGTATCCGCGAAGGCCTCTGCGAGAGAGCTGTCGGTCCTTATTTTTGGTGACTAAGTTCCCCCGGAACCAAAAAGATGTGCCGGCAGATCTCTCGCGCCATCGGGTACAGCGCCAGCAGATCCCGGCTGAAGCCGCTCCTGAGCGTCCACCGGCCAGAGGGTCAGTCTTCGAAAGTGACGTTACGGTGCGGCCGTGAGTCGACCGAGAGACTGAAGATATCTGGCCGCGAATAATGCCCGTCGGTGTCGAGCGCAAGACGCGCTTCGGCCACAGCGCCGGGATCGAGATCGGCCACGATCATGCCGGCCTCGTCGTACAACGGTTCCACGATATAGCCGCCGTCCGGACCGATGACCGCGCTGCCGCCCCGCAACAACCATTCGTCGTCATCTCCCGGCATCGACTGCAGTAACTCCAGTGCCCCGGTTCCCGCACCGGACGAAGCCACTCCAGCCAGCAATTCGCCGCGACTCACGATGCCGCCTGCCGCGATCACAAAACAGGTGCCTTCAAACGCATAGTGACGGCAGGCAACCTGGTGCATCTCTTTCACCCACGGCCACTGCGCCACGTGCAGCGTCTCGCCTCGCGCGTGCATCGCGGCTCGGGCCAGCGGCATCCAGTGTTCCCAGCAGATCAGCCCACCCAGCGCGCCAAAGGGGGTGTCCAGCGCGACCAGCCCGCTGCCGTCACCACGGCCCCAGACCATGCGCTCGGTGTAGGTCGGCATCAGCTTGCGGTGAACCTGGTACTCGCCGCGCTGCGGATCGATATAGAGAATCGAGTTGTACAGCGTGCCGCCGTCGCGCTCCTGCATTCCCATGACGACCCAGGCACCGGCCTCGACGGCCGCGGAACGCAACGCGACAACTGCCGCATCGCCGATCGCCGGCGAGTTTTCCACCATCAGGCGAAACAGCGATTTGGCCGGATCGTGATCCCACAGCGCAGCGTTGGGCGCGACGTCGAGCCAGATCGGGTAGCCGGGCAACCAGGTCTCGGGAAAAACGATGATGTCGGCGCCCTGGCCACCGGCCTCGTGGATCAACTCGCAGGCGCGGGTGACGCTGGCGTCGAGATTCAAAAAGACCGGTGGTTGCTGGACGATTGCCACCCGGCAACGCTTCGCCGGGGCATTCATTGCCCGCTGCGGTCGCGAATCAGGCCCTGCCACGGCTGGACGAGTTCGCCGGGATCCAGGTCGAACAGCTCCAGCATCCGGCCGACCGTCTGGTCGACAATATCGGCAATCGTTGCCGGCTCCATGTACAGCGCCGGGACCGGGGGAAAAATAATGCCGCCCATTTCCGTGACAGTGACCATATTGCGCAGGTGCACCAGGTTGAGCGGCGTCTCGCGTACCAGCATCAGCAGCCGGCGCCGTTCCTTGAGCACGACATCGGCCGCGCGCGCAATCAGGTTGTCGGCCACACCGGTCGCGACACACGCCAGGGTCTTGACCGAGCACGGCGCGATGATCATCCCGTCGGTCTGGAACGAGCCGCTGGCAATCGAGGCGCCGATGTTACGGACATCGTGCACCTCGTCGGCCAGTTCATGGACCGCCTCGCGGCTGAGATTCAGCTCGCTGGCGATGTTGAGCATGCCGGGACGGGAGACGACCAGGTGGGTTTCCACGCCGGGCTGCCGCTTCAGCTCCTCCAGCAGGCGGATGCCGTAAGCAGCGCCGGTGGCGCCGGATATTGCGATGATGAGCCGCTTGCCCATAATCTGTCCGTAACGACTGTGCGGGGTAACCAGTATGCCTTCCATTGCTGAGAAAAAGCGAATTGTCGCGCGCTTCGTCCGCCAGTGTAACGACTATGCGGACGCCGAGATCGCACGCTACCGAGCGGCGCTCGACGCGGCAGATGCGCGGGCGGCGCGGGCGCTGCAGGACAAGATCTCGCACTGGACCGCCTACCGCGCGTTCAACGAACACACGCTGGGCGAACTCGCCGGTAACGAGCTCGACAGCTGGTTTGAAGACAAAACTGGAGAATAAAAAAACCGGGCCCGCAAGCGGGCCCGGCCACCGGCATCGCCGGCTCTCTCCTAGTCGTCCGGAGTTTCCAGTTCCACCTCGGTGGCGAGGATCACGCCGTCACCGATCACGGTTCCCTTGATCTGCACCGGTGTTCCGGCGGCGGCCTGGGCGAAAAAGTCGTCGGCACTTATCGTCGTGTCGTTGACGTCCTCGAATTCGGTATTGCCATCGGTCTGTATCGTCAGTCCCAGGACTACCAGGTCGGGCTGCGCGGCCGACTCCACCGGTGCCTCGACGCGCACCTCGTCGTCGGCGTCGTCGCGTTCGATCTCGTTGGCTACGAGATTGTCCTGAGCGTCCGTGTACGCCTCGATTTCGACCCAGTCGCCGGGGTTGACGTCGGCCAGCCCGAACGACGGTAATTCGGCGTCGCTGTCGTCCTCGAATCGGGTTACATCGGTAGCGGCGACCACGATTCCAAGCACGGTCAGGGTGGCAGCAGCCGAATCGACGGCATCGACCGGGGCCTCGATCTCGATGTTGGCGGCCAGCCGCAGGCTGACCTTGTCGGCTACGAGCACGCCCGCCGCATCGCGGCTGCCTTCGACCTCGACCTTGATGCCTTCCGCGAGGTCAGCGGCGCTGCCGTTTTCGTAAATCGTCGAAGCGGTCGTCGTTACAGGCTGGCCTGCAACATCGAAATCTTCGGCTGACACAAAGCGGGTAATCAAACCTTCGATTTCGAAACTGAAATCGTCGTCGCCATCATCGCCGCCCGGCAAGTCGTCGTCCTCGAATTCCACTTCGCTGGCCAACAGCTCACCCGCCGGACCGAAACCACTGCCCTTCGCCTCGACCCGCATCCCGTCGGCGATTTCGCCAGCCGGAAAGTCTTCGAGCACGGCGGCGGAGTAATCGATCACCTGGCCGTTGATCCCGAAGGTCATGGCACCCGCATCCAGGGCGGACACGACGCCGGTGAGTTCGAACTCCGTGTCGTTGGTCAGCTCGACGTGGGTTGCGGTAATGGAGCCGTCGGCGCCGACAAATCCACTGATCTCGACGACATTGCCCGGGCTCAGCCCGTCGAGCCCGTTCGGCACGATGCTGTCGTCAAAAACGGTATCGGTATCGACGATGACCGTCTGTCCCAGCACCACAAGCGTACCGGCGGCAGGATCGATGCTGTCGATGGGGCCCTCGACCTCGTCATCGAAGATGACGTCCTCGGCACTGCCGTTCTCACCGTCATCGTCAATCGTGCCGACGACGGTAACGACCTTGCCGACCGCGAGGTCGGATTCAGACCCGGCCTCGTCATCGATGGTGAATACCGCAGCGCTGGTATCGAAACGAACGCCGTTGACGAAAATGCTGCCAAAACCGGTAATCACGCCGCGTGAAACTCCGCCGCGGTCGATGCCGCTGGTCGGCGGCGGGTTGTTGGACGGTGGCGGCGCAAGTACGGGTTCGGATCCGCCTCCACCGCCGCCTCCGCAGGAAGCCAGCAGCAGCACAATCGATGCGAGAGATAGTTTTCGTAAAGTCACTTCATTTACTCCTGGAATCCTCGATGAGAAAGATGCCGATACCGGCGCGAACTCCCTCGGTCTCGTCTTCGGATTCGTGGTCGGAAAGCCATTGGTCAGTCTCCTCGAGCAACGCCTGTCCTTTTTGTTCGACCATTGTTCGTAAGGCGTCAAGAGCCTTGCGGCTCAGTTTCTGGTTGGTTGCGCGGCCCTCGAAACGTCCGGGTCCGTCATCGCAACGCGCCAGGTTGTAGTTGATGTTTTCGCCCAGGTCGCGCCAGACCTCGCCGGCACGAAGCACGGCGTTGCCGTCCAGCGGTGCGGGCATGTAGTAACGGCTGAGCGCGGTCAACGTGCCGTCGTCGCTTTCACGAACAGCGTTGACCGAAAGCAGTTCCTTGAACAATGCGACCGGCGGGATGTCGCCGGCATAACGTTTCATCAGCGATTCGAAGCTCGGATGCGGACCGCTGCGGGCAAGCACGGCCGGCCGGCCCTCGTCGTCCTGGAAGTCCGGGTCCTGGTGCCAGCCGGACAACACGCGCGCTGCGGTGCTGATGCTGGAGTCGGCAGGCGCTGCGGGCGCGTGTTCGGGCTGTTTACGCAGCCGGGTGACCTCGCGGCGGCTGAGTCCGGTCAGGATCGCCACCCTTGAAATATTCGTGGGCCGGCCCTTGCGACCGTAGTCCTCGGTAGCCACGTTGACAAAAACCGTCTTGGACAAGTCGGAAAACTCCTTCCAGGTGATCCCGCTGCGTAGCAACATTTCCACGACCGGGCGCATCAGGCGCTCGGCAGCGCGCATAACCTGGTGCCTGAGATTCGCTGCCATGTCCATATATGTGCGATGGTAGCACAGATGTGGAACAGAAAAAGTGCCATTGTGCGCAGCCCACAATGAGACAGGCCGCCGCGACAGGGTGGCCCGGAAAAACTGCAATTATCTGATTATCAGTAGATTTCCCGCTGGTAGATCGTCTGGTCGTCGCCGCGGAAGATACCGAAAGTGACCCGCCCCAGCGGATCCTCGTCGCCGGGCAGCCCGGCATCCCAGTCGTACCGCAGCCAGGCCGGCACCGCTGCCGTGACGCTCAGGCTGCCGTCATTGCCATCGCCCGGCGCCAGCAGGTAGAGATTGAAGCTGCCCGCGACCGGTGGCTCGCTGTATCGCTTCGCCACAGGGGCGGGCGTGCCACAGCCTGCGCCACTGGCGCCCGGTGCGCCGGTATCCATCACGCAGGTGTCACCGGCCGCGAGATTGCCGCTGTAGCCAGAGAAAGACAGCGTCACGGCGTCGCTGCAGTTATCGGCTGTGTGCATCACAAATCCCGTCGCCGCATCGAGGTAATACTGGGCAGCCATCGGCACGGCCAGGTCGACCCGCTCCGACCCGAGTGCACTCTCGACCGCGATTCTGCCATAGCGAACGCTGCGGCCGGCAGCGAAGGCGATGCCACCGGGATTGCCGAACGTCACCGGGTTACCCGTGGCGGCCACGCCATCGGTATCGAGCACATCGATCGACAGCTGGATGTCTGCATCAAACGGAACCACGGCTGTGTTGCGCTGAAAGCTCAAACCCGTACCGGTCGAAAACACCAGGCTGGCGGTACCACCGCCGAGGTCGCTGATGACCGGGTCCGTCGTGGTAGCCGGCAATCCGCTGGAATCCAGCGTGCCGGTCGCAGCGGTGTAGCTGCGGTTGACCAGTGATCCGTTAGTGGTCTTGAAAAAGGCGCCAGCGTAATTTTGCGTCGTGGTGTTTCCGGCCGACTCAGCCGTCACCGTGATCAGTGGTGCGACAAGAAACGAGAATGGCTGACCCACATAGGTGAAACCGCCGGCACCACAGGCCGTATCGAAGCTCGGCGTATTCAGCGTCGGCGCGAAGTGATGCGGAATGAACCGGCCCACGTTGCCGCTGGCCATGCCGGTCACATCGCCGGTACCGAGGTAGCTGCCGTCGGCGACGGACGGTGTCAGCTGGATGATACCGACCTCCGCCCAGCTGAAATCCGTGCCCGTTGCCGAGCCGCCGGAAAATGCGCCAAAACCGGTCGGTGCCGCAATAGCCGGGTTATTGCCGGCTACCGGCGCCACCAGCGATGGGCTTAGCACCACCGATTCCGGCACCGACTCGCGCCCGTAGTTGGGCGTTGCGTCGCCCTCCGCGTCGCGCGCGGTTACCGTTACCCGGAACGAATCGCCGGCGGCCACAAAGACCGGACCGCTGGCGTCCGCAGCACCGGGATTCGGGCTGCCGCCGGCATCGGCAATACCGCTCAGCGTGAAATCGGCAGGCCGGCTGACGAACGCTGCCGTCGCCCCGCGTATTCCGTTGGGCAAGTCCGGGTGGGCAACCGTGTCGTCTTTCAACGACACCTGGATCCGGCCGGCGTCCTTGTACTTCGCCGTAACGCTCGCCTGCCCATTGGCGAAAACGACGGCCTGCGCGGCGGCGGCCCCTTCGGCGGTGGCAATGGCGCCGCCGTCAATAGTAACCGGGACGGTCCCTGTCCCGGGGTCGATATAAGCCGACCAAAACTTGAGATTCCTTGCGCCCGAGTAGCTCTCGATGATGCCGCACTGCGGGTCGTTCGGTGTCTGCCCATAGGCGGCGAGATGCAGAATAAAGTTGCTGCCCGCCGTCACTGGTCCTGCAAACGGAGCGACGGTGACGGGCGGTGGATTACTGAGGGCAGCCGCCGTAACGCTGAATCCGCTCGCAGAAAATGTGAGGCTGCCCTCGGTGTCATCGTCACGTACCGTGGGGTCGGCGGTTTCGAACACATCGACATCAAGGACCGGCGCGCCTTCTGGATAGGACAAAGCAAACGTGGCCGATGATTCGCCCCCGGGCCAGTCGTAGGTTGCCAGCCCGTCATTCGGAGTCGCATCGGTCAGCGTGCCTGAACCGGAAACCAGCGACCACGTTCCGCTACCGCTCTGGGTATCCAGGGTGACCTGCGCATTGTAAGCGGGGTTGGGGTTGCCGGTGCTCAAGCTGACTACGTCGACCCGGATGTTCTCGGTGGCACAATGAATGCCGTTCCCATCGTGCGTGAGGATGAAACTGGAGATGCAGTCGGTGCAGACGCAGCTGGTCACCTCGCCTTTTTTACCAACGTAGTATGCATTGCCGCTGTCGGACACCCAGACGTCGCGAAAATCATCCACCCCCTCATTGGTCTCGACCCAGGAGGTGCCATCGAACTCGAGCACCCGGGCGTCCTTGCCGACAGCCACGATGTGCCCCCCGCCACCATAGATGCCCAGCAGGTCCTTGCTGGAGGTCGCTACAGAGGTACATGAGCTGCCGTCATAGAGGATTACGTCTTCTTTCCAGGCAATGTAGATGTTGCCGCCACCATCGCCCCAGAGATCCTCGGCATTGCCGTTAGCCGCATCGTCACAATCCTCGTTCGGCTCATCCCAGGTCCCGCTGCTGCGATCATAGCGATAGAGCACACCTTTCTTATCAAGTGCGTAGAAGCTATTGGCATCACCCCATGCGTCTACCAGCTCCTGGTCATCAGTGTCCGCAGCGTCGCTGACATCTGACCAGCTCGCGCCGTTGTAATAGAGAACAGTACCGTTTTTGCCGACAGCCCAGGCCTCGGTAGCAGAGTCCGACCACACTCCCAGCAACTCCTTGTCGGTCGGCGTGGAATCTTCGACCCAGGCGCCTCCCGAAAGGCGCAGCACCGTACCCTTCTTGCCTACGGCGTAACCGACTGCCGGACTGACCATCTCGACATCGAGCAGGTCCTCGGTTGTCGGGCTGCTGACCGACGCCCAGCTCAAACCATTCCACTGCGTTATTTGCCCGTCTTTGCCGACGCCGATCACGTGGCTGTCACTACTGCCTGACACACCGTTGAAGTCTTTGTCGCCAATCGTAGAGGTGGTGCACACCTGTGCCGGATATGCCGCAACCGGCAGTAAACACGAGAACAGGGTAGCTACCACGCTGACACGGAAACCTTGCATCACAGTGTCCTGCTCACGGCGGCGTTTACCCGGCGGGAAACGTAATCCGGACTGCCGTAGCTGCCGGAGCTGGCAAAAGACTCGAGCTGGTAAACCGTTGTAACCGCACCACCCTCGGGGTGGGTCGTGCTGGTGCAGGCGATGCTCACGGTAAATCCGTTCAGCGCGGCCTCGGTAAGCGTGGTGCTGGTGGCGCCGCAGGTGCCGGACGTCAGCGCGCGATGGGCGGCCCACTCGATGCCGGTGCGGGCAGCCAGCAGGGCCCGTTCCGACAACAGCGAGAGATTTACCGTCTGGGTCTGAACGGCGGTCAGGCGCACCGCAACGGCGCCCAGCAAAGCCAGCACCACGATCAGGAAAATCGCTACGACCAGGGCGGCACCGGATTGGCGTCGACCCGTCATGGCGCATTCCCGATGTGAACCTGGTGCTGGAGCACGATCGTCTCGCCGGCCTGGGCGACCGCCAGGCGGGCGCTGACCAGCCCGGCACGCTGCGAAGTGCCCTGGCTGTAGGTCATCGCGCATGAAGCGATGCTGTCGGCGACCCGGGAGACGGCTGCACCTGCGCCGGTCAGCTCGGCGTCGCTGTCGCGCAGCGACTGGTCGGTCGCGATGGTGTAGCCGCTATAGCGGCTCAACGTCCCGGCACCGGCATCGCACAGCCAGGTCACCGGACCGTCGAGCAGGTAAACCCGCTGCGAGGGCGAGGGATAGGTAAAGCGAAACGGCGTCGCGAGCGTGACATGATCCTCGCCGGCAATCGTGTCGGCCGCGATGTCGATCTGGGTGCCGGGAGGTGTAATCACGTTTGCCAGTTCCCAGGCGCTGGCGCCCGGTGTACCGACGTTATAGATCGACAGGTAATGGGCGGCCGACGAAAAGGGCTTGCTGATGCGGGTGAATCCGCCGAGTACGTTGAATTGTCCGTCGGCGGCGTCGAATTCCAGGGTCTTCGTATTGTCTGCGGGGGGCGGACTGGCGCGATAACGGGCGCCATCGACGGTATTGAGCAGCTCCAGCGCAAAACCGGACCCGACCGGCCGGACACGCACGCTGTTAGGCAGCGCCCGGCGTATGTCGCGGCCCAGCCGGTGCAATGCGCTGTCGGCGGTATCGACCAGCGCGACCCGGCGGCCCTGGTCCACGTAGCCCTGCACGGGGCCGGACACGAACATTGCCGAAAACGCGATCACGATGACCGTCAGCACCAGTGATATCACCAGCTCGACAAGCGTAAAACCATCGTTGTGGTTCATCGGGTGCGGTACCCGCTCAGGGAAAATGCCAGGAACGGCGGTCGTGATACGGTGACATCGACCCGCAGGCTGTCCGCTGCAGGCACGCCCGGCAACGCCCCGCTGCTGGTCACGCTGACGCTCACCGTGTAGTCGCCGAGCCCGGTAATGGGATTATCAAACTGGTCCCGTGCCACGGCATCGAGCAGGCCGTCGTAGTCGTCGACGTCGTCGAAATCGACGCGCGCGGTTTCACCGTCGCTGCCGTCGGGGTCGGTAAAATCCCGCAGCAGGATCTCCTCCATGTAGGCGCGGGCGATTGCAACGGCCTGCTGGCGCACCATGGGATCGGCGCTGGCGTTGACGTTGGCGCTGAGCAATCCGAGTATCACGCCGGCCGCGGTCCCGATCACGACGATCGCCACGACCAGCTCTACCAGCGTCACGCCGCGCTGAAAACTCCGGACCGCGTTCATTGCGACACAAAGCCGCTGCCGGCATGCACCGTGAAGGAAACGCTGCCGATCGTGATGACCTGGTCACCGGCCAGGCTGGTCTGGCCGGCGGCGTCGAAAATGATCGTGGCTGCCGGTGCGGCACTGACCCCGGCCGGAGCGGTGCCGGCGAAGACCTGGCCATCGGACAGCGTTACGGGCTGGGGCCAGGTGGTATCCGCGCTATTGCAGTGACCTGCCGCCGCGCTTTGCTGGGTCAGGCTGTAAGAGCCCGTGTCGAGTATGACCCGGACCGCGCAACCGCTGCCGACCGCAAGCGTGCGGGCGTAGCGCAGCGCTGCAATGACTTCGTCGCGCCAGGCGCGTTCTTCGAATACGGTGTTACCGAAAAAACGCGGTGCGGCAACGACCGACAACAGCGCGAGAACCGCGAGTACGACGACCAGCTCAACCAGCGAGAAACCGGATTGCGCCGCCGCGGCTCCGGGGCCGGCCGAGCCGGCGCGATGAGCGCCGGACGGCTGCATCCCGGGTGACCTCAGCAGCCGCCGGTGGCGACTGTGACGGTCGGCGCGTCACCGGATGCGGCCGGTGGCGTGTAGGTCACGGCACAGGAAGCCGGGGTCGGCGATCCGTCCTTGGTCCACACACCGGTGGCGCCTGGCGTAAACGTGTAGCCGGTGAAGTCCGCCAGCGTGTCGTCAATGGTGGCCGTCGTCGGATAACCGTTGGTCATGCTGATTGACTGGCCTTCCATCGTGATGGTTGCCGGGGACGACTGTGCGAGCCACAGGCCGTGCGACAGCGCGGACGCACTGCGAACGCTGCCGGCAAGACTCTGGGTCGTCGAGATTCGGGCCTCGGTTTCCAGCGAGATAAACCGCGGGATGGCGAACGCCGCAAGAATGCCCAGGATGCTGATCACCACGACCAGCTCGATGAGCGTGAAACCACTTACCTTTCTCATTTCTGCCTCCGATTGCATTCCGGCATCGCCGGATCCGATTCCGTGCCCGTCAGGGGCGGTGCCGGACCGTAGCCCGCCAGCGAAAGTCTGTCGTCGTGTCCTGTATCGGCAGCCTTCTGGTTGACTTAACGGTCCTTTTTCATAAATCTGGTTAAACATGCCGTGTTCTCAGCCCCGCGCCCGATCCAGCCAGCCGCGCCCCCCGATCCGGTGCAGCCTGACCCCGGCGAGGTCGTCTCCGGCCGGCGTATAGCGACCATCTCCGTCCGCGTCGACGTACTCGAGACGCACGTCATAGCGAATCTCCACGACCTCGCCGCCCCACTTGCCGACCAGGTCGCGGCCGGTGCGGTAGACCAGCCGCAAATCGTGAGTGTCGAAATACCAGTGTCGCTGCGGCAGGTCCCAGGTCTCCCGAGGCGCGAGTTCGCCGAGGTAATTGACCGGCGTCTCCAGCATCAGCCGCATCGGGTTGGAATGCGCCAGCCCGGCCACGGCGGGACCGCCCGGATTGAGAATTCGCTTGGCCGCCTCGAGGACGAGGATGTTGCGCATCTGGCCCTCCATCGTCAGGACCGCCACCCGCTCCGCCTCACGTACAAAGCCGGCCATCCGCCACAGGGCGACAACCAAAAGCGTTCCGATCAGCGCGATGACTACGACCAGCTCCAGCAACGAGAATCCGGCCTGGTACGGTTGCCGTCCCGACTCTCGGCTCACAGTCCCTTCGCCTTGCCGACCATGTCCCACATGGGCAGGAACACGCCAAGCGCCAGGATCAGCACGCAAACACCCACCGCGACGATAAGGATCGGTTCGAGCGCCGCGCTCAGGTTCTCCAGCCGGTAGTCCACCTCGCGCTGGTAAAAGTCCGCCGTCTCATCCATCAGGTCCGGGATTGAACCGGTTTCTTCGCCGACGGAAATCATCTGCAGCACCAGCGGCGGAAACAGCTCGGCCTCAGTGGCCGCCCAGGTCAGCGAGCGGCCGCGTTCGACGGCGGCGCACATGCCGTTGACCCGGCCGCCGAGATAAACGTTGCCGGTGCTCTTGGCAATGGTCGACAACGCCTGGTTCATCGGCAGGCCGGCGCCGATAGCGACGGCGAGCGAACGTGTCACCCGGGCCAGCGAGGCTTCGAGCATGATCGCGCCGATGACCGGCAGCTGGAGCCGGCGGCGGTCCCAGCGGGCGCGCCCGTCCTCGGTCTTGAGGTACCAGGAAATTCCAAACGCAGTACCGACCGATCCCACCAGCAGCAGTGGCCACTGGTTCACGGTGAAATCGGATACGCTGATGATGATCAGGGTCGGGAGAGGAATATCGTCACCCAGCGCACGGAACAGGGGCGCGAAGTTGGGAATTACGAACACCGAGATCACGCCCAGAGCCATAGCAATGGCGGCCAGTACGATAAACGGATACCGCACCGCCGACTTGACCCGTTTTCGCACCTGCTCATCCATACTCAGGTACTCGTAAAGACGGTGAAACGCGGTATCCAGCGTGCCGGTGCTTTCACCGACATCGATGATGCTCACGAACAACGACGAGAAGACTTGGGGGTGACGGCGAAATGACTCGGACAGGCCGCGGCCGCTGCGCAGACTTTCAATGATCTCAGCCAGCGCTTCGCGCAACATCGGGTGGTGGGTCGAGCGCATCAGGCTCGACAGGCCGCGCAGCAGCGGGATACCCGAGCGCGTGATGGTATGCATCTGGCGACAGAACATCGTCAGGTCCTTGGTCGACGGCCGGCCACCGCCCAGCTTGCGCCACAGCTGCTGCACGCCGTCCTGTGCCGCATGTACGACCGGCCGGATCTCGACCGGCGTAATGCCGCGGTCGGCCAGCTGCGCTGCCACGGTGTCGATGCTTTCCGCGGCCAGTTCACCGGTGACCAGGTCGCCGCTCGACAAGCGTCCCTTGTAGACAAAGTCCGGCATCCGCCTAGCTCACCGGTTCGACGACGTGTTCGAGAGCCTGCTCACCGCTCACTCCGGAGCCGCCGGCCCCGGCTACGATGCCGCCCGACACCCGGATGACTTCGTCCAGGGTTGTAATTCCCTTGCGGGCATAGTCGAGCGCGCAGTGCACCAGTGGCCGGAAGTTCGGACTGGTCGCAGCGGCCGTACCGAAGTTGCGTGGATCGGCACGCAGCACATCGGTCAGGTGCGCATCGAGTTCGAGCAGTTCGTAGACACCGATACGCCCGTGGTAGCCGGTGAGGTGGCAGTAGTTGCAGCCGGAGCCCCGCATAAATTCACAGCGATCGAGCTGCTCCAGCCCGACCAGCGCTTCCAGCCAGACCCGCTGGTGCGAATCGGGTTGTGATGGTTCACGGCAGTGTTCGCAAACGCGGCGTACCAGCCGCTGCGCGAGGATGCCATGCAGAGCAGCCGCTACCAGGTAGGGCGGCGCACCCATGTCCAGCAGCCGGTCTACCGCGCCGGGCGCACTGATCGTGTGCAGCGTCGAAAATACGAGGTGACCGGTCATTGCCGCCCGCAGCCCGATCTCGACGGTTTCCTCGTCACGCATCTCGCCGACCAGGATGATATCCGGGTCCTGGCGCAGCACGGTACGCAACACCTTGGCGAAATTCAGGCCGATCTTCGGGTTGATGCCAACCTGATTGATGCGCTCCAGCCGGTACTCGACGGGATCTTCGGCGGTAATGATCTTGCAGCCCGGTTTGTTGACTTCGTTCAGCGCCGAGTAGAGCGTCGTGGTCTTGCCGCTGCCGGTCGGTCCGGTGACCAGCACCATGCCGCTGTTCAACCGGATGAGCTTTTCGAACCGGCCCCGCAGCTGCGCCGGCAAACCCAGTTCATCGAGCTGCTTCAGGTTGGCCGACTGGTCGAGCAGTCGAAGTACCACGGATTCGCCGTGCTGAATCGGCATCGTAGAGATACGCACGTCGACACTGTGGTCCTCGACCCGGATGGTGAAGCGCCCGTCCTGAGGCAGCCGCTTCTCCGAGATGTCGAGGCCGCTCATCAGCTTCAGCCGGGTCACCAGCGCCTGCGAAACGCCCCGGCCCTCGATCGTCTGCTCCTGCAGCACCCCGTCCACGCGCAGGCGCACCCGCAGAACGCGGTCGTCAGGCTCGATATGGATATCCGATGCCGCCGCCTTGAGCGCATCGCGAAACATCGACTGCAGCAGCCGGATGATCGGCGCGTCTTCCGCCTGCTCGTCCTCGAGCAGTGAATCGAGCTGCACATCACCCTCGGCCAGCTGTTCGTCGACTTCGGCCGCCAGCGCAGCGATCTCGTCGGTGTTGCGATAGACGACTTCGATGGTGCGCAAAAGCTCGGTTTCGCTGACCAGCGCAATTCGCATCGGCTGGCCTACCGCGCGGGCAATCTCGTCATAGGCGAAAAGATCCGAGGGATCCGCCATGCCGACCAGTACGCCACGGTGATCCTTGTGCAGCACCAGTGCGCGATAGCGTCGCGCCTGGGCCTCGGGTAACAGGTTGATGACGCCGGCATTGAGCTGCAGCGTCGACAGCTCCAGGTAATCGATGCCCAGGTGCCGTGCCAGCAACACGTGCAGGTCGTGCTCGGTAATCGCGCCGACATCGGTCAGGGCACGTCCGAGTTTCTGCCCGGTTTCCTTTTGCCGCTTCAGTGCCAGCTGCAGCTGTTCTTCGGTGATGACGCCTTCGTTCTTCAGCAGGTCGCCAAGACGTATGCGTTTACGTGCTCCACTCATGTTCCGGATTCCAGTCTGCGAAGTCGCTGGTGTGCGTAGGCGGTTAGTGCGTCGTCGAGCGTGCCCGCGAGGGTGGCGGTCTGGAACGAGTCGCGCGCCGCGGCCCGCTGACCGTCCGCTTCCTGGGAGATTCCCAGCCCGACCCACCACGCACCGTGTCCCGGACGTGCCTCGACCAGCGCCAGGTAAACCCGGATAGCCGCCGCGTGGGTGCCGGCACGCTGGTAGGCAGCCGCCAGCAGGGCGTCGAAATCCGGATCGATGGCGGCACCCGGGCGATAGCGCTCCAGGACACGCACGGCATGGCTGATCTGCCCCTCGGTCAAAAGCTCGCGGCCGAGAGTCCGGGCAACAACCTCCGGATCCGACACCCGCTCCAGCGCAGCCAGCAGCAGCTGCCGCGCTTCAGGCTGCCGTCCCTGCGCCTGCAGCGACGCATGCAGTAACAAATGAGCCTCCGATGAATCCTGCTGAACCTCGACCAGTTCAATGAAATGCTCCTCGGCAACACGGGCGCGTCCGGCGCGCAGCGCGGCCAGGCCTTCACGGCGCAGGCGCTGCGGCAACGGCGCGGAGACGCTCTTGATCATGGCGACGACTTCGCTGGTTGCCGGCGCTTCGTCCCGTGATTCGGTTTCGGGCAATGCCAACGCCATGGCGAGCTGCAGCATGGGTTGCCGGCGCGTCTCTGCCGACCCCCCCGTGATTGCCGGCTGTTGCGTAACTGGCTCGGGCGTTCTGGCTGGCGCTGGTGCGTTCTGCGCGACTGCTGTGCGTGTCCTTGCTGACGACGGGCTGGCCGGGGTTCGTTTCGCTGGCGGTGCGGAAAACGGCGCCGTCGATGCCAGGACCACGGGCGGGTTAACAGCGGCCTCGCGGCCGGCCGGTTGTAAGGCCGTGGCAGCCATCCCGCCTGCAGCCTGACCGGCATCCGCCACCCCGGTGGTCTCCGGCGCGATGGTTTCGTCACTGAGTCTTGCAGCTATCACCGGTTCGTCGGCTATGGCAACTGCTGCCGGGTAGGTCGAAGCCTGCACATCTGCCGGCAAGCCGGCATCCTGTTCGCTGGCCGGACCATCATTGACTTCTATCGCCGCAGCTTCAGTCACCGAATCAGCTGTTTCGTTACCGGGACTTGTCGTCGATGCAACCGCAGGCTGCGGCCGGGACTGCCCGGCATACCACCACAGCCCGCCAGCGATCACGCCGAGTGCGAGGACCACGGTCCCGAGCCCCAGAATCCGTTGCCAGGCCGGTCGTACCCGGACAAGGCGTCCGTCTACCGCACGCAATCCGGCCAGCGGCGCCTGACCGTCCGCCCGGCGGGTCTGCAAATCGGTAAGCACCTCGTTGACCAGGCTCATGCAGCCCTCCCGTTCCTGGCAAACGGGCGCGTAACCCAGCGGGAGACCCGGGCCAGCGGGCTGTCGGCTTCGACTGAATGCGCTGTATCGGCAATCGCACGGCGTGCGTGGCGCGCCGTTACCTGGTGATCGCCGCGTCCGAAGGCGGCCATCAGGGACTTGTTGCACAACATGTTGATCAGCCTCGGCGCACCACCGCTGGCACGGTAGACGGCATTGACGGCACCCGCGCTAAACAGGTCGTCCGCCCGGCCGCCGGCAACCGCAAGACGATGGGCGATATAGACGCCGGTCGTGTCGCGATCCAGCGGCGAAAGCTGGCAGCGGTAACCGATACGCTGACGCAGCTGGCGCAGCCCGGGTTCCGCCAGGCGACGATCCAGCTCGGGCTGACCGAACATGACGACCTGCAGAAGCTTGAATTTTTCCGTTTCGAGGTTGGTCAGCAGTCGAACGGCTTCCAGGGTTTCCGGTGGCAGCTGGTGCGCCTCGTCCAGCAGCAGCACGACACGCCGTCCCTCGCCGGCAACGTTGATCAGGAAGCGCTGCAGCCGGCGCATCAGCTGGTCGTCGGTCCAGCGTGCGCCGAGCAGCATGCCCAGTTCCTCGGCCAGCGCGATACGCAGCGTGCGCGGCGAGAGCTGCGGATCGGGCACGTAGGCCGTGACATAGTCTTTGCCCAGCTTGCGCAGCAACAGCCGGCAGAGCAGCGTCTTGCCCAGCCCGACTTCGGCACTGACGGCGATAAAACCCTCGCCCTGCCGCAGCGCCACCTGCAGCACGTTGAGCACGTCGCCGTGACTGTGGCTGTCATAGAAGTAATCGGTATCCGGCGTCAGCGAAAACGGATACTCGCGAAAACCAAAATGTTCGAGATACACGCGCTGCTCCGGTATCAATAACCGCGAATGCGCTCCAGCGCTCCGCCGGCGGCCTGTGCCCAGGTCTCGTCGTCGTCTACCACGATGGGACGCAGCAGGATGACCAGCTCGGTCTTTTTCGACACCGTGCGCTTGTTGCGAAATAGTCCGCCGATTCCCGGAATCCTCGACAAGCCCGGTGCGCCGTAGTGTTCATCGGTGCTTGAGTTGCGCATCAGTCCGCCGATGACTACCACCTGCCCGCTGCGTGCGCGCACGATGCTGTCCGATTCGCGCACCTGGCTGAAGGCCAGCGGCAGACGGTCGGTTTCGCCGGACACCGTCAAATCTTTGCGCTGATCGGTGACGTCGCTGACCGTCGGGTGGATATGCAGCGTGACATTGCCGTCCGCGCTGATCTGCGGGGTGACATCGAGGGCGACACCGGAGAAGAACGGCGTCAACTCGACGTCGCGGCTGGTCGCCGAAGACGTCCCCGTCACGGTGTTGCTCGAAATATCGGTCACGAAAAACTCGTCGGTACCGGCCTTGATTACCGCCTTCTGATTGTTCAGCGTCGCGACCCGCGGGCTGGACAGGACGCGGGTGTCGCCCTGCACCTCGAGCAGGTCGATAAAGGCATTGAAGTCATCGATGTTGAATGCCAGCGCAAACGGGCCACCCAGCGTGTTGCCCTCGAAACCGACGATCTGCGAGCCGGGCGTGACGTTGATCAGGTCGGTTGCCAGGTCTTCCAGGTCCGTCTGGAACGGCTGGTCCGGCGCAGCCAGGCCGCCGAAAAAGGTGTCGCCGTTGTCGCGCTCGCCAATGCCGGCCCAGTTGATGCCTGCCTGGAACGCGTCGTTGAGCTCGACCTCGATAATCTTTGCCTCGAGAATGACCTGGCGGTGCGCGGTTGCCTGCACGCTGTGCAGGAATTTCTCGACGGCTCTCAGCTCATCGGGCATCGCACGAATCACCACGGTGCCGGTCTGGGCGTTGATCACGACCCTCCGGCCGTCCGCGACGCCAACGATGGCAACCAGGGTATGCTGCAGCTCGGCCCAGAAGTCGGCGTGATAAACCGTGTCGATATGACTGCCGTTGAGAGGATTGCGGCCCTCCCCGGCTCCATCCCGGCCATCGTCTATTTCGGCGGCGGTAACGTTGCCGCCACCTTCACCGGACTGGCTGAGCTGCCCGGAACTGACCCGGGTCCGCGATGAACCGGTCCGCTGCAGGTTGAGATAATCGACCTCGAAAATCCGTGTCTGCATCGTTGCCGGCAGCACGAACCAGCCGTTCCGGCTTTCGCGAAACTCGTAGCCATACACCGCACGGACGGCTTCCAGCACTTCCGCCACGGTGGTCGATTTCATCGACAGCGAAATCCGCCCGCTAACGCCCGGGTGGACGACCAGGTTGTAGTCGGTGCCCTCGACGAGGCTGAGGAAGAACGCCCGGGCCGGTGTCGCCTTAACGTTGACGTCGAAACGCGGTTCGCGCGCCGCGGCCGGCACCACCGGGTTGGGCGGCGGCAGCAGTGCGTCGCTGATCCGGGGTGGCGGTGACGGCACCTCTCGTGTCTCGGCGGCCTCCGCCAGCGCCTGCTCGATCGCTTCGGCCGTGGAATCACCGCGTGGCGGCGCAGTGACACAGCCCGCGAGCAGCGCGATCAACAAGGGTACCGAAAGTGTTTGCCAGCGCATTCGCGGACTCCCGTAATTACTTTCCATCCGGCCTGACCAACGCAAGCCGTAAAATCTTTCCACCGGTTTCGAGTTCGACCTGGCCTGGCGCAATGCGCGTTACTCGCGCTGCGCCGACCCGCTCGCCTTCGGAAACCGGTTTACCGTTGATGACCGCTACACGACGGTCGGGCGAAAAAAGTATGGCCGTCAGCTCAAATCCGGCCGACACCGATGGCGGCGGCGTCCGGACCGAGACCGGCGCCCGGGCGCTATGAGGGCGCATCGGGTCGTAAAGCGTTTCGGCTCCGACAGGCAGCGCCAGCACCAGCGCGAGCAGACCCGCAGGAACAGTGAGTAAGTCAGACACCGATCCAGTCCTCGTGCAGGCTCAGCGTGGCGACCTCGATCAGCACCCGGTTAACCGGGTACTCGGCGGCATCGACCTCCAGGACCTGCCAGTACAGCCGCCAGGGCAGCGCCTCGAGATCTTCGAGGTAGGCCAGCAGCGCCAGGTACGGGCCTTCCAGTTCAAGCACGAGCCCGTGTCGATACAGCCGGTGCTGCCCCGGCGTATCGTCCGGCAGCATGTCTTCGGCCCCGAGGTTACTGATGCGGTGCAGGTTCAGGCTCTGGCGTCTTTCGAGCACCCGCTCCAGCAGCCGCGCCATCTCGGTCGGGCTGATCAGTTCCGCGGCGTAGTCCTGGATCATGTCGTCCACGCTCGCGCTGCGCCTGCGCAGCTCCTCCAGCCGGGCGCGTGGATCGGATGCATCGACCGGCGCAACCTGCTGCGCAATTCGTGCCTGGACGTCGGCGACCTGCACAGTGAGGCTGTCCCGTTCCGAGCGAAAGCGGTCATGGCGGACGGACTCCGCCTCGCCAAACAGCAGGTACCAGCCAAGCAGGATCGCCACTGAACCCGCCATGAAGATAACCACGCGCTCTCGCGGTGCGAAGGCATCGATACGAGCGCCCAGTTTTTCGATCAGGGCTTTCATCGTTCCCTCGCAAAACGCACGGATTCGCTCTCGCTGCGGCGATTGAGGGCAAAACTCACCGGCTCGCCATCGATTTCCGATCGCAGGATTTCAAACACATCGAAGCGCTGGCCCGCCAGCGCTTCCTCGCCAGAGAGCTGGCGCAGGTAGAGCGGCACCGCCTCGGGGCTGAGCGCCCGGCCCTCCAGGGTGGTTCTTCCTCCGGGTGCACTGACCCGAACCCGGGTCAGCCAGACCCCATCGGCGGGCTGGCGTGCAAGAGACCGCAGCTGGGCGGAGAATCCGCCGACATCACCCGCCGTGTCGCCACTGACCAGCCCGAGTATGGTCTCGCGCAGGTCGAGGTCACGCAGCGCCTCGGTCAACTGTGCCTCCAGCTCGGTGTCTGTGCCGGCCATGCTCGACGCCGTCAGCTCGTTCATCTGCGCTTCGGCCGCGTCGAGGCTGGCCTGTGCCTGCCGCAACTCCTGTTCCATGCCGGAACTGCGAAAGGCCAGCCAGTTGTGCGCAATAGCCGCTACGGCGAGTACCGCCAGCCAGCCAAAGAACATCCGGCGACTGTCGAGACCCTTGCCGCTCTGGGTCGCCGGCTGGTAGAGATTAATGTTCTGTTTCACGCTGCCGCCTCCAGCACCTCGGGGCCCCGCATCGCGGCACCCATGGCCAGCAGACCGCGCTCCTGGTCCTCGGCGGTCAGTTCCTCGGAGGTTTCGAGCAGCTCGTTGAGATCGAGCAGCGAGACGTTCACCGCCAGGTCGCGACCCAGCATCTGGCTGAGATTGACGCCGTCCGCCGACGGCGCCAGGACGACGTCGCGAATCGGGCGCTGATCGTAATGACTTTCGAAGTAGTCCAGCGAGCGCTGCAGCTCGAGCGCCACGCTGGAAACCGTCTCGTCGCCGGCTTCCGCCGATATCTCCATCTGCCGGATCAGGTAGAGCTTCTTGTCGCGGCTGACCGTCAACACGCCCTGGTGACCCCGGGCCAGCAGCAACGCCACACCAAAACGGTCCTGCTCGAGGCAGGTCGCGATGTTACGCATGCACAGTTCGGCAATGTCGATGCAGCCGATGGTGCCGCCGGCGTCATTGACCTGCTCGACCAGGCCGTCGATGGCCTGGCGACGGCTGGCGACGGCATAAATCATGTTGCGGCTGCCGCGGGCCTGCGGCGGTACGTCGAACACGTCCACCACGGATTCTTCCACGGGATAGTCGAGCATCTCGCGAATCCGCCAGCGCACGGCACCGGCTATCTCGTTGGCCGGAACGTCCGGTCTTTCGACGAGCAATAGCTGGTAGGTATCGTCGTTGACGACCAGGTTGAGCGGCACCCGGCAATCGTCGAGCAGCCCGGCCAGCTCCGGCCGCCAGTCGCCATCGGCCGGCGGCGGGCAGGTCGCGAGCTGGCGCAGCCGCAACCGTGAACCCTTTTGCTGAACCACGGCCAGCGAGCCACCACGCACCGGATCCAGAACCAGCCCGGCCTGGGTGTCCTGAACGGTCTGTCTTTTAAAGGGCCAGATCAATCCATTACCGCCTGTTTTTTCGAGGGTTTCTCGCACTTTTACGTGCCCGGCCGCGGCCCACGCCCTTGCAGGCGCGGGACACCTCGGTCTCTGTATCGGTCGAAACGCCGGAGAATTAAGTCATCCCGGCGGCGGATAAATGACGCTTTGCTGCTCCACCCGCAGTCGCCGGCAGGAGTGTTAACCTCCTCCTACCGGGGTGCACCGCAACAGGACAACAATGAGCGACGATTTCATCCGGCTGGCCGATCGCATGGCATTGCTGCCGCCCTACCTGTTTGGCCGGATCAACCGGCGGCGCGACGAGCTGCGCCGCGAGGGCGTTGATGTCATCGATATGGCGATGGGCAACCCGACTGATCCCACCCCCGGACCGATCGTCGACAAGCTCTGCGAAGTCGTTCAGGACGCCCGAAACCACCGCTATTCGGTCGGCGGGGGCATTTACAACCTGCGGCGTGAAGTGGCTCGCTACTATAAGAAGGAGTGGGATGTCGACCTCGAGCCGGACGAAGTCATTGCGACGATCGGTTCGAAAGAAGGGTTCAGCCATCTCTGCCTCGCTCTCATCGGCAGTGGCGATACAGCGCTCATTCCGGCGCCCTCCTTCCCGATCCATTCACACGGCGTGGTCCTGGCGGGCGGCAACTACGTTGGCATCAACGTCCTGGACGATGAGGCTTTCCTGAGGGACCTCGACCGCAAATGCCGGACGCTGCGGCCCGCTCCGAAGGTGCTGTTTCTCAACTACCCGCACAATCCGTCCGCCCATACCGTCGATCAGGCATTTTTCGACGAAATTGTGCCGCTGGCGAAAAAACACGAGCTGATCGTCGTTCATGACTTTGCCTATGGAAAAGTCTGTTTCGACGATTACCGTGCTCCGAGCTTCCTGCGCAGCAAGGGCGCAAAGGACATCGGCGTGGAGTTCACGACCATGTCCAAGACCTTCAACATGGCCGGGTGGCGCATCGGTTTCTGCGCCGGGAACCGCAAGATCATTTCCGGGCTGGGTGCAATCAAGGGTTATTACGACTACGGCATCTTCCAGGCAATCCAGATCGCGGCAATCATCGCCATGCGTCACTGCGACGAAGAAGCGGCGGCGCAGGCGCTCAAGTATCAGGGTCGTCGCGACGTCGTGCTGGAGGGACTGGCGCGGATCGGCTGGTCCGGCGTGCCCCGCCCCCGCGCCGGCATGTTCGTCTGGGCCCCGATACCCGAAGAGTTTGCGGATTCAGGGTCCATGGTATTTGCGGACAGGTTGCTGGAAGACGCCGCAGTCACCGTCTCGCCTGGCGCGGGTTTTGGCCCGGAGGGCGAAAATGCCGTGCGCCTGGCGCTGGTGGAAAACCGGCAACGCCTGCAGCAGGGCGTGCGGCAGATCGGCCGCGCCTTTCGGCGCTGGCGCGAAACGACCTCCGATTCGAAGGAGTTGACATGAAAGCCTCTGATCTTTTCGTCCGATGCCTGGAAGAAGAAGGTCTCGAATACATCTTCGGCGTGCCTGGCGAGGAAAACGCCGATTTCATGATGTCGCTGGAAAAATCGGAACAGGTCCGTTTTATCCTGACGCGGCATGAACAGGGTGCGGCATTCATGGCGGAGATTTACGGCCGCCTGACCGGAAATCCCGCGGGCTGCCTGGGGACGCTCGGACCGGGTGCCACCAACCTCATCACCGGTGTCGCGGATTCCAACATGGATCGTGCGCCGATGCTGGTGCTGACCGGCCAGGGCTCGACCGACCGCCTGCACAAGGAGTCTCACCAGATCATGGACGTGGTGGAGATGTTCCAGCCGGTTACCAAGTGGGCAACAACGGTGGTGCACGCCGACTCCATTCCCGAGATACTTCGAAAGTCGGTTCGAATTGCGCGTACGGAGAAGCCCGGCGCGGTGCATATCGAGCTGCCCGAGGATGTCGCCAAGCACCAGACCAGCGCAAAGCCCCTCAAGCCGAAGCGTTTTCGCCGCTCGGTTCCGGACGACAAGATCGTGGATATCGCCTTCGAATCGATCGCCCGGGCGAAGCGGCCGGTCATCATTGCCGGTAACGGCACGATCCGGAAGAGAGCCTCGAAACAGCTTCGCAAGCTTTGCGACAAGACCGGCATCGGGGTCGTCTCGACCTTCATGGCCAAGGGCTGCGTCGATATGGACGCCGACTATTGCCTCTACACGATCGGCCTGGGTTCGAAGGACCGGGTCTCGCTGGCTATCGACGATGCCGACCTGGTCATTACGCTGGGTTTCGACATGGTCGAATACCATCCCAGGTTGTGGAACCCGGACGGCGACAAGCACATTATTCATGCCGACTTCCTGCCGGCGGAAATCGATCAGCACTATCACCCGGACGTCGAACTGATCGGCGACCTGGCGCATACCCTGTGGATGTTAAACGAAAGATTTGACCGGCATGGCGTGCCTGACTACGACCTCGCGCGACAGGGTCGAATCCGTGCCGACATGAGTGCCGACTTCGCCGAGCACGCGGACGATGACACCGAAGGCACGATACGGCCGCAAAAGGCGCTGTGGGATGCCCGCCAGGCGCTCGACGCCAACGGTCTGCTGCTATCCGATGTCGGCGCCCACAAGATGTGGATCGCACGACACTTTCATTGTCACGAACCGAATACCTGCCTGATACCGAACGGCTTCTGCTCGATGGGTTTTGCTTTGCCCGGCGCTATTGCGGCCAGCCTGATCGATCCGGAGCGCCAGGTAATGGCGGTCTGCGGCGACGGTGGCTTCCTGATGAATGTGCAGGAAATGGAAACCGCCCGGCGGCTGAACAGCAACATCGTGGTGATGGTCTGGGAAGACGGCGGTTATGGCCTGATCGCGTGGAAACAGGAGTCCGAGTTCGACCGCCACACCGATCTCGCATTTGGCAACCCGGACTGGCTGCAGCTCGCGGACTCATTTGGGTGGCACGGCCACCGGGTCAACCGCAGCCGCGACCTGCAGGGCGCGCTGCACGACGCTTTAGCCGAGAAAGGGCCCAGCCTGGTCGTCATCCCGATCGACTATCGTGAAAACCAGCTCCTGACAAAGAAGCTCGGCGAGATCACGACCAATATCTGAAACGGGATGCCGGGACGGATTGCCCGCCCCGGCAAAACACAGTCAGCCCCGACGACTGAATCCCACCAGGCCTGCCAGTCCAGACAGCATCAGTACCAGCGCACCCGGCACCGGCACCGCACTTACGCGGATCTGCGCGATCGGATAGTTCTCCCGCAGGAAATCGGCGTTGGCGAACGCCGGATCGTCCAGGATGCCGCCGCTGCCGGCAGGCAGAAAACCGGGATGGGGACCGACGACGCCACCTTCGGTGACACCCGTGTTCGGCATGCTCTGACCAAAAAACGCCGTGTTCTCCGGAAACTCGTCATTCACTTCCGTGCCCGCATCGAGCACGCTCGTGCCCAGCAGAAACAGGTCGATCGCGGTAAACCCACCGCTGCCGTCAAACAGCTGATGCGCCAGCGGATCGCCGTTGGCGATGAACGCATCGTTGCTGGGCAATATCATCGCTGCAAAGCTGAACCAGGTCGGGTTGCCCGGATCGAGCTCGATACGAAACGTTGCAACCTCGCCGGGCATGATCGGTCCGCCCGGGCCGGCCACGGTCGATTGCGCATAACCACCGCCGGCGTCGAATGCATCGCTGATCGGCCCGGTGTTGCCATCCTCGGCCAGGGCCTCGAGGAAACCGGACGCCGGGGCGCCGGCGTCATAAATGTCGAACGAGCCGTCGTGAAATCCGATCCACATCGGCGTCAGCGCATTGCCGTTGACCGGTGCCAGGTTCTGAATGGTGACTTCGACGGTCAGCGCCTGTACCGGCGCGGCCGCCAGCAGACCGGCCGATACCGCCAGCGCAAGCAGGTTCCTGATTTTCATTGCCCTCTACCCCTTAAATAGTTTGATCCGGGGTGAATGCTAGACTCCTGACTTCACGGAATAGTGGCGGAATTATCACGATTCAATCACGCGACCGGATGTAGCGGCCGTGATAATTGCGTGACCACTCGCCACGACAATACTGGGTTGCCATGCCGCAAACCGCCAAAAACACACCGGGCCGCCGGGCGCTGGTCGTCGAGGACGAGTCAGATATCGCCGGCCTGCTGCAGCTGCATCTCGGCGACCTCTGCGACGAGGTGGTCGTTTGTGGCGATGGCCGCGACGGGCTGGTCAAGGCCCTGGCCGGGCGCTGGGACCTCGTGGTGCTCGACCTCGGTCTCCCGGGTGTTGACGGACTGGAGATCTGCCGCCGGATTCGCCAAAGGCCTGACTACACGCCGATCCTGATGGTGACGGCCAAGTCCGCCGAACTCGACCGGGTGGTCGGACTGGAAACGGGTGCCGACGACTACCTGACCAAGCCGTTTAGTGTCCTGGAACTCGTCGCCCGGGCCCGCGCCATCTTTCGCCGGGCGGATGCCCTGGCCGGCGCCCGCGACGAAATTGCGGTGACTTTGAACGTCGGCACGCTCAGCCTCGACCCGGCCAGCCGCACGGTGACGCTGGATGGTCGCAACATCGAGCTGACGGCCCGGGAATTCGACCTGTTGCATCATTTCATGCGAAATCCGGGCAAAGTCTTTACGCGGACACAGCTGCTCGACAGCGTCTGGGGATACGGCCACGACGGCTACGAGCATACGGTCAACTCTCACATCAACCGGCTCCGGGCAAAAATCGAACCCGACCATTCCAATCCACGATACGTGGTTACCGTTTGGGGCGTCGGCTACAAGCTCGGCTCGCCGGAATAGCCTGCATGCGATTCCTCAATACGCTCTACGCACGGATTTCGGCTGCGCTGTTCGCCATTCTCCTGGTCGTCGGCTTGATCTTTTTCCTGATCGGCCGGCTGGGCACCGATCTGTACTACAAGGAAGTTACGCAACGACTCAATCGCGATCTGTCGGTCCACATCGCCAACGAAGGCCCGCTCATTTCCGGCGGACAGCCGAACGCCGAGCTGATGAAGGCGCTCGCGCATTTTGCCATGGTCATTAATCCCAGCGTCGAGGTATACCTGCTCGACCGTGACGGAGAAATCCTGGCGCACGCCGCACCACCGGAACGGGTGAAACGAACCCGCGTCGACCTGACGCCGATTGCCCGCTTCCTGCAGGGCCCGACGCGATTACCGCTGGTCGGCGAGGACCCGCGTGATCCCGCCGGCATGAAAATCTTCTCGGCCGCACCGGTAACCGACGGTGGAGACCTGGCCGGCTATGTTTACGTCATCCTCGGCGGGGAGCAATACGATGCGCTGGCAAGCTCCGTCCGTGGCAGCTACATTCGTAACCTCAGCGTTGGAGTGATCGCAATAACCCTGCTGTTCGCGGTCATTGCGGGCCTGTTCCTGTTTTCGCTGTTGACCCGGCGGCTGCGGCTGCTGAGTGAGCACGTCGAAACCTTGTCGGCAAACAACTTTCGCCCGGTGCCCGATTACCCGGTCGAAACGGTTAACGGGGACGAGATCGACCGGCTCGGTGCGACGTTCAACGCGATGTCCCACCGGATTGCCGAGCAGGTCACCAGGCTGGAGAAAACCGACAGCCTGAGACGCGAATTGATTTCCAACGTGTCGCACGACCTGCGGACTCCGCTCGCATCGATGCAGGGCTACATCGAGACCCTGCTGCTCAAGGACAAGACACTCAGTGACGAGGAACGTCGTCAATACCTGGAGATCGCCCGCGGCCACAGCCAGCAGCTCGCCCGGCTCGTCAGCGAGTTATTTGAACTGGCCAAACTCGATTCCGGCAACGTTCAACCCCATCTGGAGACCTTTGCGCTGGCAGAACTGCTGCAGGATGTCGGCCAGGAGTTCCGGCTGGCTGCGGAAGACCGGCAGCTGTCGCTGCAGATCGATGCCCCGGTTGCCGATACGGTCGTCAACGCCGATATCGGGCTGATCCAGCGCGTGCTCGAGAACCTGATCGAGAATGCCATCCGGCATACGCCGGCAGGCGGTATCGTTCATGTCGGACTGCAAAAGGAAGATCACCGGTATCGAATTACCGTCAGTGACACCGGCTGCGGGATCGATGCCGAGGCCCTGCCGCATATCTTCGATCGTTTCTACGGGTCAAAGGATCACGGTGACAGCACCGGGCTGGGCCTCGCTATCGTCAAGCGCATCGTCGACCTGCACGGCGGGGATGTCACGGTGGAAAGCCGTCGCGAGACCGGCACCCGCTTCACGGTCGGCCTGCCGGTAGATGCCGCCGCCTGAGCACGACCGACATTCGCGCCGGGGCTAGCGGCCGGGCGAACTGAAGAAGAAGTCTTCCATGATCTGCAGGTCGAGGAAGTTGACGAAACCGTCGCTGTCGAGATCGGCGTCGGCATCGTCAGTGAAGAACACATCGCTCATGATCTGCAGATCGAGGAAGTTAACTGTCTCATCGTTGTTCAGGTCGGGGTCGCAGCGATTGCCGTAGCCATCGTCGTCGCTGTCAGTCTGTTCCGGGTTGGCGTGATTGGGGCAGTTGTCCAGCTGGTTGACCACGCCATCCAGGTCATAGTCCGGCACCAGGAATACGCCAGACGCTGACGTAAACGGCAGCGAGGCCAGCAACAGGATGTCTGTGGTGATATCCATATCGGCGCTGCCCGAGAGCGAAGTCTCGAGGTGCACCGTATTCACTTCGCCGCCGACCAACATCAGCTGACCCTCGAATCGATCGGGTCCAAACAGGAACCAGGTCCCGTCTCTCTGGAACTCCTGGAAACCGTCCGGGTTGTTGGTCTCGGTCAGGGTAGGATTCCAGTAACCGACGTTGGCGCGCAAGGTGTCCACGACGGCACTGGCGGCAGTGGATTCAGCAAGTACCGTGTATCCCGTACCCTGGGTAGCGCCGTAGTAACCGGTCACGTCGATCGTCACCGACAGCGGGATCTGTTGCCCGACCGGCACTGCCGTGGCATCGAAAGTCAGCGTATCGGTCCACGCGGCGTCGCCATTACAGGCATCCGGCACATCCGGACAGTCATTGCGGACATTGAGCTCGCCCGTAATCAGGCTGGCCGAAGATTCGCTGGTTACGGTAACCGTACCCACCGGTGGCGGCAGGGTGCGGGTAGCGGAAACCAGGAACGTATCCTGGAAGATCGATTCGAACAGATGCTCTTCCTCGATCAACCCTTCGTCACCTGTGACGGCGGCCCGTATATTCAGATAAAACTGCTGCGCCAGTACCGGCTGCATCCATGCAACCATGACGAGCAGGAGACACACCTTAATTTTCATTTTTGGCTCCTGACTTGTCTTAATTATGGCATCCGGGGCATCCGTCCGTCGAAACGATTCAACAGAATGTCGCAATTTGGCGGCCTGTTTCCTGCACAAACCCTCTTTTCCGGCGTGTTTTGCTTGTTGGAGGGAAAAAAACTAGTCTGCGACGGCATGACTGAGCCTGAATTTGTAAAGCGCTAATTTCATGACAAATAGTGCACCGGACAATGGCGAGCCCGGCCCGCGCAGGCACCTCAGCGATCACGGCCTTGTACGCACCCTGCGGCAGTGGGAAACCCTGGCGCTTTCCTTCGGGGCGATGATCGGCTGGTCGTGGGTCGTCCTGATTGCGCCCCTGATGCAGCGCAGCGGATCGGGCGGCGCACTGCTCGCAACGCTCGCCGCCGGATTCGTCATCGTCGTTATCGGCGCGATCTATGCCGAGCTGACGGCCGCCATGCCCGAGGTCGGCGGCGAGCACGTCTACAGCCTGCGGGCGATGGGACGCAACGCCAGCTTCGTATGCACCTGGGCCATCGTGTTCGCGTATGTTTCGGTAGTTGCGTTCGAAGCTGTTGCGCTTCCGACGGTGATGACGCACCTGTTCCCGGTGCTCGGCAATGGCCCACTCTGGCAGATCGGTGGCAGCGATGTATTCCTCGACCAGGCGCTGATCGGCGCCGGGACTTCGCTGCTGCTGACCTGGGTCAATATTCGGGGTGTCCGGATTTCCGCGATGCTGCAGGCTATCGTCGTCGTGGTCATCCTGCTGGCGGGACTGGCGCTCTTCGCCGGTCTCGGCATGAAGGGCGAAAGCAGCAACATGAGCCCGCTGCTGAACAACGGGCTAAGGGGTGTTTTTGCCGCGATGGCGCTGGTTCCGTTCATGCTGGTCGGTTTTGACATCATTCCCCAGACCGCCGAGGAGATCGATCTGCCGCCACGCCGGATCGGACTGTTGCTGGTGCTCTCGATCGTGGTCGCTGTTGCCTGGTACCTGCTGATCGAACTGGCGGTCGGCATGCTGCTGACTCTCGAACAACGCAACAGCGTTGAACTGGCGACGGTGAGCGCCGCGGAAGCGGCGTGGGGCCGGACCGGCGCGCTGTTGTTACTGTGTGGCGGGGTGGCCGGAATTCTCACCAGCTGGAATGGCTTCCTGGTCGGGGGCAGCCGCGCGCTCTTTGCGCTGGGCGACTCGGGCATGGTGCCACGCTGGTTCGGCAAGCTGCACAACCGCCGGCATACCCCGGTTAACGCGCTGCTGTTTATCGGTATCATCGGTGCGCTGGCGCCGTTCCTCGGCCGCCAGGCGCTGATCTGGTTCGTCGATGGCGGCGGCTTCGGGCTGATGATTGCCTATATTTTCGTTTGCGCCAGCTTCGTGGTGCTGCGGCGGCGCGAGCCGCAGCTGACGCGCCCCTTCAGGCTTCCCGGTGGCCAGGCCACCGGCGTTTTCGGACTGGTTGCCAGCGTCGTCATGGCGGCCCTTTATCTCCCCGGCATGCCCGCGGCGCTGGTCTGGCCGCAGGAGTGGCTGCTGGTCATTGCCTGGTTCGTGCTGGGAATCGTGCTTTTTCGCGTTTCCCGCTGAAGCATCGGGAACCACTACGCGCCGACGTTGCCAGACAGACAAGACCCGGCGGATAATATTTCCATGCGTTACAAACCAACCGAGAAAATACTGGCGTCAGAAATTACCGATGAGGCTGATTACCTCAACCGTCGGGAGTTCCTGAAGCTTGCCGGAATAGCGACGGCCGGTGCGCTGGTATCAAGCGCCTGCCAGGCCGACGTTGCCGAAGCGGTCGCCGAGCGGCCGATTCCCGGACGCAGCCTGGGGAAAGTCGCAAAGAGCGATTTCAGCACGACAGCGAAACCCAACAGCTACGAAGACATCACCACTTACAATAATTTCTACGAGTTCGGCACGGGCAAGTCGGATCCGCACCGAAACGCAAAGGACTTCGTTACCGAGCCATGGACGGTGACGGTCGACGGCGAGTGCGACAAACCGGGCACCTACGATTTCGATGAACTGCTTCGCGCGTCGGCTTTGGAGGAGCGCATCTACCGGCTTCGCTGCGTCGAAGCGTGGTCAATGATCATTCCGTGGGTCGGCATTCCCATGGCGAACCTGCTGAAACGCTTCGAACCCAACTCGAGGGCCCGGTTCGTCAGGTTCGTGACACTCTACGACCCCACCCGGATGCCGGCACAAAGACGCCCGATTCTCGACTGGCCCTACATCGAAGGACTCACCATCGCCGAAGCCATGAACCCACTGACAATCATGGCGGTCGGCTTGTACGGCAAGGTGCTGCCCAACCAGAACGGGGCACCGCTGCGATTGATTGTGCCCTGGAAATACGGCTTCAAGAGCATCAAGTCGATAGTCCGTATCCAGTTTACCGAGAAGCAGCCCATCAACACCTGGCAGGCCAGCGCTCCGCATGAATACGGCTTCTACGCCAACGTCAATCCGGAGGTCGATCACCCCCGCTGGAGCCAGGCCCGTGAACGCAGAATCGGCACCGGCCTGTTTGGTGAAAAGATTCCGACGCAGATGTTCAACGGCTACGGCGAACACGTCGCCCACCTGTATTCCGGCCTCGACCTGGCCAAGCATTACTGAGCAGTGCGCCGGGCGCCGTCCAACGCGACCCTGCGCGCGCTGAAGGTGATGGTATTTGCCGCCGCGCTGTTGCCGGCGGTGTTCCTGGTGCTCGCAACATTCGAAATCGGCGGCCAGAGCCTCGGCGCCAACCCGATCGAGGAACTGCTGCACGAGGCGGGAGAATGGGGTCTGCGGTTCCTGCTGATCACTCTCGCCGTGACGCCGCTACGCCGCATCAGCGGCCTGAACTGGCTGGTCCGTTTTCGCCGGATGCTGGGATTGTTCGCATTCTTTTACATCAGCGTCCATTTTCTCGTGTATGCCCTGCTCGACCAGCGCCTGGCGCTGGGGCCGATCTTTGAAGACATTGTGGAGCGTCCGTATATCACGCTGGGGATCGTGGCCCTGCTGATGCTGATCCCACTGGCGCTGACCTCGACCAAAGGGATGATGCGTCGCCTCGGCCGCCGCTGGCAGGCCCTCCACCGGCTGGTATACCCGGCCGCGATCCTCGGTGTCTGGCACTTCTGGTGGCAGGTCAAAGAGGACATTCGTGAACCGGTCATCTACGCGGTAATTCTTGCCGTTCTGCTCGGCATACGCCTTTTTTACCGCCTGCGGTCCCCCGCCCGCTGAACACCGGCCCGGACCCGTCAGCCGGCGAGACTTCTCGCCCGGACCCGGTAGAATACGCGGCTTGACGACCTGATTGCGGAGCCCCCATGGAACTGTTCACCCTCGACAACCTCGTCACCCTGCTCATGCTGACAGTGCTGCAGGCGGTGCTCGGGTTCGACAACCTGCTTTATATCTCGCTCGAATCCAAGCGCGCGCCGGCCGAAAACCAGGCTGCGGTTCGCCGCTGGGGTATCGGCCTGGCCGTGGCGCTGCGCATCGTGTTGCTGTTCATCATCCTGAAGGTCATCACGCTGTTCCAGAACCCGTGGTTCGACATCCGCCTGGGCGAAATCGTCGAAGGCACCTTCAATTTTCATGCAATCATCGTCCTGCTCGGCGGTATTTTCATTATCTATACCGCCACCAAGGAGATCTTCCACATGATGAGCATCGAGGATCTCGGCCACGAGTCCCGCAAGCCCAGCTCAGTGGTCAAGGTCGTGTCGCTGATCGTGGCCATGAACCTGGTATTTTCTTTTGACAGCATCCTGAGCGCCATTGCCCTTACCGACGTATTCGCGGTAATGGCCACGGCGATCCTGATCGGTGGCGCGCTAATGATCTGGCTGTCCGACCAGGTTGCCACTTTCCTCGAGAAAAACCGCATGTACGAAGTGCTGGGCCTGTTCATCCTCCTCGTGGTCGGCATCATGCTGATTACGGAGGGCGGCCACCTCGCCCACCTGAAACTCTTTGGCAACGAGATCGTTCCGATGACCAAGACAACGTTTTATTTCGTTATTGTGGTCATGGGGCTCAGCGACATCGTTCAGTCGCGTTACCGCAAGAAGCTGATAGCCGAAAACAAGACCATATTGAAGACGAGTCATGGCTGAAGAAACCACAAACACCACCACCGAAAAAACGGCGGCAGAACCTGCGAACATCGCCGAGTCCCTGCCGGAGTTCACCGACTACCTGCCGGAGGCGATCAAGCCTTACTGGGAGATCGTCGCGCACTACCCGATCATTGGTGCACTGGCGATTGCACTGCTGTTTTTCGGTTTCGCTTACCTGGTGCGCGGGCTGTTGCTACGCAGCATTCATCGGCTGACCCGACACACGTCGAGCACTCTCGACGATGCAGTGGTCCAACTGCTCAGCCGGCCGATCTTCAATACCGTATTCCTGTTCGGGCTCACGCTGGCCACCCGGGCCGCGCTGCTGCCCGACGGGGTCACGACCATCACGATCAACCTGCTGCTGTCGATTATCGCCGTGATCTGGATGATGGCGGCCTTCAGGCTGTCGGGCGTTGTGTTCCGCGCCCTGTCGGGTCTGTCGGACCGGTTCCGCATCATCGAGGAGCGCACGGTTCCACTGTTCGACCTGATCGCCAAACTGGGTGCGCTCCTGGTGGGCAGTTATGCCCTGCTGATGATCTGGGGAATCAACCCTGCCGGCTGGCTCGCCTCGGCCGGTATCGTTGGTATCGCGGTGGGTTTCGCTGCCCGCGACACCCTGGCAAACCTCTTTTCGGGCTTTTTTATCCTGGCGGACGCTCCTTACACGATTGGCGACTACGTCAACCTCGACTCTGGCGAACGCGGCAAGGTGACTCATGTCGGCATGCGCAGCACCCGCCTGCTGACCCGCGACGACATCGAGATAACGGTACCCAATGCGGTCATCGGCAACGCCAAGATCATCAACGAGAGCGGTGGCCCGTGGGAAAAGCTGCGGGTGCGTATTCCCGTCGGCGTGGCCTACGGTTCCGATCTCGATCTCGTTTGCGACACGCTCATGAAGGTCGCCAACAGCAAGTCCGGCGTTTGCGAGACTCCGGCCGCTCGCGTCCGTATGCGGGGTTTCGGGGCGTCCAGCATCGATTTCGAGCTGCTCTGCTGGATCGACCAGCCGGAAGACCGCGGCCGGATGCGTCACGAGCTGCTGATGGACGTCAACAAAGCGTTTAACGAAGCCGGAATCGAGATTCCGTACGCCAAGCGGGACGTCTACATCAAGGAAATGCCCGGCAACGATTCATGACGCCAGGACCCGGAACCGCGGGCCTGCTCCAGCAGCTGGAAGCTGCGGTGCGGACGGGTCACCGGGAGGAGGAGCAGCGGTTGCGCTCGACGCTGGCCCGGCCCGGCGATGCACAAACCGCTGTCCAGGTTGCCAACGTTTACTGGCGCGCGGGCCGGCTCGAGGAAACCCGGGATTTACTCGAGTCGACCACGGAAGCTTTTCCCGGTGACGTCCGAACCTGGCTGAGTCTCGCAGTTTTCCTCTGCCGGTCGGGTCATTTTCACGATGCCCTCCCCATTTTCCAGCGGGCTATTGCGGTCGACCCCGACAATGCAGCTGTACGCCATCGTCATGGCTGGGCGCTGTCGACTGTTGGCCGAACCGAAGAGGCGATTCCCGAGCTGGAGCTGGCCGTGCGCCTGGCGCCCGACAACGCGGCGGCGCATTACCTGCTGTCGACTCTCAAGACCTACGAACCCGACGACCCGCACCTCGGCCAGCTGCGCGACGCGCTCCAGCTGCGGCTGAAACCTCGGCAGCGCAGCCGCCTGCTATTTGCGCTCGGACGGGCGCTCGAGCAGACCGGCGAATACGAGGAGGCGTTTGAGGCCTACACTGAGGCCAACCGGCTGCGCCGTGCGGAGTTCGACTTTGATATAGCCAACGAGCAGCGCCAGGTCGATTGGCTGATCGCCCGGTTCGACGCCACCCGGTACCGTGATGCGGCGACAGGCTTCGACAGCGATATGCCGGTGTTCCTGGTCGGCATGCCCCGCAGCGGCTCTACGCTCCTCGAGCACATGCTGTCCTGCCACCCGGAAATCGGTGCGGCGGGTGAAACGCCGCAGTTCTTCAGGTCCCTCGACCATCATCTCGGAACGACGCTGATGACCGGCTCGGCACAGGTGCCGCTGCCCGGCTCCGCCGATCCGCTGTGGCGGGATATCGGCCGGCACTACGTGGACGGCATCCGCGCACAGGCCGGTTTTCACTCACGGGTCGTCGACAAGCAGCTGTTCAACTATTTTTGCCTTGGCGCTATAGCCAATGCGCTGCCACGGGCGAAGATCGTCTACTGCACGCGAAATCCCGAGGACATGGCAATTTCCTGTTTTACCACCGCTTTTCGCGAGGGCCAGCCCTGGGTTTACGACCTCGATGAACTGGCTGAGGCCTTGCGCCTCCATCGCCGGTTAATGAGTCACTGGCAAAACCTCTTTCCCGGGCGAATCGCAGAACTGCGCTACGAGGACCTGGTGGATGACCCGGAAGCGCAGCTGCGGCTGCTGCTCGACCACATCGGGCTTTCCTGGGATGAGCGTTGTCTCGGCTTTGCGTCCAGCAGCCGGCCGGTGGAAACCTCCAGCCGTGGCCAGGTCAACCGTCCCGTTTACCGCGATTCGCTGCAACGCTGGCGGCGTTTCGAAAATCAGCTCGCGACTTTCGTCTCGAAGCTCAGGGACTAGCGCGGTTCGGCGTCCGAATCAGTCCAGGGCAGCGATGCACTCGATCTCGACCCGGGCATCGAGCGCGAGCCCACTGGCGCCGAGTGCGCTGCGCGCCGGCTTGTTGCCGGGAAAAAATTCCGCATAGACCTCGTTCATGGCCGGCCATTCCGCCATATCTGCGAGAAACACCGTGCACTTGACCACCTGGTCCATGCCGGCTCCGTAACGCTCCAGTGAGGCCCTGATATTGTCCATGGTCTGGCGGGTCTCGGGCTGGATACCGCCGCGCGCCAGGTTTCGCGTGCCGGGAACGATCCCGATCTTGCCCGAGAGAAACAACAGTTTTCCGACCCGCACGGCATCGGAAAACGGCAGCCCCGGCGGCATATCAGGCGAATTCAGGAACTCGGTCCGTGACGCAGCCGGATCATCGCCCGCGGTGGTTGCGCAACCGGCCAGGATGATAAGTGACATCGCCAAGAGACAAAAACGCATCAGCGGCTCCTTTCAGATATTCCCGTTCCGGGCGAACCCGGCAATGTGTTCCGCAGCACGGAATGCCAGCGCCTGGATCGTCATGGTCGGTTGACCGCGACCCGAGGTGACAAAACTGCTGCCGTCACAAACAAAGAGGTTTGGCACATCGTGGCTGCGATGGTACCGGTCCACCACCGACGTTTCAGGGTCGTTACCCATCCGGCAGGTTCCCAGCAGGTGCGCCCCCATCGTCTGCGGTATCACGGGCTCGCGCCAGGCTTTCTCCGCGCCGGCGGCCTCGAGCAGCTCGATGGCACGATCCTGCAGGAACCGGCACATCGCCAGGTCGTCGTCATGGTCGGTATAAGTCACCCGCAGCGCCGGTAACCCGAATCGATCACGCGCCCCCGGATCCAGGCTGATGGCATTGCTCTCGACCGGCAACGAGGTGGTGCTGCAAAGCACGGACATATTGCGGGTGAAGTTATTCGCCAGTGCCCGCTTGTACTCGCGGCCCCAGGCCGGAACATCGGGCGGCATTCCCATCAGCGCAAACAATATCGGGAATGAATAGAGAAACGGCCGTCCGTCGAGACCGCCGCCGCCGTAAAACCCGCGCTGCGGATCGTTGTCCCAGTAATCCAGCGCTATCCGGGTGCACTGCACGCTCTTGTATTCGTTCAACGGATGCTCGAACACGGCGTTCGCCACGGCGTGTCCGTTAAACATCAGGTACTTGCCGACCAGCCCGCTGGAATTGGCCAGCCCGGCGGGGTGGCGGGAAGATGACGACAACAGTAACAGCCGGGGAGTCTCGGCGCCGTTGGCGGCCACGATGGCGGCACGGCAGCGCTGGCCCTGCTCGTTGCCGTCGGCATCGAAGTACAGCACGTCGCGAATCCGCCCGTGGTCGTCGGTTTCGAGGTGGAAAACGGTCGCCTCGCTGCGTATCTCGCAATGACCGGTCGCCTCGGCCTCCGGAATCATCGTGGCAAGCGTCGACGACTTGGCGTTCATTTCGCAGCCGAATCCCAGGCAGAAACCACAGTGCATGCAGGCCGGCCGGCCGCGATACGCTTCAGACAGGATTGCCATCGGCGCCGGTTGTGGATTCAGGCCGATGGCTCTTGCGCCACGCTCGAACAATACACCCGAGGACTTGACCGGCAACGGTGGCACCGGGTACGGCCGGGAGCGCGGCGGGTCGCCCGGCCCGGGCGCGCCGGAGACGCCAATCTCCCAGTCTACCTTCGTGTAATACGGCTCGAGTTCCTCGTAGTCGAGTGGCCAGTCGGCGAAACCGGTGCCGCCGATGGCACCCAGTGCGCTCCGCTCTTTGAAGTCGATCGGGCGAAAGCGCCAGTAGTTGCCCGAATAATGCACGCTCGAACCACCGACCGTCCGGGCGTACAGGGCAGGCGGCAGACCCGTAGCAGCCACCGCCTCGTCTGCAGCGTTGGCGCGAAAAGTCTGCGGATACTCGCCATCGGATCCACCGACCATTTCGTTGCGAAAGAAGTGGCTGAACTCGTCGTGGCTGAAGTCGGACGCCTTCCGATAGGGCCCCTGTTCCAGCACGACAACACTGAAACCGGCCGTAGCCAGTTCCCGTGCCAGCACGCCACCGGCCGCACCCGAGCCGACGATCACGAAGTCGACTTCGTCGCGGGTGGCGTAAGCGGCGCCGGCGCTAGGCATCGGCGTCATAATGCCCGAAGGGCGGAAGCCAGCCGTGGCGACTGTCGAAACCCAGCAACGTCCAGCCAATCTTGCCGTGATTACCCCCATGCGAGGGCATCGCAAACATTCCCGTGACGGTCAGGAACTTCATCGCGCCAAAAAATCCGGTCTGTTCCTCGTCACGCAAGATTGTGAGCTGCGCGTCGTCGTCGTGCTCGGAGAAACGCGCCTTGCCGTAACGATCGCGGGCAATATCGCCGAGTCGGGCCGCACCATCGGCCAGGAAGCCACCGGCACCCTTCATGACCGTCTCCAGGGCGCCATCGATAAAATAGATGACACCCGCCTCGCGGGCACCGGGGCCTGTTTCGTCAGTCGGAATAATTTGCGCCGCGACTGCCTCCAGATCGGCTGCCGTCAGCGCATCGAGATTACGAAAAGGAGTCGCCGCGTCCCTCGCGCTGCAGGCGGCCTGACCAAGCGCCAGCACCGCTGGCCAGTGAGCCGACAGCCAGCCGGCGCCCAGCGTTGAGCCGGTCAGCTTGAGGAATCCCCGACGGCTGACCGGATCGCCGTTCATTTCAGGACGCGAGCGACCTGGATTCCGGGACCCGCCCGACCTGGCCGCAATGCATCAACCCGCGTCGCGGAGCATCTCGTCCACTTCGCGCGGTGCCTGGGTCGGCACTTCCTGCTGGAGCGTCTGGGCTCGTTCGATTTCGCTATCGACGTGGTTCATCCACTGCCGGGCAACCCGCGCGCTGCGGCTGTCCGACTGCGCGGCCGCGAATGCCTGGCGCGCACCGCGGAGCTTCTTCTGGTTGAACAGCGCCATGCCGAGCATGACATTCGCGGTATCGGGCCGCTTGACGCCACCACGCCTCAGGCCCTCCTGGATGGCCTCTGCCGCCGGCTCCCACTGCTCCAGGTTGATATGGGCCTGGGCCAGCCGGACGTAGAGCTCGCCGTCGCCCGACATTTCAGCGGCCCGGCGTAACGGCGGAATGGCTTTCTCGTCTTCGCGGGCCTGGTACCAGGCCTGGGACATGAGCCTCAGGTTCCGCTCATTGGTGTCGATGCGCCCGGAATCCATCTCCTTCTCCAGCACCTTCGCCGCCTTGTAGGGCAGGTCATGCATCAGGTAAAGGTTTGCCATGTTGGTCAGGTGGTTCGACGTCTCCAGCTTGCCGGCCTCGTAAAGCGCCTCGGTCAGCACCAGCTGCTTCTTGGTGTCGCCAAGTTCGCTGTAGGCGGCCGCCAGCGTCAGGACGTAACGGTCTTTCGGGTAGTAGCGAAGCAGTTCCTTGAGCACCGCGACCATGTTCCGGTAGTCCTTTTGCTCGTAGTAGATGACGCGCAACAGGAGCAACCAGTTTTCTTTCGGAGTACGGCCCTGGGCGCGGTACTTGTCGATACCCGTCTTGATGGGACCGAGGGCGCGACTGTAGTCGCCCTTCTGGAAATAGGCCTGACCGAGCAGCATGTAGACGTCCGGGCTGGGGTCATCGAGCATGTCCATCAGCCGCTGCACGGTGCGCAGGGCGTCATCATACTTTTCCTCCGTGAAATACAGCTGCGCCATGGTCTTGAGGGTCGACTGGATCAGCGCCTCCGGCAATTCCCCCTGCGCCAAGAGGTTCTCGTAGGCATTGATCGCATTGGTATAGCGTTCTTCCTGGTAATAGGTGTAGGCATCCAGGTTCCAGATCTGGGCGATCTCGTAGTTCGACAGGCCGCGCTTCTCCCGCAATTTTGCCAGCTTCTTGTGCACCTCGGAGTATCGCTCTTCCTCGGCGAGGACCTGTGATTCCTGCAGCTCTTCGTAAACCGACTGGCTCATCGCCACGGTTTGCTTGGTTTCCTGTTCCCCCTGGGCAAAAACGCCAACAGGAATGAAGATTGCTATGAGTACGGACAGCAGCCTGCGCATTGGCATGACCTCAGTTTTCGATCTTGTAGGTGAACATGTTCTGTACGCCGGGGACCTCGATTGCCACGCCATCGACGACTCTCGGCTTGTACTTGAACTTCAGCGCCGCCTGCAGCGACGCACGGTGGAACAGCGAGCTCGTACACTGGTCTTCGATGATCCGTGGGTCGCGCACGGTGCCGTTGCGGGTCACGGTGTACTCCACGATGCAGAAACCTTCGATACCTCGCGACAGCGCCCGGTCGGGATAGATCGGCGCGACCTTCACGATTGGCAGGTAGTCCCCCTCGCCGACGCCCAGGCTGAACCCGGCGCCACTGAGCTCGATGTTGGTCTCGACCGGAACGGCGCTGATCGCAATCTTGTCGGCCGAGGCGTTGACGTCATCCAGTTTCGGCGTCGGTGGCGTGTCCGGCGGCGCCTCTGGCGCCGGCGGTTTTTCCGGCTTGATTTCGCGTCGCTGGGCAAACTCCGAGCGTTTCAGGCGGACGAAGTCCACCAACCGGACACTGCGGTCTTCGCCGAGCTTGTCTTCACCGGTTGCGATCAGGTACTGCATCGTCCACAGCAACCCGGTCGTTACAAATACACCCAGCAACAGCCCGATACCGAGCCGGGCAGCCATGCCGGCCCCCGAGCCACGCAGCTCGAGCGCCTGGGACCTTACCGTTTCGCCACTTGCAGCCATGACGGTTTACCTCGTTCTAGTCGTTCGCCGCGATCGCGATGTTGTAGACACCGGCCGAACGCGATGCATCCATCACCTTGACCAGCATTTCGTTACGCGAATCCTTGTCGGCCTGGATAACCACCGTGCCCTGCGGATTTTCCGCATGCAGCCGCTCGATATTGGGCCGTATCTGGCGAATATCCACTTTTCGGCGGTTGATCCAGATTTCATCGGTCGCGGTAATAGCGATGAGAATATTGGCCTTCTCCTGGACCTCTGCAGTTGCAGCGTCCGGGCGATTGACCTCGATACCGGCTTCCTTAATGAACGTTGCCGTAACGATGAAGAAAATCAACAGGATGAACACAACGTCCAGCATGGGCGTAATGTCGATCCTCGATTCCTCTTCCTCGACGTTGTCAAACAGTTTTCTCATGATTCAGTTCTCTGTTGAGTCCGTGGATCAGTGATCCATGGTCATGTGTTCGGCCAGGAGCTCGCGCTCGCGGAATGCTTTCTGGTCGAGCCAGGCGCTCATCGCCAGCCCGGACAGCGCTGCGACCATGCCCGCCATCGTGGGCACGGTTGCCATGGAAACACCCGCGGCCATCGACCGCGGGTTACCCGATCCGTGCAGCGCCATGACCTCGAATACGCTGATCATGCCCGTGACGGTACCCAGCAGGCCCATCAGTGGACACAGTGCAACGCAGGTCTTTAGCAGCGCGAGGTTCTGGTCCAGCGATTGGCCGACAACGGATATCAGCTCTTCGCGCACCCGGTGAGCATGCCAGGAATCGCGCTCGGGACGCCCTTCCCAGATACCCAGCGCCTTTCGAACCATGCCGGGATAGCGGGCACGAAAGAAGAAAATGCGCTCGAAGATCAGGGCCCACATCACCAGCGTCAGGATGGCGATGAGCACCAGGACCTGGCCACCCAGCTCCATGAAGTCGCGAACGCCCTCGAGTGCCGGCAGGTAGTAGTAGAGCGTCTCCACGCCTAGCGGCCCTCAGCCTGCCGGGCAATGATGCCCGCAGCCTGCTCCTGCAGTACCTGACTGATCTGCTTCGCCCGGCTCGAAACCAGCGTGTGCAGGAACAGCGTCGGGATGGCGACACACAGCCCGAGCACCGTCGTCACCAGCGCCTGCGAGATACCGCCGGCCATCAGCTTGGGATCGCCGGTGCCAAACAGCGTGATCTGCTGGAAGGTGATGATCATACCGGTCACCGTACCCAGCAGACCCATCAGCGGGGCAACGGCAGCGATGATTTTCAGGAATGTCAGCATGCTGTTGAGCTTCGGTGTCTCTTTTAGGATCGCCTCGCCCATCTTGAGTTCCAACGTTTCGACGTCTGCCGCCTTGTTGTCGCTGTAGGTCGCCAGGACACGGCCCAGCGGGTTGTTGCCCGGATCGTCCGGATTCTTCATCTGGCTGCGGACCTTGGCGCCAACGCCGGCCAGGGCGAAAAACCGCCACAGTGCCACCAGCAGGGCGACGATGCCGAGAGCGATGATGATGTAACCGATCACGCCGCCCTGGTTGATGCGTTCCTTCATGTTCGGCGCCTCGGTAAGAAGGCCGACCAGCTGACCTCGCAGCGGATCGATTGCAAACGGGTGCATGCCGGAATCGGCCGACTCCAGGTCACTGATCTTGTTGGTGTATCGGCCGGCCGGTTGGCGCGCCAGCTCGATCAGCTTGCCGGTCTCGGGCCGGTGCAGCATGTAGTTGCCGTTCGACACGACGTTAAACAGGCCAATCCGGGTCACGTCACGCTGCTCTTCGTCGCCGTTTGCGGCAATTACCCTGGCCGGGAAGGTCACCGTCTTGCCCGACTCGGTCATCTCGCGCTGCAGCTCAAACCACAGCCGCTCGATTTCCTCGAGCGATGCCAGCCGGTTGCCCTGCCCCATCTTCTGCGCAAACTCGGTCAGGAAGGAAGACCGGTCCGGGTACTGCAGCTGGGTGAGCGAGCCCTCGAACTGGCCGCGCGCATCACCGGCAGTCTGCTGGAGCACGCCGAACAACTCTTTGAGCGAACCCAGCCGCTCCTGGAGCGCCAGGTCGAGCTCTATGATTTCCTTGTCGTTGACGTCGAACTGGGCCTCGAGCTCGGCCGAACGCCGCTCGCCCTGGGCACGCAGGTTTTTTGCTTCCTCCAGCAGCTGCTGCTGGCGGGCACGGTTATTGCGGAATTCCTGTATCCGCTGCGCGTTTTCCGCGTTGTCCGCCGCCCGGCCCGAACGCACCTGCTGCAGCAGCTGGTCGAGGTTGATCGCCTGGGCGGAAACGGCCACCGGGGCGGCCAGCGTGACGGTAGCGAGACCGCCAATCAAGAGAGCCTTTAATGATTTCATTGGCCCACCCCCTTCGGTGCCGGTATCGGCAGGATCATGAGTTCCGGTGCCTTCTGCTTGCGTGCAATACGCAGGCCATTAGCCATCTGTGCCTTGTAAAGAGCCGGGGATATTTCTTCGAACTGTCCGGTTTCCTTGTTATAGGCGCCCGTGAACTGCCCACCGACCGACTGGTACAGCAACGCGATTCGGCCGACACGCAGGAAATCGACTTCGCGAGGCTGACCATCGACTTCCACGGTGCCCTTGTAGTCTTCGATGGTGCGGCCGTATTCGTTTTCGATCTGGTAGGCCTCCATCACGCGGCGCAGCTGTTCGGCGGCGGTGACGTCGGAACGCTCCATTAGCAGTCGCAGCCGCTCAACGCGATCGCTGCGTTCTTCGGGCAGGAAAGGCACGTCCAGGCGCACAAACTCTTCCAGAGAATCGATCATGCTGATCATCAGTGGCTTGATCTGGCGTTCGATCAGCGACACCTTTTCAATGGACTCACTGAGCACGGTCATTTCTTTCTGCTGGTTGTCGATCTGCTTCTGGAGCAAACCGTTGTAGACATTCAGTCCATCAACAACCTTCAATTCCGTGCGGTACTCGTTTAACAGAGCGCCGGCCTGGTCGGCAAGACGCTCGATCTGTTGCTGGGCCTGGGCGCCCTCGTTTGCGCGTGCCTCGCCCTGTGCGAGCACCTGGTTGATCTGCGCAAGTGCGGAAACGGGCAGCAAAACACCCATCAACACGACTCCCGCCAGATGACGACAACTAGTCATATCCGTTACCTTTTCTAGACAATTCAGTCAGAACCAGCGGCCAGAACGTCCACCGAGTTCCCCCAACAAAAAACTTAAAATTTGAAACCTGCCTTCAACCCCGTTGGCGGTTTCTCACCCTGCAATTTCCATAAGCAGGATCGAAAACTTTAGCGTCATTCAGGCCCGGGGTCGAATGGCCGCTGGTTATCGGTCGATTGCTGCGACGCATCAATCACTCAAGCAATGACTCGGGCGGCCGTTTAAGTCCGTATACATGCGACCTGAACCTCTACAAGACAGCTGGCTGCTGCCGGGCCCTGGCCCGATCATCGCGGCAACGTTATTTGTCGGGCTGGCAATCTACGCACTTGTACTGTTTGCCGGAACCCGGCAACGACCCGCGGCAAGCCTGGCCTGGCTGGCACGCCATTCCATCAGGCAGGAACTCATTACCGGTCTCGGCCTGCTGGCGATTATTCCCGCTATTGCACTGTCGGCCATTCTCATTTCCCGTGCGGCCGAACAGCGTGAAGAGCGGGCCACCGACATGCTGCAACAATCCGCATCGCGGGTTGCGGCGGGCCTCGACCAGTTCTTCGAAAAACACGAGACCGGCATTGCAAGCCTTGCCGCCAGCATCGAGCGCGCAGGCAGGTATGACACGCAATCCATCACCGAGTGGCTCCTCTCGCATCACTCGCTCTATGGCGACTACCTGACGATGCTTGCCGCGACGAAAAACGGTGACATCATAACGGCAACGGCACTCGTACAGGGGCGGCCAGCGCGTATCGCTCAGCTCGATCACAATATCGCGGACCGGCGGTACTTCATCGAACCCATCCGGCGTGGCGGGGTATTCGTCTCGGAGGCTTTCGAAGGACGTGGCCTCGGCAACGACCCGATCATCGCCGTCAGTGCGCTGGTGCGGCACAAGGACCAAAGCCCCTGGGGCATCGTGGAGGGCTCGCTCAACCTCCAGGCCTTGTCGCGCTTTGCCGTGGGAAGCACCGGCGCCGAGGTCAGCCTGGTAATCCTCGATCATCGCGACCGCGTGATATTCAGCACCGATGGTTTCAACGAAATACTGCAGCCGTTTCGCGTCGAGGAAACGGAATCACACGTTCGGGCCCGCGCCACGTCTGCAATGGGCTGGCAGGCCATCACCAGCATGACGCGAGCCAGCCTCGGGCGGGATATTCGCAGCGACACTGCCAACAGCGCCGCCTGGCTTGCTGCCGCCGTAATCCTGGCCGTTTTTCTGGCAGCGGCGATCGCACGACGCGTCAGCCGGCCACTGCAGGCGCTGAACGATGCCGTTCGAAAACTCGACCTCGAGGGTATGGAAGCCGACATCGAGCCCCCGGCAGGCACGCCCAGGGAAATTGCAGACGTATTCGGTTACCTGCAGTCCATGGCTGAGCGCCTGCAAAACACCTACCGCCAGCTCACCGCAGCGATCGAAGCCGGCCGCCACTACCGCGAACAGCTCGAGTCGACGCTGTCACGCCGGGAACGCGAGATCCGCAGCAGGACCATCGAGCTGGAGCACACAAACCGCAAGCTCAAGACGCTGAGCAGCGTCGACGAACTCACCGGCCTGCCC
The DNA here is from genome assembly GCA_024638445.1 of Gammaproteobacteria bacterium. Classification (GTDB taxonomy): domain Bacteria; phylum Pseudomonadota; class Gammaproteobacteria; order Steroidobacterales; family JABDKV01; genus JABDJB01. The sequence continues at coordinate 21,875 of JAHEKH010000002.1, read as the reverse complement.
AACCGGCGACAGTTCGGTGAAACCCTGGACCAGGTCTGGCGCCACTGCATGCGCGAACAGCAATCCGTAGCGATCGTCCTCATCGATATCGATCATTTCAAAGCCTACAACGATACCTATGGCCACCAGGCTGGCGACCAGTGCCTGTCGAAGATTGGCGGTGCGCTCTCCGCCAGCGTCTGGCGTCCGTTCGATCTCGTCGCCCGCTATGGTGGCGAGGAATTCATCATGGTCCTGGCCAATACCGACCTGACTGATGCACTCGGCGTTGCCGAACGAACACGGCGCGTAGTGGAAGACCTGGCAATTGAGCACACGGGCTCGGGAAGCGGCAGGGTGACGCTAAGTCTCGGTGCCGCGGCGGTCGTACCCGGGCGCGACAGCGGCTATGACGAACTGATCCAGCAGGCAGACGATGCGCTCTATCATGCCAAGGCTGTGGGCCGGAACCGGGTTGCGGCGGGCACCGGCAAAGGCGTTGCGGTCTATCGTGACGATGACGAACATCATGATTTTGAGCATGTAGTCGAGTTCCGCCGCCCTGCCGGTGATAGCTGAAACGTTGTGATAGCCTTCCTCCGGGGAGGCAATCTTGAGAAAAATAGCATTGCTGGCCGGTCCGCTGGTGGCCGCTCTGACGGGCTTCTACCTGGTCTTCTCCGGGTCCGCTCCTGCCGTCGGCTGGACCGCTGCCGTAACGATCCTGTGCGCCAGCTGGTGGATTTTCGAACCCATTCCCATTCCCGCGACTTCGCTGCTGCCGCTGGCGCTGCTGCCGATGGTCGGGGTGCTTACCCCCGCCGAGGTCGGCCAGTCTTATGGCAGCCCGCTCATATTGCTGCTGATGGGCGGCTTCATGCTGTCGACGGCCATGGAACGAAGCGGCGTGCATCGCCGTCTCGCGCTGAACATGGTCAACCTGTTTGGTGGCGGTGGCGGCCGCCCGCTGGTCTTTGGATTCATGGCGGCCTCGGCGACGCTCAGCATGTGGATTTCCAACACGGCCACCGTGCTGATGCTGTTGCCTATCGTGCTGGCGGTCACTGAAAAGTCGAGAGACCACCGGCTGCAGCTCGCCCTGCTGCTGGGAATCGCCTATGCCGGCAGCGTCGGGGGAATCGGCACACCGATCGGCACGCCACCCAACCTCATTTTCATGGAGGTCTACTCCGACACGACCGGTAACCAGCTCACGTTCCTGGAATGGATGCGGTGGGGTCTGCCTGTAACGCTGGTGATGGTGCCCATTATCGGGCTATGGCTCACGCGGGGCCTGCGCCGGGGCGAGGACCTCGAGATACCCGATCCGGGCGTCTGGCGCACCGAGGAAGTTCGCACGCTGGCGGTGTTCGCGCTTACCGCGTTGCTGTGGATCACCCGGCGCGAACCCTTTGGCGGCTGGAGCGGGCTGCTCGGGCTGAACAACGCCAACGATGCCAGCGTTGCGCTGCTCGCGGTCGTCGTCATGTTCCTGGTCCCGAATGGCCGTGGCGAGAAGCTGCTGGACTGGCATACCGCCAGCCGCATTCCCTGGGGCATCCTGATCCTGTTCGGCGCCGGTATCGCTATTGCAAAAGCGTTTGGAAATTCCGGCATCAGTGTCGCCATAGGCGAATCGTTATCCGGCCTGCAGCACCTGCCCCTGCTGCTCGTCATTGGCATGATTTGCCTGACCGTCACCTTCCTGACCGAGGTGACCAGCAACACGGCGACGACCGCGCTGCTCATGCCGATTTTTGCCGCCGCTGCCGTATCGACAGGAATCGATCCGCGACTGCTGATGATCCCCGCAGCCATGACGGCGAGCTGCGCGTTCATGCTGCCGGTCGCAACCGGGCCCAACGCGGTGGTATTCAGCAGCGGGCGGGTAAAAATCAGGGAAATGGCGCGTGAAGGGCTGATCCTCAATCTCTGCGGTGTCGCGGTTGTCACCCTGCTCTGTTTCTACTTCTTTTCCTGACAGGCAATCGAGAGGTAATACATCGTGCAATCGCTATGGATTCCTGTCCTGGTCTCTGCGGCGCTGTGCTGGTTTGCCGGCGCGCTCATCTGGATGGTCCTGCCACACCACAAATCCGATTACGGCAAAGTAGACGACGAGGATGCAGCCCGCGAAGCACTGCGCAGCCTGGAACCGGGCCAATACAACATCCCGCATATCGCCGACCCCTCGAATATTTCCGATGAAGACAGGAGAAAATTCGAGGTCGGCCCGGTGGCTTTCCTGACCGTGGTAGGCAGCGGTTCTCTCAGCATGGGAAAAAACCTGGTCCAGCAAATTGTCTACTACGTAGTAGTCGCCACTATCATTGCCTACCTGGCGTCCTCAATGCTGCCCACAGGCGCGAGCTACCTGAAGGTGTTCCAGGTCACCGGCGTCGCTGCATGGCTGGCCTACGGGTTCTCCGGGATCCAGGATTCGATCTGGTTCGGCAAGCCCTGGGCATCGAGCGCCAAGACGCTGTTCGATGCGTTGATCTACGCGCTGCTGACCGCGGGCGTGTTTGGCTGGCTCTGGCCGTAGAAGCTTACATGTGCCGGCCGTTGGTGCGGCGTTTTTTGGCGCGCTTTTTGCGGGCCTTGCCGTTAGCCGGCTGCCCCGTTCCCCCCCACTGCTCGCGATGGGCCTCCATGGCGGCACTCGTTACACCGGCGTGCCGGTTCGACAGCAACAGGGAAGACGGCGGACAGGGTCGTGCGCGAATGATTCCGAGGTCGCGCGCGGCGTCGAACAGGCTGGGATACCAGCCTTCCCAGTTGGGCAAGAGTTGTTCGACACGCTCTCTCAGGGTCATGGCCTGACGATAGCGAAATCCCGGGACCGGCACAACGCGCCAATTCATGGTTTGCGACGCAGTTCACGTGCCGCCTTTGCGACCGCCGAAAGGCACACCTCTAGGCTCAGATCCTGGCGAAATACTGCAGCAGCTCACGGCGCTGTTTGTCGTCCGGCAGGGGGCCGTAACAGGCTGCCATGTTCTCGGACATGTGATCCGGTTGCGAGGTTGCAGGAATCGCACAGGTTACGGCCGGGTGGGAGACGATGAACTTGAGCAGCAGCTGGGGCCAGGTCTCGCAGCCGATCTCGGCGGCAAATCCGGGCAGCGGTGCGTGCCGGACCGCGTTGATCAGCTGCCGCCGGCGAAACGGCCGGTTGACGATTACCGCCTTGCCATGATCAGCCGCCAGCGGCAGCAAAGTTCGCTCTGCGTCACGGTCGGCGAGGTTGTAGGTCAGCTGCACGAAATCAAAAGCGGGTTCGGAGCGGATCACCCGCGCCATGTCGGCAGCACGCCGGCCATGCGAGGTAGTAATGCCGATGTAGCGCACCAGGCCGGCTTCCTTCCATTCCCTCAGCGTGACGAGGTGGGTCTCCCAGTCCAGGAAGTTATGGATCTGCATCAGGTCGAATCGTTGAACGCCCCACAGGCGCATCGACTCACGCATCTGTTCGACGCCACGCTCACGCCCCAGGATCCAGACCTTGGTGGCCGAAAACGAATCAGCGCCACCGAGTTTTGCCAGGCTGTAACCAATGTTTTCCTCGGAACTGCCATACATCGGCGAGGAGTCGATCAGCGTGCCGCCAGCCGCCAGGAACCGCCGCATGACTTCGGCCCGCTGCGTCCGTTTTGGCGCGCTGGCGCCAATATCAAACGTGCCCCAGGTGCCCATCCCGATGACCGGGACCTGTTCCCCGGTGGCGGGAATGACCCGTCGCAGCGGCGTATCGGCGGACAACGCCACGCGTGGCGCAGCAGCCAGCAGGGGTATGGAGCCCATGACCCGGAGAAATCGTCGACGTTGCTGGCTGACCGAGGACTCAGACATCTTGCCTCCCGCTAACCGATCCGACCGTCAATCGGCTTGCGGGTTCACGCTGCGGGCGACCGGGTACAGCCGATACCGTTGATCGTGAAACGGGGTCTGCCCGTAAAACCAGTGCAGGCGCCGAACCGGGTCGGCGGCAAACGCCGGGTCAGCGTCCAGCCTTTCCCTGAAGCGCCGCGCCAGATCAGGATCGTTGCGCATCATCTGTGCCGCCAGGGGTTCGACGGCATAGTCTTCGAAGTACTCGGTGCGGTTCATGATCTCGAGGAAATAGCCCCACTGCAAAAACGAATCCGGCGAGAGCGGTTCCAGCAACAGCATCGCGAGCGTTCCGAGGGGCTGGTCGGTATCGACCACGAAGTCGCCCGGACGAAACTCGGCGGGTCCGTCTACCGGTACCGGGGCACCCGGATCGATTCGCAGCCGGCCCTCGAAAGGATTCGCACCGGATGCGACAACGGCTGACGGCAGCCGGTACCGCCGCACATCGATGATCCGGGGTTCATCCAGCGTGCTCACCGTTATACCGTGATCCCGCAGGCGCTGAGCGATGTCGCCCCATTCCGCCGGGATGTAATACGACGCCGGCCGGCGGGCCAGTTCGCCGGGCTGATCGCCGGCGCGGACGGCGACCGGCAGCTCGACCGGTTGTCCCGTCCAGCGCACGATACTGTCCCCGGTCACCGGCGAATATTCGCGAAACGACTCGACACCCTTGAAAAACAGCGACTCGGGCAACGTACCAGCCCCTTCCTTCCAGCTGAGTACCACGGGGTCAGGCCGGCTGTTGCGGTCTTTGGCAATCGCCTCGCGTAACGCTGTTCCGTGCTCCCCTGCCACCTGCAGGACGGCTTCCAGGAACACGTAGGTACCCAGCACCCGCTGCAGGTAGGGCTTGAGTGAATGATTCTCGACCAGCACAGTGGGCAGGTGCCGGGCGTCGCCATAACCATTGGAATAACGTGGACCGGCGGTCCAGGCAGAAATGCCGGCGCTGTAGTCGTCGTAGTTCTTGGCAAACACCAGCGGGCCGGGCACGTGGCCGCGGTCGTTGAGCGCAGCGGTTGCCGCAGGCTCCAGGTACTGCGTCAGCCAGCCCGCTATTGCCGGCGACCAGGCGTGGGTGCCGTTGTAGCCCCAGGTGATGTCGTACTGGTAGTCGATACCGTCAGTGACGTGCAGATCGATATAAAGATCGGGCTGCCACTCGTCGATAACCTGCACCACCGCGCGCACTCCGGGCGTTTCCAGCTTGGCGTAGTCGCGATTCAGGTTCAGGTTGCGGCCATTCGTACGCCAGCCCATCTCCGCGGGGCCACGCTGGTTGATGCGCCCGTAAGCGCTGAACCGTTCGTGCCCGTCGACATTGAGCACGGGGATAAACAGCAGGTTGACACGATCGAGCAGCGCAGCGCGTTGGCCCGATACCGTAAGATCACGCAACAGCATGAGTCCGGCATCCTTGCCGTCAATTTCACCCGCGTGAATACCCGCCTGGGCCAGCACCAGCGGTTTGCCGCTGCGGGCCAGTCGTTTTGGCGTTGTGGCGCCATTTTTTGCCGCGACCACCATCCAGATTTCGCGGCCCTGGTCACTGCGGCCGATAGAAACCAGGTTGATCTCGCGGGCAGCGCTATCGAGTTTTTTCAGCCACTGAATCGTCTCGTCGTAACGTGGCGTTGTGGTCAGGCCGCTCAGCTCGGCCGGCGTGATCCAGGGATCGTCCGGCGCAGCGATAAGGCCCAGGTTCTGAGGGTTCCATGGCGGCAGCGGCGGCAGGTGGTTTTCGTGATCCGCCGCAACGGCGGACTGGAGAATTGCGATGACACACGCGAACAGGACATACCTAGTCGTTGTCATCGTAAAACCGTGCCTTGAAGTGCCGGCGGCATAACGAAATGTAGCGATCGTTACCGCCAATCTCGATCTGCGAACCGTCCCGGATCGCGCGGCCTTGCTCATCCAGCCGCACTACCATCGTCGCCTTGGTGCCGCAATCGCAAATTGCCTTGATCTCTTTCAGGTTATCGGCCCAGGCCAGCAGGTACTTGCTGCCCTCGAAAGGTTCGCCCTGGAAGTCGGTCCGCAGTCCATAAGCCAAAACCGGAATATTCAGCTGGTCGGTGACTTCACCGAGCTGGAAAACCTGGTCCTTGGTCAGGAACTGTGCCTCATCGATCAGCACGCAACCGATGGGGCTCTTGTCATGAGTGCGGGTGACGACGTCGAGCAGGTCTTCGGCCGGAGAAAAATCATACGACCTGGTTTCGAGACCGATCCTCGAAACCACTTTGCCGGCGCCATAACGGTCGTCGACTACGGGTGACAGGACCAGCGTATCCATGCCTCGCTCCCGGTAGTTGTAGCTGGCCTGCAGCAGCGCGGTTGTCTTGCCTGCGTTCATCGACGAATAGTAAAAATAGAGCCTTGCCATAACTGATTCGATCCCCTGCTGCCAGGCGCCAGCCAATAGATGGCCGTCGCTTTTTCATGTTACTTTAGTTTACTTGTCTGGAGCCCGTGCAGGAATAACCAGGGGGAACGGGGATGCACGTCGAAGTCGATCACCCATGTGTCCAGCACAAGCTCGCGCTGATACGCGACGCGGAAACCGGGCACAAGCGATTCAGAGAACTGGCAACCGAGATCACCATGTTCGTCTGCTACGAGGCGCTGAAAAATCTCGAGCTGGAAGACGTCGAGGTCCAGACACCCGTGGCCACCGCGCAGTGCCGCAAGATCGCCAACGACGTGTTCGTGATCCCGATCCTGCGCGCCGGGATCGGCATGCTGGACGGCATCCTGGAGCTCGTCCCAACTGCCCGGGTCGGCTTTATGGGCCTGTATCGTGACGAAGCCACCAAGCAGCCGGTCGAGTACTACAACAAGATGCCGGTGAATACCGATAGCGCGATCTACATCGTGGTCGACCCGATGCTGGCCACCGGCGGCTCCACCGTCGCTGCACTGGACGCCCTGAAAGCTAACGGCATGAAGCGCGGTATCGTCGTCTGCATTGTTACTTGCCCCGAGGGTATAGCCACCGTGGAGTCGGCCCACCCGGACATAACGATTTACACCGCCAGCGTCGACGACTACCTCAACGAAAAGAAATATATCGTTCCCGGTCTCGGTGATGCCGGCGACCGTTTGTTTGGAACCCGTTAGCCACAACGATGCTGTTCACCGATGTCATTCGAAGGAAGCGTGACGGTCATACCCTGACGCCGGGTGAAATCGACTATTTCGTGCGCGGTCTGACCGACGGCAGCATTCCCGCCGAGCAGGTCTCGGCAATGGCCATGGCCATATTTCTCAAGTCGATGACTGTCGAGGAAGCCGGTTTACTCACGATGGCCATGTCCCGGTCGGGGACCGTGCTGGACTGGTCGGACGTCGGGCTTGATGGTCCGGTCGTCGACAAGCATTCGACCGGTGGCGTTGGCGACAAGGTCAGTTTTCTACTGGCTCCGCTGGCAGCTGCCTGTGGCTGCTACGTGCCGATGATTTCGGGCCGTGGGCTGGGCCACACCGGTGGCACGCTGGACAAGATCGGCAGCATTCCCGGCTACGATCCCCTGCCCGGTCTCGACCGTTTTCGAGAGGTGGTCCGATCGGTGGGCTGCGCGATTATCGGCCAGACCAGCGAACTGGCTCCGGCCGATCGCCGTTTTTATGCTATCAGGGACGTGACAGGTACCGTCGAATCCGTACCGCTGATCACCGCATCCATCCTGTCGAAAAAAATTGCCGCCGGCCTGACCGCGCTGGTCATGGACGTCAAGTGCGGCAACGGCGCGTTTATGCCAACGCTCGATCGGGCCATGAAGCTCACCCGCAGCATCATTGGTACGGCGCAAAGCAGCGGCCTGACCACCCATGCGCTGATCACCGACATGAACGAAACGCTGGGCCACACCGCGGGCAACGCGCTGGAGATCGGCGAATCCATGGCCTACCTGCGCGGTGAGGATCGCGAGCCGCGGCTGCACGACGTGGTCGTGGGGCTGACTGCGCAAATGCTGATCGCGGGTGAGCTCGAGTCTGACGACGACGCGGCACGCTCACGGGTCATCGACGCGCTGGAGTCGGGACGGGCCGCCGAGACTTTCGGCCGTATGGTAGCCGCGCTGGGCGGACCCGCCGACTTTGTCGAGCGCTATGAACACTATTTGCCCAGGGCAGGCGTCGAACTTGCCGTGACCCCGCGAAGCGCCGGGTACCTGCAGGCGGTCGACTGTTTCCAGGTGGGCAACACCGTCGTCGAGCTGGGCGGGGGCCGCCAGACGCTGGACGATACGCTGGATCTCGCCGTTGGTTTAAGCCACATCGCGCCGATCGGTTCGGAGGTCGGCCCGGACCGGCCGCTGGCCATCATCCATGCCGCATCCGAGCCCGCCGCAGAACATGCGGAACAATTGTTGAGTGCTGCCTGCACCGTCGGGAAGGACAAGCCGGCCAACCGGCCTGCCGTCATCGACCGACAGCTGCCTTAAACCAGTAGTCCGCCCTGGACCGGCGCCCGTTGCCACACTGGCCGATGGCGGCTCAGCAAGACGCTAGGGATCGAGCCGGAACGCGCCGGGTAACACTGCAGCAACGGTGTGTTCGACAGGATTGCCGTCGTCATCCAGCACGATGATGCGCGTTCTGTCGTCGGCGAATTCGCTGATGCGTTGCCGGCAGCCACCACAGGGCAGACACGCGACCGGTTCGCCCGCACCGCCGACGATCGCAATGCGTGCAATGCGTTTACCGCCGGCGGCCACCATTGCGGCAATCGCGTTTGGTTCGGCACAGCTGCCCAGCGGGTAGGCCGCATTCTCGACGTTGCAGCCGAGATGCACCCTGCCTTGCTCGTCCAGCACCGCGGCCCCGACCCTGAATTTGGAATACGGGGCATGCGCCGCCTCGCGCACACGGCGGGCCTGGTCGAGCAACTGCTGGTCGTCGGGCATCGCGGGTCTCCTCAGCGGTCCGTCATGATACCGCGGGCCGCTCGCCCGCCGCGCGTGGCGGCGCCGGGGCAAAATAACCGACGACGAGCAGCAGCCCGCCGACCCCGATGAACGAAACGATTCTCGCGACGGTACCGCTGTTGCCGAGGTCCACGACGAACAGCTTCAGCACGACCAGCGCCATCAACCCGGCACCGGTGAGCCACAGCCAGCGCATCCGGCGGTTCGCGCCGAGGACCATGCCCGCGAAACCCAGCGCGCCCCAGTAAATCGACAGCGCCGCCTGCACTTCGACGGAATCGATCAGCGTCTGCTCTCGCCAGGGCACCCCGGCGTAGTGATGCACCGCGCGCACGATCATGAAAGTCGTCAGCAAAAAGGCTGCTGCACCCACCGCGATAAGCAGGTAGCGGCGGCTATCGACACCGCCGAACCGGTCGGTATTCAATGCCCAGGCTGCCGCGGCCACAAGGAAAACGGCGGCGGCAATATCGTAAGGATTGAGCAGCGGCAGGTAGGGAAGCGGCAGCGGGTTGCCGGCCGAATCAATATTGAACGCCAGCTGGTGCACAAACGCGACCAGCAGCAGCAAGCCGGCTGCTGCGAGGTAAGCCAGGGACTCGGCGCGAAACGGCCAGCGCACGACCCGCCCGGCGAGCCACGAACCCGTCGCGATTCCCGTCAGCAACAGGCTGACCGCGGTGTTGCGCCAGGTCTCGACTGCCACCCACCACGACAGCTCCCAGGCCAGCAGCCAGGCCGCGAGCATCACACCCATGACGTGCCAGGCACGTGTCGCCAGCGTGTTGGCCGGCAGGCCCCACAACACATACAAATGAGCCGCAGCCGCGAGTAACCACGGAACCGTGGCATGTCGCTCCAGCGGATGATCGCCACCGAAACCACGCGCCAACAGTGTCACGATGAGTATCGGCAGCATCACCCTCGTTGCGGTTGCCGCGGCCGGCCACCGCAGCCGTTGCGCGAAGAAAGCGAGCAAGGCACCGCTCAGCGCGATGAATGCCACGATGAACGGGTATTCCCAGCGGAACCTGACCCGCTCGTCGATTTCCGCCATGCCGGTGACCAGCCAGAACACCACGCCCCAGGCCAGGAAAAACAGCCCGATCACCCGCCAGGCCGCCGCGCGCTCGCGACCAAGCTGGCGGGCGGCGAAAAACCCGGCAAGACTCAACAACAGCCCGCCCAGCACGTTGCCATTGAGCACCGGCCGGCCCGCGCCGCTATGCCAGCCGTCGCCCACAAAAGCCACACCTGCCGCGCCGATCAGCGCAACACCCGCCACCGACGACAGCCAGCCGCGCTGGCGTGCCCCGAGCCAGACCAGCGCCGCGCCCTCCATTGCCCAGGTCGCCGCCGTCCAGCGGGCATCGAAAGCCAGCGGTATCGCAACGGTGGCAAACGCCACGGCAAGCGCGTAATAGGAATCGCGCAGTGTACGCAGCGGCTCACCACGGCTACCGAGCCACCAGGCTACTGCTGCATAAAACACCGCCAGCACAACGGCGCTGATTGCCAGGCCGTATTCGCTATGACGCAGCATGGCTGCCTGGAGGGCAAATGCAATGACGGGTGCGCCAAATACGAGCGTGCCGTCGACGATGCCACGCAATCTCGGTGGCTGTCGCAGCGCGAACAGGATGGCCGCCACCTGGTAAAGCACGAAATGCGCCACGAGAAACGGCTCGGTGCTGGTGAAATACGCCGGCCGGTAATAACGGCTGCCCCACAGCGTGCCAATTACGAAGGTGAACAGGAACCCTGCCAGGTTGAGCTCGCGCCACGCGCGGTAGCGAGCAATGGCGACAATGCCGAGGTTGAGCAGCAGGTAATAGCTGAACAGCGCGACATGGCTGCCCTTACCGGTCGACGCCAGCAGCGGCGCCAGGAAACCGCCGGTAACGGCGAGGAAGGCCAGCGCACGGGCATTCTGTGTTACCGCCAGCCAGACCATGGGCACGGTCAGCATCGCGAGCAATGCAAATGCCGCAACCGGAGGCAACAACCCGTAAAGCCGGTAGGCCGCAAATACCGTGAGGTAAATGATTCCGATCCCGCCGCCCTGCAGGCTGAGCGCGTAGGTGCGCATTCGATGGCGCAGACGCCATCCCACCAGCAACAGCACGGCACCGAAAGCGGCGGCGAAGACCAGCCGCAGCCAGATCGGCACGATGAGCAGGTTGCGATCGACCGCGTACTTGAGCAGGAACGCGATACCAAAAAACGACACGATCACGCCGACTTTGACCGGCACGTTACCGGTGGTCAGCCAGTCCCAGGCACGCGCGGCCCATGGCGGCGACTGCTGCACCGGTGTGTCTTTGCGCAACGGCGGTATCGCGCCGGTATCGGCTTCGGCAACCGGACCGGAGGATGTCGATTCACCGCCAGGAGCCTCAGGCTGTTGCTCTTGCGCTGGCCCGGTGACCGCCGCCGGCTTCGCTGTCTGAGAATCCGGCTGTGTTTCCGCCAGGCCATCGGGCTCCGGCGTCACGACGGGAATCTCGCGAGCAATGGCGGCGCGGCGCGGTTCGTCGGCATCAAATTGCCGTTCGGGTTGCTCAAGGCGCCGAACCCGCCGGCCGAGACTAAGCAGTTCCGCGAGCAGCAACCCGAGCACGACGCCGGCTATCAGGCCGAAAGCGAGCCGACCGCCAGACATGGCAACGATGCCGATGATGCCGCCGACGACTACGAACAGGGCTTTATCCAAGAGTGCCTCCCGGCACGCGCCAGTCTCGATTGTAGCGGCTAATCAGCCCGTCAGCCCGTCGTACAGCAGCCGCAGACCCACGATGAAGAGAAACGTATAGGCGACCTGGAAAAACAGCCGGTCCGAGACCCGGTTGTGCAGCCACACGCCAATGGCGATACCGGCCGGAGCCAGCGGTGACAGCACCAGCGAGGTCATCAGGTTTCCGGTATCGAGTTGGCCGAGAAAGCCATAGGGCACCAGCTTGACGTAGTTGACTACCGCAAAAAACAGGACGGTGGTGCCGACGAACAACGTGCGGTTCATGCCCTGCGTGAGCAGGTACATGTTCAGCGGGGGTCCGCCCGAGTGGGCAATGAAGCTGGTGAAGCCGGCAACCGCGCCACTGGTCACCGCGACTGGCGTACCGGCCCGGCGCACATGACCGGCAATGCGCTCGCTGAGTCCGGCCCAGTGATTGAGCGTGAAAACAATGGCGATCACGCCGAGTATCACGCGAATCGCCGAAGCACTCATGTAGCCGAACGCCAGCGTCCCGATGGCGATACCGAGGACCGCACCGGGAAGCAGCGCGCGCTGCAGCCCGGGATTGAGGTGACCGCGAAAAGCCCGCAGGGCAAACAGGTCCATCAGGCACAGCAACGGCAGCAGGATACCGGCGGCCTGCACCGGCGAGATGACCAGCGCCATCAGCGGCACTGCAGCGACGCCAAGACCGCCACCAAATCCGCCCTTGGCAATACCGAACAACAGCACCGCGGGGACCGCCACGGCATAGAACCAGGGGTCGGTAATCACCCGGACGCGCGCTTGCTCTGCAGGTATTCTTTGCCGCGCTCCATCATGCGGGCAAATGCCGACGGGTTGCGGCCGTCGATGACTTCGCGCAGCCGGCGTAACGACTGCTCGAGCGCATCCAGCGCACCGCGCCCGTGTTCGTTGAGCGCCTGGATCTCGTAGTAGACCTCGGCACTCTCGCGAGCGACCCGGGCTGACACTTCGAGCTGGGCGTCGAAAGTCGTACTGGATATTTCAGCCAGGCGCGGAACCGCTTCGCCGCTTTCCACCAGCGCGCTGAAGAATGCAATGTTCAACGCGTGGGACAGACCGAGCACGAAGGCGATCAGCCTGTCGTGCTCGTCGAGGTCCATTACCGCGGTTTCGACCATCGTCGGTTCGAACAACGCCCGCACCTCTGAAACAGAGTCCGGCGTGCCCAGATCGATAAAGATGACGTGACGACCCGACAACAGCTCGGTGTCCGGCCCGAACATGGGATGCACCGAAGCGACCCGGCAGCCGGCGGCGAGAGCCGCATGCAGCCCGGCACGCACGGGCGTCTTCAGTGAAGCAATATCGATCAACAGGCCCTCTGGCTTGAGGTCCGCCATCTCGTGCAGGATTTTTTCGGTCGTGCCCAGTGGCGTGGCCAGAACGACCAGATCGTGACCCAGGCCGGTCTGACGCCAGTCGGAGACACAACGAAAACCGGAAACGCTGCCGGCCGGGTCAGCGATTTCCACATCGAAACCCTGCGACGCCAGGAACCGGGCAAACCAGTGACCCATCTTGCCGGCACCGCCGATGACCAGCGCGGCACGCCCCTGCCCGTGATCGGTTGCACTGACCCGAGCCTGCTCCTGGTGCACCAGCGAAGCGCGGATGAGACGGCGCATGAGCGATTCTGCCAGGTCGGTCGACAATCCGAGGCTTTGTGCCTCGGCACGCGCCAGCTCGATGACCTCGCGCTCCCGCTGATAATCGCGGGTGGGTTGTCCGGCGGCACGCTTGATAGCGCCGATCCGGTCGGTGAGTTCGTGGCGTTCCGCCGCGAGCCGCAGCAGCTGCCGGTCGACAGCGGTCAGGCGGTCACGCAACGAGGCGAGGTTGTCGTCGGTCACGGGGCACTCCGGCTGGGGAAACCAAGCGGGCTATTGTGTGCGCGCTTCGGGGAAAAGGCACCCTTCCGGCTCACCGCCGTGAGGGCCAGGCAGCCAGACTGCAATTTTTTCCATTTAATTTATAGCCTTACAGGTGCAGCCCGGCGGGCTGCTATAGTTCTGGAGACTGCATGAGAACAATAAACGGGGGACATCATGCGACGACCGGTATTGCCCTTCGCAGTGCTCTTGGCACTGTGGTCGACCAGCGCGCTGGCTTTTCCGCAATTCCTGACCGACTGGATCAGCCGCTATGGCGGCGTTTCGACGTCGGCCGACGACGCCAGCTGTCAGCTTTGCCACGCTAACGCAAACGGCGGCAGCCCGTGGAATGCCTACGGCTGGGACATGGTCCTGGCGCTGGAACAAGTGGCCTGCGATGCCGACAGCAGCGGCTCGGTCAGCAGCGACGAATCGCTAGTCTGCATCGAGGCGTTCAACTCCGATGAAGACACCGGCGAGAACGATAACCTGGCCGAGATCAACGCCAGCACGCAGCCGGGCTGGAGCCTGGGAGACTGCAACACGCTGTACACGCCGGTTACGACTACGCCGGCGCAAACGGCACCCGCCGTGGGCACCCTCGATCCGCCGGGCACACTGCCGGTCACCGATTGCCCGACTGACCCTGTCGACCCACCGGACCCCGGCGAAGCCGTCATTGTCTCGGTTGCGGCCGGCGAATCGATCCAGGCCGCGATCGACGAGGTGCCGCCCGGCTCAACGATCCTGATCGAACCTGGCGTGTATCGCGAAACGGGCCCCGACAACAGCCAGAACGGCCTGAATGTCACCAAGGGCCTGAAGCTGATCGGGCTGGGTGACGAGAAGAACGGCGTTGTTCTCGAGCAGAGCGGCGACCAGCGCAATGGCATGGTCGTCGTGCCTTCCAACCGCACGAACTGCCTGGGTTGCCATGTAACGCTGGCACCGCCGTTCACGTTGCGTGAAGGCGTGGAACCCAATGGCGACACGAGTCCGGCCATCCACGGGCTTGAAGTTCGCAACATCACCATCCGCGGCTTTATCAACAACGGGCTTTTCACCGAGCGGGTTGACGACTTCAAGATCATCAATGTCCACTCTGTCGACAACCGAAACTACGGGATTTTCCCGACCCTCTCGAGCAACGGGCTGGTGCAGCACAGCAGCGCTGTGGGCGCCGATGACAGCGGCATCTGGGTCGAGACCTCGACCGACGTCCTCTTGACGCAGAACTATGTTGCCGACAACGTCAACGGTTTCGAGGTATCCAACAGCGACCGTATCTCGCTCATCGATAACGAGGTGACGGGGAACACGGTTGGTATTGCGCTTTTCGTGTTGACCGATCTCGTCGACGAGCGGCCCGAGACGAACAAGCTGCTGGTCGAGGACAACCTTATCTACGACAACAACAAGGTCAATTCCGGCACGCCCGGCACCCTGTTGTCAGTACTGCCTCCGGGCACCGGCATACTGATGCTGGCGGTCGACAATTCCGTGGTCCGAAACAACCATATCGAGGACAACGGCTTTACCGGCATCGTCATTGCCGACTACTGCCTCGGCGTACTGGGCACTTCCTTCGACTGTGACGCCGTACCGCCGCCGCCGGAGTTCGATGCTATTCCGGAACGGAACATGATTCAGACCAACACGCTGGTAAACAACGGCACCAACCCGGGAGAAGATAATCCGTTCGCGGCATTCGCGTCTGACCTGACGCTCTTCGTGGCGGGTGACTACGGTAATTGCTTTATCAACAACGTCTACACGACGATGTTCAGCCTGGGCGGCAATCGCCAGTGCAGTGCGCTGAATACGCCGCCGTTAGTCAGTAACCCGGGTCTGCCACGGGACAACTTCGAGCGGCCGAGACCCGTGGGCGGACCCTGACCGGCCGTTTATCACCCAACAAAAAACGGGGCCCGAGGGCCCCGTTTTTTTTTCAGTTCCTCGTCGGTCTCACTTGAAGAACTTTGATGCCAGGCCACCCAGGCCTTTCAGGCCACCGACCGACTCCAGCAGCTGGCCGCCCTGGCTGGTCTTGTCGACCAGGTCCGGCAACAGTCCGGAAAGACTCTCGGCCGCGGCCGACTGATCCAGACCCAGCTTCGAAGCAAAGTCCGCAACTTTCTCGGAACCGAGTGCTTCGGTAACCTGGTCGGCGCTGACCGCCTGGTTCTCGCCGTCGCCGAGCCAGGAATCGGCCGCACCGGCCAGACCGCTGTTCTTGAACTTGTCGACCAGCCCGGAAAGCTGCAGGCCGCCGCCCTCGCCACCGATCAGGTTGTCCAGCGCAGACTGCGCGGCGCCGCTATCGGCGTTGGTGCCCAGCTTGTCCATGAGCATCCTGGTGGCCATATCTTTCAGATCCATGAGGTGTCTCCCGTCATAGTTAAGGAATTCAGCATGCCGGTCAGTGTATAAGTTGGGCCGCAAGACATTGTTACGATTGGTCAAAGTCCGGCTGTTGATGGCTGTTCTGAAACAACTATTTACCTGGTGCGGGCCGTCGTTGCCGGCCCGTCGGCACGCTCCGGGGTGGACGGGCTTCCGCTCGGGCGCTGCAGCGCACGCTTGCATCGGCCATTCGCTCGGGTAACTTGGTCCGACTCAGAACTCACGGGGGTTTACTCATGCCGCGCTCATTGCTCCTGGCAGCATTGCTGGCCTGCCTTTCGATTTCGGCACCGGCAGCAGCCGCAGACAAGAACGACGACCCGGAACCGGGACTCAACGAGCAGACCTTTAAGGGCCTGTCATGGCGATCGATCGGTCCGGCATTCATGTCCGGCCGCATTGCGGACATCGCCATCGACCCCACCGATCGTGCCACCTGGTATGTCGGCGTGGGCAGCGGCGGGATCTGGAAAACCGAGAACTCCGGCACGACCTGGACCCCGGTTTTTGACAGCCAGGGCTCCTATTCGATCGGCTGTCTCGCCATTGACCCGAATAACCGCATGACGGTCTGGGCCGGTTCCGGCGAAAACGTCAGCGGCCGGCACGTCGGTTATGGCGACGGTATCTATCGCAGCCTCGACGGCGGCAAGACCTGGAAGAACATGGGTCTGAAGAATTCCGATCACATCGGCATGATACGCATCGACCCGCGTGACTCTGATCGAATCTTCGTTGCGGCTCAGGGTCCGCTGTGGTCGCCAGGCGGCGACCGCGGGCTGTACCGCAGCACCGACGGTGGCGAGAACTGGGAGCTTGTGCTGTCGGGTGGCGAATACACCGGCGCAGGTGAAGTGCATTTCGACCCACGCAACCCGGATGTCATCTACGCCACGACCTGGCAACGCCATCGCACCGTAGCCGCGTTGATGGATGGCGGGCCGGAAACCGGGATACACAAGTCCACCGACGGCGGCGACACGTGGACCAGGCTGGAAACCGGTCTGCCCGAGGTCGACATGGGCAAGATCGGCCTGGCGATATCACCGCAAAAACCGGACGTCATTTACGCCGGCATCGAGACCACCCGCCGCAAGGGCGGCTTTTACCGCTCGACCGACGGCGGCATCACCTGGGAAAAGCGCAGCGACTACGTCGCCAGCGGTACCGGGCCACATTACTACCAGGAAGTTTTTGCCAGCCCGCACCAGTTTGACCGCATCTACCACATGGACGTCTATCTCCATATCTCGGAAGATGGCGGCAAGACGTTTACCAAGACCCGGCGTGACGCCAAGCATGTCGATCACCACGCGATGGCATTCGTCGCCGACGACCCCGACTACCTGATCGTCGGCAACGACGGCGGTGTCTACGAGAGCTTCGATTTGGGCAAGACCTGGCGTTACGTGGCCAACCTGCCAATTACCCAGTTCTACAAGGTTTCGGTCGATTACGACAAGCCCTTCTACAACATCTACGGCGGCACCCAGGACAACAGCACGCAGGGCGGGCCCTCGCAGACCGACCACGTCTCGGGAATCCGCAACCACGACTGGAAAATAATTCTTGGCGGTGACGGCCACCAGCCGTTTGCCGACCCAACCAATCCCGACATCGTTTATGCCCAGTGGCAGCAGGGCAACCTCACGCGGCACGACCGCCGCACCGGCGAATCGATTTACATCAAGCCACAGCCGGGCAAGGGCGAATCGGCCGAACGCTACAACTGGGACGCGCCGATCCTGATCAGCGCCCATGACCCGGCGCGGCTGTATTTTGCCAGTCAGCGGCTGTGGCGCAGTGACGACCGCGGCGACTCGTGGCGGGCCATCAGCCGTGACCTGACCCGCAACCAGAACCGGCTCGACCTGCCGATCATGGGGCGCAAGCAGAGCTACGACGCGCCGTGGGATACCTACGCGATGTCGAAGTACAACACCATCGCCAATATTTCCGAATCGCCGCTGAACGAAGACCTGCTGTACGTCGGCACCGACGACGGGCTGATTCATGTCAGCAACAACGGCGGCGACAGCTGGCGTTCCGCCGGCCGCCTTGCCGGCGTGCCGGAGAATTTCTATGTCAACGACATCAAGGCCGACCTGCACGACGAAAGCACCGTTTATGTTGCCGTCGACAACCACAAGGCCGGTGACTACAAGCCATACCTGTTCAAGAGCACCGACCGCGGCCGCAGCTGGCGGCGGATTGTCAACGGCATCCCCGAGCGTCACCTGGTCTGGCGTATTGTCCAGGACCACGAAAAAGCCGGGCTGTTGTTTGCCGGCACCGAGTTCGGCGTGTTCTTCAGCATCGACGGCGGCGGCCAGTGGACCAAGCTGAGCGGCGGCGCGCCGAACATTCCGTTTCGCGACCTGGTGATCCAGCGGCGCGAGAACGATCTTGTCGGCGCCACCTTCGGCCGCAGCTTCTACGTGCTCGACGATTATTCGCCGCTGCGCGAGATCGACGAG
This sequence comes from Gammaproteobacteria bacterium, assembly GCA_024638445.1. Lineage (GTDB taxonomy): Bacteria > Pseudomonadota > Gammaproteobacteria > Steroidobacterales > JABDKV01 > JABDJB01. The sequence goes on along the minus strand of JAHEKH010000002.1, from coordinate 3,550 downwards.
GATACGCTGGAGTCGGGCACCGAGCTGTTCCCCGTTCCCGACGCCCGCTGGTATGTCGAGAAGCGGCCGCTGGGCTGCATGATGCCGAACTGCCCCGAGTCGCAGGGCAACGCTTACTACGTCGCACCCAACCCGCCGTTTGGCGCAATCTTTACTTACTACCTGGCGAAGCCCGTCCTGTCCGCCAAGGACCAGCGCCTGGAAAAAGAAAAGCCGCTGAAAGAAGCCGGTCGGGACATCGGCTTTCCTGGCTGGGATACCGTCATCGCCGAAGCGCGCGAGGACGAACCTGCCATGGTGCTGACCGTCCGCGACAGCCGCGACCGGGTCGTTCGTCACGTCGAGGGCCCGGCGACCGCAGGCTGGCATCGTGTCGCCTGGGACCTGCGTTACCCGACCCCCGATCCCTGGGTGGAAAACCCCGACCCCGAACCCTGGTCGCCCCCGGCCGGCACGCTTGCCGCCCCGGGCCGCTACAGCGTCACGCTGGCGCGCCGTGTCGACGGTCAGCTCGAAACCGTGGGCGCCAAGCGCAGCTTCGACGTAGTTTCCATCCGCGAACCCGTCCTCGCCGGCAGCGACCAGGCCGAACGGGTGCAGTACCTGCGCGAGATCGACGCGATCGAACGCGATGTGCGCGCCTCGGTGTCGGCCATCGACGAACTGCTCAGCGAAACAAAGGCTATCAAGACAACGCTGATGCGCTCGATCGCCGATCCCGCTCTCTATGGCGAAACCCACGCCATCGAAAAACGCGCTGGCGCACTGCGCGACCGCCTGGCGGGTAACAGCGACCGCGGCTTTATGGGTGACCCTGGCCCCGTCCCCGTCACCGACCGCATCTATGTCGCCGGCTGGGGCGACCGGACCAGCGCCCACGGCCCGACCCAAACCCAGCGCGACAGCTTCGACATCGCCAAAGAGGAATATGCCGACATCAGCGGCACCCTGAACCGCCTTATCGAAGTCGAATTCTTCGGCCTCAAGGAACGCCTCGACGAAGCCGGCGTCCCCTGGACTCCGGGCCGGTAAAATCAAGGAGTGACGGGCGCCTCGCGCCCGTCACTCCTTACCTTCCCGATATCCCCGCCCACGTGGTCGCGTAGTAGAATAGCGACGATGAGGCCTGCAGGGGGCTCCTGATGAGACGCAAAATCACGATTCTGCCGGTCGCTGCACTGATCTGGATTGTCGGCTGTGCGACCACGCCCCCGGAACCCGAAGTCGTCACGGAAGAACAGGAAGTCGTCCAGGAGACGATTGCCACTACGGTAGACCCCGAAGCGCTGAAATGCCCGGTCGGCACCACCGAGTGGTGCGTACGCCGTTTGCGCAAAGAAAAGTGCCGCTGTGTAAAGGATTCACTGGGCCGTGACGTCATGGAAACCCTGCCGAACCCCGACTGGCAGAAAAGACGTTAGTCCCGCATGTCTTCTGCGGAAGCGGCTTCAGCCGCGATTTCAGCCATCGCGCGACGCCCGGGGAATCGCGGCTGAAGCCGCTCCCACAGGTCGTGACGCGAAATGCCTAAGCGAGAGAGCTGTCGGTGCTTCTTTTTGGTGACTAAGATCCCCGGAACTAAAAAGGAGTGCCGGCAGATCTCTCGCGCAATCCTGGACCAGACCCCCAAATCGCGGCTGAAGCCGCTCCCACAGGTCGTGACGCGAAATGCCTAAGCGAGAGAGCTGTCGGTGCTTCTTTTTGGTGACTAAGATCCCCGGAACCAAAAAGGAGTGCCGGCAGATCTCTTGCGCAATCCTGGACCAGACCCCCAAATCGCGGCTGAAGCCGCTCCCACAGGGGAGTTCCATTTGACTCGTAGCGGGAAGGCGCTCCTGCGGGGGTGAGCAGGCACTATACTGAGGTGCGAAGCCAACAAGCGCGCTGGAGCATGGACAACAAGAGCGAAGAACGGGAACCCGGTGACGACCTGCAACCCCTGCGGCACCTCGTGCGCTTTCTCCTGCCCTACAAGGGCACGCTGGTTGCCGCGTGGATTGCCCTGCTGCTGGCCGCCGGCGCCACGCTGAGCCTGCCCGTCGCTGTTCGCTACATGATCGACAATGGCTTCGGCGACACCGGGGCCGTCGACCGCTACTTTGCGATCCTGCTGGCCATTGCCGTGTTCATGGCGATTACCAGCGCGGTGCGCCACTACCTGGTGTCGTGGCTCGGTCAGCGCGTCGTCACCGACCTGCGCGCGGACGTCTATGCCCGCGTGGTGCGTCTCGATCCCGTTTTTTTTGAAACAGTGCGCACCGGTGAAGTCCTCTCGCGACTGACGACCGACACCACGCTCGTCGAAACCGTCATCGGCTCCAGCGTCTCGATCGCGCTGCGCGGTCTCGTTATGAGCACCGGCGCCATGATCATGCTCATTATCACGGCACCGAAACTGGCGTTGATAATCCTGGCGCTGATTCCGCTCGTGATCCTGCCGATCATGGCCTACGCGCGCCGCGTGCGGCGCCTGTCACGCACCAGCCAGGACCGTTTGGCCGACGCCAGCGCCCGCGCCGGGGAAACCCTGAATGCCATGCAGACCGTGCAGGCGTTTACCCAGGAAGCCGGCGAAAGCCGGCGCTTTGCCCGCAGTGCCGAAGACGCCTTTATCGCTGCGATGGGTCATGCGAAGGCGCGTTCGGTGCTCGCGGCGATGTCGATCCTGCTGGTTTTTGCCGGCATCGTTGCTGTGCTGTGGATGGGCGCACGAGCCGTGGTCGCCGGCACGATGAGCGCCGGCGAACTCGGCCAGTTCGTACTCTATGCGGCAACGCTGGCCAGCACACTGGCGATGCTCAGCGACGTATGGGGCGATCTGCAGCGAGCGGCCGGCGCTGCCGAACGACTCATCGAGCTGTTGACCGCCGAACCGGATATCCGCGCACCGGATAACCCCGTCGAGATGCCCGAACCGCCGCGCGGCACCGTCGCATTCAATCACGTGAATTTTTCCTATCCCTCGCGACCAGACACGCTGGCGCTGGACGATTTCACGCTGCGGATCGCAGCCGGTGAAACCGTCGCGCTGGTCGGTCCGTCGGGCGCCGGCAAGAGCACCGTGTTCCAGCTGCTGCTTCGTTTTTACGATCCCCAGCGCGGCACAATTGCCGTCGACGGCGTCGATATCAGCCAGGCGGAACCGGTCGGCCTGCGACAACGGCTCGGCATCGTGCCGCAGGACACCGTAATTTTTGCCGCTGATGCACTGGAAAACATCCGCTACGGCCGCCCCGATGCAACGGACGACGAAGTGCGTGCGGCCGCCGAGGCAGCGCTGGCCGACGAGTTCCTGGTCGAACTGCCCGATGGCTACGGGACCTACCTGGGCGAACGCGGCGTGCGCCTGTCCGGCGGGCAGCGCCAGCGGATTGCCATTGCCCGCGCCATCCTGAAAGACCCGCCGGTGTTGCTGCTGGACGAGGCTACCAGTTCACTGGACGCAGCCAGCGAACGCAGCGTTCAGGAAGCGCTGGGGCGGTTGATGCGCGACCGCACCACGCTGGTCATCGCGCACCGGTTTTCCACCGTGCTGCGGGCCGACCGAATT
>JAHEKH010000133.1 GCA_024638445.1 Gammaproteobacteria bacterium | reverse complement strand
CGACGTCGTCGGCCGCGGCTCCCTTGCTGACCGGCGTCACCGGCCCGGACACTTTCGGGATCATGCGCTGGTCGGCGTCGAGCTGGCGGGTGTTCATGAAGTTCGGCGAGACGATCTCGACCCCGCCGCGGTGCAGCGCATCGAGCACGGCGCAACGTAACAAGTGACGAGCATTAATCAAACCCTTGGCAGGTTTTAGGCGGCCGGCTGCACGGTAGGTCACGGCAAAATCGCCCAGCTCTTCGACCTGGACGAAAGGATCTTCGAGATCGAGCCGGCGGATGGCGGGCAGCAGCAGCTCCTCCACCGTAACTCGCGACACGTCGTAACCCAGTCCGATGTGCACCGATAGAATCGTGCCTTCCTGGGACCGGATCACCCGGTACGGGTGGGTAACCAGGTAGATATTCGTCAGCGTGGTGAGGTCGCTGTCTTCCGTCTGGATCTCGGTATGCATCAGGTCCATCTCGGTGACCCGGCCACTGTGATCGCCGACGCTGATGTAGTCACCAGGTTTGAAGGACTTGATCGAGCGCAGCATCAGCCCGGCCATGGCATTACCGAGCACGGTCGTCGACGACAGCGCGACGGTGGCCGAAATAACGATGCCGAAAAAGCTGAGCAACTGGCCGCGACGGCTGTCGCCAATGGGAACAACAATAATGATCGTCAGCAGCGCCGCCAGGATCAGGAGTGCCTGGATGACCTGCAGCCGGGTCTGCATGGTCGTGCGGCCGGCATAGCGACGCCGGGCCAGCGCATTGAGCCCCAGCGCCACCGCAATGACCAGGATGACCTCGAGTATTGCCAGCAGGTTGATGTCAGTTACGTCCGGGAATGACTCCATGACGGCCTCCAGGCGCTACACGTTGAATCGAAAGTGAATGATATCGCCTTCGGCGACCCGGTACTCCTTGCCTTCGAGCCGCAGCTTGCCCGCCTCTTTCGCGCCCTGCTCGCCGCCACACGCCTGGAAGTCGTCGTAAGCGATGACCTCCGCCCGGATGAAGCCCCGCTCGAAATCGGTGTGAATCTCGCCGGCAGCCTGCGGTGCGCTCGAACCGGTGCGCACGGTCCACGCCCGGACTTCCTTGGGGCCGGCGGTAAAAAATGTCTGCAGGCCCAGCAGCCGGTAGGCGGCGCGGATGACCCGCGCCAGGCCCGGCTCGTCCATTCCGAGGTCCGCGAGGAACTCTTTCTTGTCGGCCTCGTCCAGCTGGGCGATCTCGGCCTCCAGCGCCGCGCACACGGCGACCACCTCGGAGCCTTCGGCTTCGGCGATCCCACGCAGCTGGTCCAGCCGCGGGTTGTTGTCGAAACCGCCTTCGTCGACGTTGGCGATATAGAGCACGGGCTTGGCGGTCAACAGGTGCAGCTCACGCAAGGCAACCCGGTCGTTCTTTTCCAGCCCTATCGCGCGTACCGGCGTGCCGTCGGCCAGTGCGTCGTAAACGGTTTTAAGCAGGTCCCGCCACGCGATGTCTTCCTTGCGCGCCGTCTTGGCGTTGCGCTCGGCCTTCTGCAGGTTTTTCTCGACGGTGGCGAGATCCGCAAGCGCCAGCTCGGTGTTGATGGTATCCACGTCCGAGGCCGGATCGACCTTGCCCGACACGTGGGTGACGTCGTCGTTTTCGAAACAACGAACGACGTGCGCGATAGCGTGCGTTTCACGGATATTGGCGAGGAACTTGTTACCCAGTCCCTCGCCCTTCGACGCGCCCTCGACCAGCCCGGCGATATCGACGAACTCCATGGTCGTCGGCAACACCTTCTGGGGCCCGACAATCGTCGCGATAAGGTCCAGCCGTGGGTCAGGCACCGGCACGATACCGACGTTCGGGTCGATGGTGCAGAACGGGTAGTTTTCCGCGGCAATTTCCGCGGCGGTCAACGCATTGAACAACGTCGATTTACCGACATTGGGAAGACCGACGATGCCACAGCGGATCGGCATCAGCGTTGCCCCGTGTGCAGGCTGGTCATGGCTTTTTCGAATCCCTCGGTAACCAGCAGCGGCACAATGTCAGCCGCATCGCGGATCGCGTCGTGAATAACGCGGCCGTCGTCCAGCGACGGGCGGCGCAAAACATAGTTGACCACGTCGTTCTTGTTGCCGGGGTGGCCCACGCCCAGCCGCAGGCGGGCAAACTCGCGGCCGATCTGTGCGACGATGTCACGCAGCCCGTTGTGGCCACCGTGGCCACCGCCCTGCTTCAGTCGGGCGCTGCCCGGCGGCAGGTCAATCTCGTCATGGACGACCAGTATCTTGTTAACGGGGATTTTCAGGTAGCTGGCCATCGCCCGCACCGCCTTGCCGCTCTCGTTCATAAAGGTCGCCGGCTTGAGCAGGCGCACATCCGCACCGTCAATCGAGACACGGCAGTGCAGCCCGTGAAACTTACGCTCCGGTGCAAAACGACCACCGTGCCTTGCCGCCAGTTCGTCCACGAACCAAAACCCGGCGTTGTGACGGGTTTGCTCATACTCTGCCCCGGGATTACCGAGACCGACGATCATCTGCACCCAGAGATCCTCCGCAGGCACCCGCGCGTCGGGCGCGCCGAAACGATCGCGCAGCCATTTAAAAATATGCAGCACCGGTTGTCACCGAATCCGGAACGGGCGCGGGCCAGCCGGCCCGCACCCCGGAATGAATCAGTCTTCTTCCTGATCCTCGTCCTTCTTGGCACCGTCGTCCACGGTCGGCACTTCGCCTTCGGGCACTTCTTCGCCCTCGACCGGCTCCTCTTCTTCCTTCATCGGACGGTGGATCGAGAGAACCGGGTTGTCCCGGTCGTGCGCGAGGTCGGTGACGGTGACGCCGTCCGGCACCTTGACATCCGACAGGGACAACATCCCGTCGAGCTCAACCTCCGATACATCGACTTCGAGGTATTCCGGCAGGTCGCCCGGCAGACAGGAGATTTCCACCTCCGTCTGCACCTTCGAAATGATGCCACCGGCCTTGACGCCCGGTGCATCTTCTTCGTTGAGGAAATGCAGCGGCACGCTGAGGGTGATTTCCTCGTCGGCCAGGACCCGCTGAAAGTCAGCGTGCAGCAGCCGGCGCCTGGCCGGGTGACGCTGCAGGTCTTTCAAAATAGCCTGCTGCTCGATATCGCCGACCCTGATCGTCAGGATCGTCGAGTAGAAAGACTCGTTCTCGAGGTTGTGCGCAAACGCGTCGTGATCGATCGAAAGCGAACGCGGTTCATCGCGCCCACCGTAAAGGATCGCAGGTACCCGGTTGGTACGACGAAGGCGGCGGCTCGCACCCTTCCCCTTGTCTTCCCGAATTTCCGCGACCAGCTCAAATGACTTGCTCATGATCTGGACTCCGTTGAGTTAAATCGCCGCCACCCGCGACCAGGTGGCTCCGGCGAGCCGCGCATTGTGCCAGACCGACCGGGGTTTTTCAGCCCCGCCGGGCGGTTTCCGGGGTTCTGCGGGCGGAGCGGGCCTGGCCAGACCGGCCCCGGAATGGCGGCAGGCCCCCGGCCGGGCCCGAATCGGGGCGGCCCGGGCCCGCCGGTTGGGCGAAAACCGGGCCGGCGCGCAGCAGCGGCCGGGTCGCTCAGTCGATATACAGGGAGCTGACGGACTCTTCGCCGGAAATCCGCCGCATGGTCTCGGCGAGCAGCTCGGCGACGCTGAGCTGGCGGATGCGCTTGCAGGCGGCCGCTTCGGGCTGCAGCGGGATCGTGTCGGTGACCACCAGCTCGTCGAGTACCGAGTTGCTGATCCGTTCCACCGCGGGATGCGACAGCACCGGGTGAGTAATGTAGGCGAGCACCTTTTTTGCACCATGGTCCTTCAGCGCGGCCGCCGCCTGGCACATCGTCCCGGCGGTATCGACCAGGTCGTCGATCATGATGCAGGTCTTGCCCTCGACCGCGCCGATGATGTTCATCACCTTGGATTCATTGGGTCGCGGGCGCCGCTTGTCGATAATGGCCAGGTCCGCATCGTCGAGCCGCTTGGCCAGCGCCCTCGCCCGCACGACGCCACCGACGTCCGGGGACACCACCACGATATCGCCCTCCTTGCGCTTCCAGGCATCGCCGAGCAACACCGGCGAGGCATAGACGTTGTCGACCGGTATGTCGAAAAAGCCCTGGATCTGGTCCGCGTGCAGGTCCACCGTCAACAGCCGGTCGATACCGGCCGAGGTGATCAGGTTGGCGACCATTTTGGCCGATATCGCCACCCGGGCCGATCGCGGGCGCCGGTCCTGGCGGGAATAACCGAAGTAGGGAACGACCGCGGTGATACGCGCCGCCGATGCGCGACGGCAGGCATCGGCCATCACCAGCAGCTCCATCAGGTTGTCGTTGACCGGCGGACAGGTCGACTGGACCAGGAAGACATCGCGACCGCGAATGTTTTCCATGATTTCGATGCTGACTTCGCCGTCGCTGAAACGGCCAACGTGAATCCGCCCCAGGCCCATCCGCAGGTGATGCGCAATACTCTTGGCAAGCGGCTTGTTGGCGTTGCCGCTGAACACCGCCATCGCCGCGGGTTCAATATCGTCATGCTGCAGGCGAGTCACTTCGCCGGTGTTTGCCATGAAACGCTCGGCTCGCTTGTTACGGTGCGCCACTGTTAGTCACCTGCTGATTATTGGCTGGGGTGGCAGGATTCGAACCTGCGCATGACGGGATCAAAACCCGCTGCCTTACCGCTTGGCTACACCCCAAGTTGAAACCCGATCCGCGACGTCATTGTCCGGCGGGTCCGCGGGAGTGTCAAACAACACACGCATTCCCCACCGGCCGGGCAACAACCCGTTGTTCCTGCCACGGCGGCAGACCGGCTGGTTGAAAAGTTTGCGCAGTGCCAGGGATGCCGGCGGTGGTTTTTTCGCCAGGCCGGGCGATGAATCAGGAATCCGTCCCCAGCGACCAGCGGCTGATGACCAGCCGCACCGTGGCGCCCGCGTCGTTCGTCATGACGACCTTTTTTGGCATATCCCAGCGGTCGACCGGCATATAGCGCTCGTAGTCGATCCGCCATCCGCGCTGCTCGAGTGACGCCAGGCGGTCGCGGTCGTCGAAACGGCGCAGCGCCGGACTACCCGGCGCAGGCACGCCGATCACCCAGAACCGCATCGCATCGACGGGAATGCCCCAGCCCAATTCCACCGCCAGGGCCTGCTCGGGGTCGTCGGGCAAATAAAACTGGCCGTCGCCGGTTTCCAGCACCAGGTCGCCGGGCTGCCCCTTGATCCGCAGGGCGCCGGCACCGAGCGGGCCGCTGATGTTCGCCTCGATTGCTTCACCGGTCTGACGCCAGACCAGCGAACCGCTGAAACCGTCGTTCTCGAGGCGCACCCCGATCCGGCCGTTCAGCACCCAGCCATCGAGCGCCGCCAGTGCTTCGCTGCGACCGACCCAGGAACGGGGTTCGGCGTCACGCTGGCCCGGCACACAGCCGGCCAGCAGCAGCAGGAGACAGGCAGTGAGGACCGGCTTCAAGGCGACAGCCGCTGCATAGCCTCCAGCAGCGCGGAATCTTCAGGGTGTTCCTGCAGCGCCTCGCGCCAAAGCGCCAGCGCCTCACGGGTTGCGCCACTGACCCACAGCACCTCACCGAGGTGCGCGGCTATTTCGGGGTCCCGGACCATGGCATACGCCCGCTGGAGGTACTCCAGCGCGGTCTCGAGGTTGCCGCGGCGGTACTCGATCCAGCCCATGCTGTCGACGATCGCGGGATTGTCGGGATCGAGCTCCAGCGCGCGCCGGATGAGACGATAAGCTTCGCGATACCGGTCCGTGCGATCGGCCAGCGTGTAGCCAAGCGCGTTGAGCGCGATTGGATCGTCGGGGGCCTCTTTCAACAATGCGCGTAATTCGGTAATCGCGGCATCCACCTGGTCGAGCTGCTCGTACAGGAAGGCCCGTGCGAAACGGCCCGGGCGGTGCTCCGGGTGACGCAGGAGGACGTTATTCAATAACTTCAGCGCCTCGTCTGTCCGGTCATTGCGCCCG
>JAHEKH010000132.1 GCA_024638445.1 Gammaproteobacteria bacterium | reverse complement strand
TCGCACCAGCGCACGGCATCGCAACTGGCTGCAGGTGCGTCCGGGCGAAACGCTGAGCTGCCAGGGCTGTCACCAGGCCGGCACCGGCACCTCGCACGGCCGGTCCGGTGCGTTTACCAGCTCCTGGCCGGGCGCGGCAACCACAGGGCTGCCCTTTCCGAATACCGATCCGGCCCTGTTTGCCGACTTTGGCGAAACCATGGCCCAGGTACGCAGCCGGCACAGCTGCATCACCGACTGTTCAGCACGCCGCCCATCGGTCGATATCGTTTATGACGACGTGTGGACCGAGGAGGCCAGCGCCGGCCGGGCCCCCGATATGCCCTTTGCCTATCGCTATAACGACCTGGATACCGAGTTGCCGGTGGCAGCCGGCTGTCTCGACGGGTGGAGCGCGGGCTGTCGTGCAGTCATTCACTACGAACAGCACATTCATCCCCTGTGGGCCCTGGACCGCCGTATTTTCGATACCGACGGCATCACCGTGCTCGAGGACCGGACCTGCACCAGCTGTCACACACCGATGGACGACATGGCCATACCGCAGGTGCCCGCCGGCCAGCTCGATCTCACCGACGGCGCCTCGCCGGACCAGGCCGATCACTTCAAGGCCTACCGGGAGCTGCTGTTTGACGACAATGAGCAGGTCGTCGAGATGGGCGCCCTGGTTGACCGGCTGATCGAAGTTGGTATCGACGAAGACACCGGCGAGCCGATCCTGCAGACGGTCAACGTGACCCGGTCGATACGGGCCGGCTGGGCGCGTGGTTCCGACGCGTTCATCGACCGCTTTCTCACCGGCGGCATTCATGCAGGTTATCTCAGCGATGCCGAACTCAGGCTGGTGATCGAGTGGATCGACATCGGCGCGCAGTACTACAACGATCCCTTCGCGGCGCCGGAGAACTAGCATGCGTGCCGCCATTGCCCTGCTGCTGTTGTTCACCGCCCTGCCCGGCTTTGCCGGGAAGACGCCGCGGATTGTTACCGTCGCCGAGAACTATCTGGAGCTGCGCACCGGTCCGGGGCGCGGCTACCCGGTCTTTCATACCGCGGAATCCGGCGAAACCGTCGAAGTTCTGAAGCAGCGTACCGGCTGGTACAAGGTGCGCACCCGGCGCGATATCGACGGCTGGGTGTCCCGCGCCGACCTGGCGAAGACCCGCGAGACCGATGGTGAACTCGTCCAGGTCGACGTGATCGAACTGGGCGACGTCGTCGAACATCGCTGGCGGGCCGGCTTCAGCACCGGCGACTTTGGCGGCGCCAACGTGCTCACCGTGCTGGGCGGCTACAACTTCACTAACAACCTGTCGATCGAGCTTTCGTTCGCGCAGGCAACCGGACCGTTTGCCGAAAACGTGCTGGCGACCGCCAGCCTGGTGCACCAGTTCGTGCCGGAACGCCGGCTGACACCCTTTTTCTCCCTGACCGGCGGACTGGTGCGCACCGATCCCAGCGCCACGCTGGTCCAGACCGAGGACCGCACCGACCAGGTTGCCGCAGCCGGCGCCGGGGTGCGGGCCTGGATCACCCGCCGCTTCGTGTTTCGCGCGGAGTACCGCAATTACGTCGTGTTTACCAGCCGCGACGACAACCAGGAAATAGACGAATGGAAAGCAGGCTTCACGTTCTTCTTCTGAGCGCATTGCCCTGGCTGCTGCTTGCCGGCCCTTCCGGTGCAGCCGATGACAGCGATGACGACGACCGCCAGCTCTCGGTGATCCAGCCCGAGCTCGAGCGGCGCGAGATCGATCCACCGGCGATCGACAGCGAGGATTTCGAGCTGGGCGTCTTCGGTGGCGTCATGAGTATCGAAGATTTTGGCTCCAACACGGTTACGGGGCTGCGCTTCAGCTACCACGTCACAGAGAGTTTCTTTGGCGAGGCTGCCTACGGCCGCACCGATGCAGGCAAGACCAGCTACGAGATTCTCAGCGGCGCCGCCAACCTGCTGACCGACGAGCAGCGCGAGTATTCCTACTACTCGCTGTCGATCGGCTACAACGTGCTGCCCGGCGAACTGTTCGTCGGCCGCCGCCGGGCGCTCGGTGCCGCGCTGTATTTCGTGGCCGGTGTCGGCAACACGTCGTTTGCCGGCGAAGACCAGTTCACCCTCAACTTTGGCGCCGGTGCGCGGGTGCTGTTTACCGACTGGCTGGCTGCGCATATCGACGTGCGTGACCAGGTATTCGACAGTGACCTGCTGGGCGAATCGAAGACGACACACAACATCGGGCTGCACATTGGTCTGACCGGATTTTTCTGAGAGGTCTGAAAATTCATGCTTAAAAAGCTTTATCTCGTAGTTTTCTGCGCCGCCGCGCTCGCCAGTGCGCCGGCGGGCTCGAAGATCGAAGGTGTAGCGCCCGACTTCGCGCTGAAGAGCGCCAGCGGCGAAAACATCCGTCTCAGCGAGCTGCGTGGCCAGGTGGTCATGATCAACTTCTGGGCCTCCTGGTGTGGACCCTGCCGGCAGGAAATGCCGCACCTCGAGGCGCTGTACCAGCGCTACGAGCCGCTCGGCTTCGCCCTGCTCGGCGTCAATGTCGAGAAAGACCGCCGCAAGGCCGACAAGATGCTGGCCGACCTGTCGCTCAGTTTCCCGGTGCTGTTCGACAGCCGCAACGAAGTCTCGGAGCTGTACGAAGTGATTGCCATGCCGAGCACGGTGATCATCGACCGCAGCGGCAAGGTGCGCCACGTGCATCACGGCTACAAGCCCGGCTACGAGGAGACCTACCAGGAACAGGTCCGCAGCCTGGTGAAAGAATGAAGGCCCTGACACTCGCATTGATGCTGCTGTTGCTGGCGGGCTGCACCCCGATTGAGCCCTGGGTGAAGCCCTACGAGCGCAACTTCCTGGCCGACCCGATCATGCGACTGGATCGCGATCCCATCGCCACGGCCTACCTGAATCATGTATTCGAGGCCCGGGAAGGCGCCCGCGGCGCGCTGGGCGGAGACGGCGGTGGCTGTGGCTGCAACTAGAACGCTGCGGGTCCTGCCCCTGCTGCTCGCCTGCGGCTACGCCGGCGCCGAGGTGCTGCCCGATGAACGGGCCGATGCGCTGTACCACGCCTATGACGGCGGTGGGGTGCAGGTCGATGGTCCCTCGCTGCTGGTGCGCAAGAACTTTGGCGAGTCGGTGTCGGTTTACGGCAACTACTATGTCGATTCGGTCAGCAGCGCATCGATCGATGTCGTGAGCACCGCCAGCCCCTATTCGGAGCAGCGCGAGCAGAAGACCCTGGGAGTGGACTACCTGCGCGGCAACAGCACCTTCAGCCTCAGCTACACCAACAGCGACGAGAACGACTACAGCGCCAATACCGCGGCTTTCTCGATCAGCCACGGCATGTTCGGCAACCTGACAACCGTGTCTATGGGTTACTCGCAGGCCTGGGACGAGGTTCGACAGAACAACGACGCCACTTTTCTCGCGGAAGTCGACCGGCGTAATTATCGCGTGGGCATCTCGCAGGTGCTGACACCAAAACTCCTGATGGGCCTGAACTACGAGGCCATCACCGACGAAGGCTTTCTCAATAACCCTTATCGCAGCGTCCGCTTTTTCGACGCTGATGTCGGCATGGGTTACAGCTACGAACGCGAGCTGTATCCCAACACCCGCACCTCGAACACCGTGGCTCTGCGCTCGCAGTACTACCTGCCGTGGCGTGCCGCGATCAAGGGCGAGTATCGCTATTTCGAAGACACCTGGGGTATCGAGGCGAGTTCGGCGGAGCTGGCCTACACCCACCCGCTGGACAGCGGCTGGACCTTCGACCTGCGGCTGCGTGCCTACGGCCAGAATGCCGCCGACTTCTATAACGACATTTTCCAGCGTCCGTCGGAGCTGAATTTCAGGGCGCGGGACAAGGAGCTGTCAACTTTCGACAGCCGGATGATCGGCGTCGGTGCGAGCTACGAATTTGCCCGCGACGGCTGGCGGTTCATCGACCGGGGCTCGGTCACGATCCAGTACGACCGTTTCACCTTCGACTACGCTGATTTCCGTGACGTCACCGCGGGTGGCGCTCCGGGTGCTGAACCGTTGTACGGTTTCGACGCCGATGTACTGCGGGTGTATTTCTCGGTCTGGTTCTGACGCCCTATTGCTTCAGGCTGTCGAACCCGCTGGAGACGTGCAGCTGTAATTCGGCGTCGATAATGACTGCCTCGTAACCGGCCAGCGACTCGATCAGTTCGAGCCCGTCCGCCACGCCCAGCACGAATACCCCCGTAGACAGCCCATCGGTCCGGACACCGTCCGGGCCGATCACGCTCACGCTGCGCACGTCGCTGGGCGAGTCCCCGGTGCGCGGGTTGATGATGTGGTGATAGCGCTTGCCGTCTTCTTCGAAATAGCGCTCGTAGTCACCCGACGTGGAGATCGCCTCATCGACCAGTGGCAACGTTGCGTAGACCGCATCGCGTTCGCCGCGAGGATTGCGTATCCCTACCGCCCAGGGCCGGCCGCGCCGGTCGCCGAGCACCCGGGCGTCACCACCTGCACTGACCAGGGCGTGGGCAACACCGAGCTTCCGCAGGATCTTCACCCCGCGTTCCACGGCGTGCCCCTTGGCGATACCGCCCAGGTCGATTCGCATACCTGCACGCGGAAAAAACACGGTGCAGGCCTCCCGGTCCAGACGCACCAGGCGATAATCGACTACGGCCAAAGCATCATCCAGCGCTGCCTGCCCGGGACGCACGCGCTCGCGATAGTCGAACAGGAAGCCGGCGCTGGCGTAGGTGATGTCGAAAGCACCCCGGGTCAGCGTGCCCAGCTCCAGCGCCCGGCGTATCAACTCGAACAGCTCGACGCTGACCTCGACCGGCGTGGCTGCCGCACCGGCATTGACCGCCGCCATCTCGGTATCGTCACGCCAGGTGCTCATCAGCGCATCGATGCGATGCATTTCGTCGAACACGGCCGAGATCGCATCGACACCGGCGCGATTGTCGTCGTGCCACAGCTGCACCGAAACCTCGGTGCCGAAGATATCCTGCGCGGCGCTGTGCCAGCCGGCGATCGCATTGCCGGAAGCGCCGAGAGCCAGCAGGATCAATACCAGTCGTTTCATTGCCAGACCGTCCACCGTAGTGGCCCGGAGACTAGCATGGCCGTTGGCGTCGTGGATGACGATTCGTCACGTTTTCATCGTGTTTTACCCTGTTTTCTGAGGGTTTTCCCGCGTAGCCGGAGCCAGCCCGCAAAGGCAGGATGGTGCAATGAATGGCCTGCGTTCCCTGCATGGCCTGGCGGTGTTGCTGGCCGGTCTCGTATCGGTGGATGCCGGCGGGCAAATACTCTTCGAGGAAGTCTCCGCCGATGTGGGGATCGATTACTCGGGCGGGTCTTTTGGCGTGGCGTGGGGGCACTATGACGCCGACGGCCGTCCGGATCTCTGGATGACCAATCACTCCGCGCCAGACCGGCTTTACACGAGCACGGCCGCCGGGTTTCAGCAGCTGGACGGCGACTTTTTTCCCGGGCAAAGCGTCGACACGCATGGCGTGGCGTGGATCGATCTCGACAGTGACGCCCGCGACGAGATTGTCATACTGAGCGGTGGCGTCAGCGGCACAGGCGACGTTCCCAACTTCGTCTTCGATCATGACCACGCGCAGCCCGGTTCACTGGTCGATATCGCCGCCGTTCTCGGGCTGGACTACGCCTCCGGTCGCGGCCGGTCACCCGGATTCATCGATCTCGACGACGATGGCAGGCTGGATGTCATCGTCAACGGGCTGGCAAGTGGTATCGCGCCACCGGCCCTGTTTCTGCAACAGACCGACGGCACGTTCGTCAACTTTAGCGATCAGGCGGGCTATGCATTATCCCAGTCAGAGTTTTCCACCGTTTCACGGCTGGACAACCAGATTACCCACCTGCTGTCCCATGCCCGACCCTCGCCGGCTGCGATCCACAACACCGGCTTCGTTCCCATGTTCGATGAGGCGGGTAGCTGGGTGACCGACAGGATCACTGCCGCCCGGGATTTCGTCATTGCTGACTTCGACAACGACCTGTCGCCA
>JAHEKH010000036.1 GCA_024638445.1 Gammaproteobacteria bacterium | reverse complement strand
AACGGCACGATCCGCAATAACCTGATCGGTTTTGGCGGGATTCGCGGCATCCTGCTGTCAGGAAACTCGCTCAACTGGACCATCGACGACAACGAGATTCGCGACAACTCGCTGGACGACGCGTTCGGTGATGGCATTGCACTGGATCCCGGTTCCGCGGATGTGACCGGAAACCTGGTGACCGGTTCGGCCAGCCAGGGAATCGTGGTGACGGGGTCCAGCGGAAGCACTATCACCAACAACACTATTAGCGGAAACGGCATTGGTACGGATTCCGCCTCCGGCAATGCTGCCGGCATTACATTCCGCCCGACCGCATCCGGCAACACTGTCGATTTGAATATTATCTCGGCAAACTACGCTGCGGGTCTCAGCGTGAACGATGGCGGCACCGGCATGAGGGTCTCGAAGAACTCCATCTTCGCAAACGGAACCATCGTTGCGCGCAATGGCGACCCGGCCACAGGGCAGATCGGCATCGATCTGAATGAACCTGGCGACGATCTCAGCGCAGGGACGCCGCCGTTTGTGAGTCTGAACGATTCGGGCGATTCGCTTCCGGGTGGCAACGACCTGGTGAATTATCCGGTGCTGGATACCGCCATAATCAGCGGCGGTAACCTCACGCTAACCGGCTGGGCCAGGCCCGGATCGGTCATCGAGTTATTTATTGCCAACGCCGATCCGACAGGATTCGGCGAGGGCGAAACCTACCTGGCTACGCTGACGGAAGGCTCTGGCGCGGATACCGATGCCGGAACCGGGAGTTACGGGCCGGGGCTGGTCAACGGATTGTCGCAGGGTTCGGACAACACCAACCGTTTTCGATTTACGATTCCGGCACCCGCTGGCGTCAGCAGTGGGACTACGCTCACGGCAACAGGGACACTCGGAACCAACACCTCGGAGTTCAGTGGCATCGTTACGGTGTCCTTGATACCGGAAATTCGGAAGGGGGCTTACCTGCTGGACGGCACACCAATCGCAGATGGCGCCACCATGCCCCAAGGCGTCGAGTTCAAGTTTTTGCTTTACATCAATAACACGGGCCCGGGCGTAACGGATGCCAGCATCCAGGATGTACTCGACCCTCTGTTTGCCTACGAACCGGGAAGCCTGCAGGTGGACAACTCGGTGCCGGCGTGTGCGGCTCAGCTTTGCACGCCCGCAGAAGAGAGCGCAATTCTCGCCTCCGTACTAGCAACGCCTTTTCTCAGCGATGCAGTCGACGCTGATACCGCCAGCTACGCCGCCGCAACCGTCAATGTGGGTAATCAGGATGCTGCTAATGCGCAGCTGGACATTGCAGCCAACAGCGTTCTCGCCATTGCTCTTTCTGCGCGAGTTCAGTGAAAATGTAACAGGGATCGAACCACATTTATTTTCCTGCTGTAATTAACTGCGGTTCGACCCCTTGGCACTAGATTACCGTTCCGGCCGGAATGGTAACGTTCTTCGGTATGACCACGATGCCATCACGGATGTAGTAGTCGTCCCGATCGGCTTCCTGTATCCCGTCACGATTGGTAATCGAGCAGCCCTCGCCGATGCTGACATTGCGGTCGATGATGGCATTCTCTATGCGCGCTCCAGGCCCCACGCCGGGACTCGATGGGCCCGCGGCGCTTTCGCGAAACGCCCGCTCCGTCCAGGGATAGTATTCCGCGCCCATCAGGATGGAATTTGTAACGACGGCGCCGTCGCCGACCAGTGTGCGCAGGCCTATTACGGAGTTGGAAATCTCCGCGTTCACAATGGCGCTGGCATCCGCAATGATCGAGCGGGTGATTTGCGCATGCTGTACCTTGGCCGGTGCCAGCATGCGGGCATTCGTGTACAGGGGCCGGCGCTCGTTGAACATGTTGAAGTCGGGGTGATCGCTGGCCAGCATCAGGTTGGCTTCATAGAACGACCGTATGGTGCCGATGTCGCTCCAGTATCCGTCAAACGGGTAGCTCACCACCCGCATCTTGTCGATTGCCGCCGGAATGATCTGCTTGCCGAAATCGTGCGCATTGGGGCTGGCGTCGAGTAGCTTCTGCAATACACCGTGGGTAAAGATGTAAATCCCCATCGAAGCCAGGTAGATCCGCCCGGCGCTTTCCATCTCGGCAGATACTTTGCTTTCCTTGCCCGCCAGGTCTTCCGCGGCCGGCTTCTCATGAAAGGCAGTGATTACGGTGTCCGCGTCGGTCGACAGGATGCCCAGCGCGGGTGCGTCGGCCGCAGTGACCGGTATCGAGGCAACCGTGATATCGGCACCGGTTTCATTGTGATGGGCCAGCATTTCGCGATAGTCCATCGTGTAGAGCTGATCGCCCGACAGCACCAGCAGGTGCTCGTAGTCGTAGCTGCGCAGGTGTTTCCGGCTCTGCCGGACGGCATCGGCGGTACCCTGGAACCAGTCTTTCGATGAAGGTGTCTGTTCGGCCGCGAGAATATTGACAAACCCACGGCGAAAACGGTCAAAAGGATACGACATCGCAATGTGGCGGTTCAGGCTGGCCGAGTTGAACTGCGTCAGTACAAATATCCGGTGGATGTCGGAGTTGATGCAGTTGGAGATCGGAATGTCTATCAGCCGGTACTTGCCGCCCACCGGGACAGCCGGCTTGGAGCGATGCAGGGTAAGCGGAAATAACCGCGACCCGGCACCACCGCCCAGTATGACGCTGATTACTTCTTCCATTGGTTGATTATAGTAGGGGTTCGACCCCTCCACCTACGCCGATCCTCGCTCGAGGATACCAATAAAATTACGTCCGGCACCTTTGTGAAGACGCAAAGATACGTTCGCCACTTCGCGCATGGAAAGAGTCGCGGTACGGTCTCTCTACCTGACGTAGCCCGTTACAGACACGAAATGGCAGGTGGACCCGGCCAGTACGAAGAAATGCCAGATGCCGTGGGCATGGTCCAGGCGTTTCATCTTGTCGAGGACGTAAAACACCACGCCGACGGTGTAGGCGACGCCACCGGCCGCAAGCCACCAGAACCCGGCATCGGGCAGCGCCGCACGCAGGTTGGCCAGGTCAAACGAGCAGGCCCAGCCCATGCCGAGGTATATCGCAAGCTGTCCGGCCTTGACCTCTTTTTCGGACAAAAAAAGCTCGGCGAGTATCCCGGCGATGGCGAGCGCCCAGACGGCGCCAAAGATGAGCCAGCCGTTGCCGTCGCGGAGCAACACCAGCGTATAGGGTGTATAGGTGCCGGCAATCAGCAGGTAAATCGACACATGATCGAATACTTTGAAGAACTGTTTCAGTGCCGGTGGGTGAAAGCTGTGGTACAGCGTCGACATCGTGTAGAGCAACACGAGTGTGAAGCCGAAAACACTGAAACTGGTAATGACCCAGAAATCACCCGACTGGACGCCGAGCGTCAGCAGGACACCGAAGCCGACCAGTGCGAACACGGCGCCGACCAGGTGGCTGATGCTGTTGAGTTTTTCTCCGTCGTACATGTCAATCAATCATTCCTGGCATCGGGCGCAGTAGTAGAGCCGGCGGCCGGCGAGCTCGGTGCGGCGGATCGTCGCGTTACAGCGGTAACACGGGCGGCCATCCCGGCCGAAGACGAAGAAGCGGTACTTCCCGCGGGATAGTCCCTGCGATCGCAGGCGCCGGACGTTAGCCGCCGAATTGGTGATGCCGCCGGTCTGGTAGGAGCGGCGCGGGACCGACAACGACGCGCGGGCGAGCCGGGCGATCGCGTTGCGGTCGAGGTCGGCAGGTCTCAATGTGGGGTCGATACGGGCGATGAAAAAAATCTCGCTGCGCAGGTAGTTGCCAATGCCGGCCAGGAAGCGCTGGTCGAGGTAGAGCGCGGCCAGCGCGCGGCCACGGTACGAATCGTCGCGCAGACGCCGTGTCATTTCAGTGCTGCTGAAATTCTCGTCCAGTGCTTCCGGGCCAAGTCGCGACAGATAGCCGTGGGATTCCAGTTCGCCCGGGCTCAGAACTTCGATACTCGAAGCGCTGTAGAGCAGAGCCGAGTGGCGCGAGGTGTCGATACACAGCCGCAGCTGGCGGCCGGTTTCGGGTCGCTCGTCTCGTTGCTCGATATACCAGCGGCCGTAGAGCTGATTGTGAGTGTAAACGGTGTTGTTGCCGGCAAAATCGATCAGCACCGCCTTGCCAAGACAGCTGACGGAACGAATCCGCCGGTTACTCAGCGAAGATTCGTGTTTTCGCAGCCCCGGCAGCCAGAAACGCGTGCGCTGCGCCGTCCTGCCGGCCAGCACGGCCGCCAGCTCGTCAGCCGCGCGGCGCATTTCCGGGCCCTCAGGCACGCCGGTTCGCCCGGAATTGACTACAGTAGGTCATACACCTTCCAAGTGTCCGTGAAGATGTGGGGGAAGTCACGATGTTCGAAGCAGTTCTGCGGCGCCGTGGCGCCGGTCTGGTTATGGGTGCACTACTGATGTCGGGATTGGGCTGTGCAACGGCCGGCGGTGGCGGCGCTGGCGCGGCGGGCGGCTACGAAGACCTGCTGGCCCTGTTCGAGGACTGGCGCGCTTTCGAGGAACCGCCGCTGCTCGACGGCGCCCCCGACTATACGGCGGCGCGAATGGCTGATGCGCACGCCCGGCTGGGCGGATTCCAGGCCCGCCTGGCTGCCATCGACACGTCTGGCTGGCCGGTCGAGCGGCAGGTCGACTGGCATCTCGTCCGGGCCGAGATGAACGGCTTCGATTTCAATTTCCGCGTCCTGCGGCCGTGGGAGCGCGACCCGGCGTTTTACCAGACGGTCTGGACCTTCGAGAGCGATACCCCGGCGCACGAGGGTCCGACGCATCATGCCATCCTGGAGCTGTGGACCTACGACTTCCCGCTCAGCGCCGCGGAAACAAAGCGACTGACGGCCGACCTGCGGGTCATTCCGCCGCTGATGAAGCAGGCCCGGGGTAACCTGACAGGCAATGCCCGTGACCTGTGGGTCGGTGGCATCCGCACCATGCGCGAGCAAGCGGGGCATCTCGAAGACCTGGCCGGGCAGCTGGCGGGAAGTGGCGGTGCGGGGCTGCAGTCTGCCCTGGCCGATGCCCGCGCCGCGGTCGACGCGCTGGTGGAGTGGCTGGAAGCAGAGGCGCCCAACAAGACCGGGCCATCGGGAATCGGCAAGGACAACTACACCTGGCACCTGCAGCAGGTCCACTACATCCCGTTGACCTGGGAAGACGAGGTGCGCCTGCTCAAGCGCGAGCTCGACCGTGCCTGGGCGTCGCTGCGGCTGGAGGAGCACCGAAATCGCAATGTACCGCCGCTGGTGTCGATCGAGAGCGAAGAGGAATACGACCGGCGCGCGAACCAGTCGGTTACCGACTACATTCGCTGGCTCGACGATGAAGACATTCTGCCGGTGCCCGACTATTACGACCGCGCGCTGCGTGAGCGCATCGGCAGGTTCATACCCAAAGAGACCCGAAATTTTTTCTGGACCGCGGTTCATTTCGCGCCGACCACCCTGTGGACACATTTCTATCATTACTTCGACCTCGAGACGATGAAACAAAAGTCGCATCCAAGCCCGATCCGGCGTGGTCCGTTGCTGTACAACATCTGGGACAGCCGCGCCGAGGGCATGGCGACCGGTGTCGAGGAAATGATGATGCACGCGGGTCTCTATGACAAAAACCCGCATGCACGTGAGATCGCCTGGGTGATGCTGGCGCAACGCGCCGCGCGCGGGCTGGGTTCGCTCTACGCGCACGCCAACATGATGACGATGGAAGAGGCTGCCGAATTCCACGTGAAGTGGACGCCGCGCGGCTGGATGCGGCGTGACGAGCTGCTGGCCTTCGAGCAACACCTGTATCTGCGGCAGCCCGGGTATGGCACCAGCTATGTCACCGGGAAATATCTCATCGAGCAGCTCCTGGCAGAACGATCGAAACAGCTCGGCGACGATGATTTCCGACTCTCCGATTTCTACGACGAAGTAAACCAGGCGGGTGTCATCCCGGTCGCGCTGATTCGCTGGCAGCTGACCGGGCAGGACGATCAGCTGAAGTCAATCCTGAAAAACCCTCAGCCACCGTTCTGATTTTTCTAGCGAAACAAGGGGTTTTGAGCTATAACACGCAGGTTAACCTTTTTACATAACTGGAGGGGTACAGGTGAAAAACGCTTTATCGATCATGGGGGGGTTCCTGGTCGCCTTGATACTGTCGGCGGTCCCCTACCAAGTCAGTTACAGCGCGGATGCAGACGTGCGCGAAACCGAGGAAGTCATCGTCACCGGCTCGCGAATTCGCCGCAATCCGCTCAACGAGGTCGCGCCGATCATGGAAATCGGCGAACTCGAACTCGATAAGTCGGGTTTGACCAACCTCGGCGACACGCTGCAGGAGTTGCCGGTTACCGGATCGGCGATCAACTCGCAGTTCAACGTGCCGGGCAACTCCGGTTTTCCGCAGGACGGCTCCGGTATCGGTGCCGGTGCAGTGCAGGTCTCCCTGCGTAACGTGGGCGCCAAGCGGACGCTGGTCCTCGTGGACGGCAAGCGCTGGATTCCTGGTGCATCGGCCTCTGGCGTGCCCAGCGCAGTTGACTTGAATACCATCCCTGCAAACGTCATCAAGCGCATCGAAGTGCTGCAGGATGGCGCATCGGCCATCTACGGCTCCGACGCGATCGGCGGCGTGATCAACGTGATCACCAATTCCGATTTCGAGGGCTTCAAGCTCGAAACCCAGACCGGCGGATATATCTCTGAGGGCGACGGTGAGTCGACCGAGATTTCTGCTTTATGGGGCGGCGGTAACGACCAGACCCACGTTATTTTGAGCGCGAGCTATACGGACGAGCAGGGCGTGGAGACCGCCGACCGGTCGCGGTCGGCGTTCCCGAACCCGGATGCGACCAGCTGTGACATACCGGGCACCTTCTGCAGCTCGTTTACGCCGCAGGGCCGCTTCGTGCTGGGCCCAAACTTCGATTTCGCCAGCATCACGCTCAACGATGGCGTGCTGAACGACGGCATGAGCAACATCCCGGTGTTCGATCCCGATAATCCCGCCTCCGGCGATTTTCATGCGTTCACAAGTGCCGACCGCTTCAACTACAACGGTCCCGGCTTCAACTTCCTGCGTACGCCGAACGAGCGCGTCAATATTTACGGCAGCGTCCGTCACGAGCTCACCGATACCCTGACGCTGGTCGCCAAGGCCTCGCATACCAACCGGACTTCCGCGACCAAAGCGGCGCCCGAGCCGCTGTGTCTCGGTAACGGCTGTGGTAACCGCATCAACGACAACTTCGTCATCTCGGCCCTCAACCCCTTTAACCCGTTCGGGGTCGAGCTGTCCGTGGCCAACGGCAACCTGGAGTTCTTCGGACGCCGTCCGCTGGAATCCGGTGGCCGCCTGTTCTTCCAGGACGTCAACACGTACTTTGTGAGCGCGGGCCTCGAAGGCGAATGGAACGTTGGCGACCGCACCATGTTCTGGGATCTCACCGGCAGCTATGGCGACAACCGGGGCTTTCAGGAGAAATACAACTCGCACAACGCCGCGAAGCTGCAGATCGCCATGGGCGACCCGGCCGTCTGTGCAGCTACCCCGAACTGTGTACCGTTCAATTTCTTCGGTGGCCAGGGGCCCGATGGCAACGGCTCGTTCACCCAGGAGATGCTCGATTTTGTCACGTACACACAGCGTGATTTTAGTGAGCAGACGCTCAAGGACTTCGCCTTCAACATCACCGGTCCGCTGGCCGACCTGAGCGCCGGACAGCTGGCCTTTGCCGCCGGCCTGGAATTCAGGGACCACGAAGGTTCGTTCCGTCCCGACCCGATTGCCGAGCGCGGCGAGACGGCCGGTATCCCGTCAGGTGCGACGCGTGGCGGTTTCGATGTCACCGAGTATTTCGGTGAGCTGAATATTCCGCTAATCGAGGGTGCCTCAGGCGCCGATTACCTGGAAGCCAACGTAGCCGTTCGTAACTCCGATTACAGCACCTCCGGTTCAGAAGGCACCTACAAGGCCAGCCTGTTGTACCGGCCCGTCAGCAACCTGTCATTCCGCGGTTCGGTGTCGACCGGTCTGAGGGCACCGGGTATCGGCGAGCTTTTCGGTGGCGCTGCACGTGAAGACTTCACGTTCCTCGATCCGTGTGCCGATTACACGGCTACCGTCGGTTCGACCAACGGTGGACGCGATACGCCGCAGTCCGCCACGATCCAGGCCAACTGTGCTTCGCTGGGTGTTGCGCCGGGCCTGGCCCAGACCAACCCGCAGCTCAGCGCAGTTTCGGCGGGTAACTCAGAACTGAAGGCGGAAACTTCGGATAGCTTCCTCCTCGGTTTCGTCTACAGCGCCGACTGGGTCGAGAACGTTAACTGGATTGAAGACCTGACGATGTCAGTCGACTATTACGACCTGCAGATCGACGATGCTGTCCAGGGTCGCGATCCGGCCGAGGTGATCCAGGCCTGTGTCGATACGCTCGATTCGTTCTTCTGTGACCTGACGCCGCGGACCAGCTCGGGCCAGCTCGACGTCATCAACAACCAGCTGCAGAACATCGGCGCCATCGAAGCCAAGGGCTATGACGTGATGGTTGATTATCGGGCTCCCGATACCGATTTCGGTCAGTTCGGCGTGCGCTTCAACGCGACGCACCTCGGTGACTTCGTCGAGAAGACCTTCAATGCCGACGGATCGCTGAGCACCAACGACCGCACGGGCACCCATACGGACGAGACTTTCGCCCGCGCCTTCCCCGAATGGCGGGCGACCACCAATATCGACTGGACCCGTGGACGCTGGGCCGGCAACCTGACATTCCGCTGGACGGACGACATGGTGACCGATGGCGGTGGCGACCTGGATTCGGAAACTTTCACCGATATCCAGTTCTCGTACACGCCTGAGGTGCTCAACGAGGGCCTGACGCTCACGTTTGGGTTCAACAACGTCTTCGACACCGATCCGCCGGTTTGCTTCCCCTGTGGCGTCATCGGCATGAGCACGGTCGTTCACGACCTGCCGGGCCGGGTCGGCTACATCAAGGCAACCTATCGCAGCCAGTAAAGTCTGCGCACCAGTCGCAGCGACAGGACGGCCCCGCAAGGGGCCGTTCTTATTTGTGCCTCATGCAGCGCTATAATGCGGGTCAAAGAAGGGGGAACCAATGGAAGACTCGATGTACCAGGCCTCGATACCGGTGTTCGTGCGCGCGCTGAACAATCTCGATCACATCCTGGCCAAAGGGATGGAACACGCGTCTGAAAACGACATCGATCCGGCGGTTTTCTTTGGCGCGCGGCTCGCGCCGGACATGTTTCCGCTTTCACGGCAGGTCCAGGTGGCCACCGATTTCGTGCTCCGCGGCACCGCACGGCTTGCCGGGCAAGACCCCGAGTCGACCGCTGACAACGAACAGACCTGCAGCCAGCTGCGCGAACGTGTGGCCAAAGCAATCGAGACGCTGCAGCGCTATTCCCGTGCCGATATCGACGGCAGCGAAAACAGGCGTATCGAGCTCAGGCTGCCGATTGGTGACATGACTTTCCAGGGGCGCGACTTCCTGCACTATTTTGTACTGCCCAACCTGTATTTCCATATCACGACGGTTTACAACATCCTCCGGCACAACGGAGTGAAGCTGGGTAAACCCGACTTTCTCGGCCGGCCGTGAGCCGCGAGACTCCTGCCCCGGGAAACGATGGACCCGCGATCGCCGTTATCGGTGGCGGGCTCGGCGGGCTTTGCAGCGCTATCAAGCTGACTGAGGCCGGCTATCGCAATGTCACCGTTTACGAAAAGGCACCTCGCCTCGGCGGAACCTGGCGGGAAAACACCTATCCAGGCATTGCCTGCGATGTGCCGTCACACCTGTACTCCTACTCCTTCGAAATCAACCCGGACTGGAGTCATGCATATTCGCCAGGCTGGGAGATCCAGCAGTATGCCGAACGCTGCGCCGAAAAATACGGCGTCAGCGGTCGCTTCGAGCTGGGCTGTGAGATTCGCCGCAGCGAATTTGTCGACGGCCGCTGGCGCCTGCATGCGCACGACGGCCGCCGTTTCGAAGCCGACATACTCATCAGCGCAATGGGTGGCCTGCACCTGCCGAAGCTGCCGGACATTCCGGGTCGTGATGAGTTTTCCGGGGTCGCCTTTCATTCGTCGCAGTGGAATCACGAAGAATCATTGCAGGGCAGGCGGGTCGCGGTAATCGGCAGTGCGGCGAGCGCGGTGCAAATCGTGCCGTCGATTGCCGCGGACGTGTCGCAGCTTTACCTGTTCCAGCGCACCCCCAACTGGATCATTCCGCGCCGGGACCGGGCTTATTCGCGGCTGACCCGCTGGTGTTTTCGCCACGTACCGGGGCTTGCCCGGCTTTACCGCTGGGCGCTGTACTGGCTTGCCGAATCCCGGTGGGTGTTTTTCCGCCGCAACAGCCTGGTCAACCGGCTGGGGCGCCTGCTGGGTGAATTTCACCTCTGGCGCCAGGTGCGCGACAAGGCGCTACGGGCGAAGCTGCGTCCCGATTACGTGATTGGCTGCAAGCGAATTCTGCGCTCCGACGATTTTTATCCCGCCCTGGCCCGTGACAATGTCGAGCTCGTGACCGAGGGCATCGATCGCATTACGTCTTCGGGAATCGTAACCGGAGAGGGCAGAGAGCTGGCGGTTGACGTGATCATCTATGCAACCGGGTTCGACGTCTACGATATCGTTGGCGGAACCGAAATCGTCGGTCCGGGCGGTGAGTCGCTGGCGGATCGCTGGCGGGAAAGGATCTCGGCACACCGGACGATTGCGGTCCCTGGATTTCCCAATTTCTTCATGCTGCAGGGACCGAATAGTGGCCTGGGTCACAACTCGGTGATCTTCATGCTGGAAGCGCAGTTACGGTACATCACCGGCTGTCTCGATGAAATGCAGGAACGGGGATGGAACACGCTGGTTGCACGCGACGAAGCCTACGAACGATACCAGGCGTCGATTACGAAGAACCTGGAGAAGATGATCTGGACCGGTAATTGCCGGAGCTGGTACCAGGATGCCAGCGGTCACGTCTTTACGCTCTGGCCGCATACCTGCACGACCTACTGGCACAGGATGCGACGTCCCGACATGAGTGAATACCAGGAGTATTCATAAGCCGGCATTGAAAAGGGCCGGGTTCAATTGACTGCTCTCGCGCGGCCTCGACTTGCAACCGGTCGGGACAGCGAGACGTCGTCAGTAGCTGACTTCGGCGAAACCCGACAGCGTTTCCAGCCGTTCGAGGTCGGGCAGGGTGTCCGCCACGTTTTCCTCGAGATCGGCAACGACCCAGCGCAGCTGATGCTCGTCGCAAAAACCCCACAACAGGCGACCCAGGCGCCACAGGTCGGTCTGGCTGCCGCACTGTGGACAGTGACTGACCCGCCGCCGCCGGACCGGGAAAGGGATGATTTTGCAGTTGGTCGCTGCCATACCCCCGATGATTGCCCCCGGACGGCTACTACGCTGTGACCGGTTTCTCACTCTGGCAACCGGTCCTGCTCTGATCGGCGACGGCGGTTCCAGCCGCGGTCTCGCAAGCCGTTATGAGTTTGAAATTGCGATCATCGCCGCGTAGTAGCGGCTTCGAGCCGCGATGGCCTGGCGTGTGATTGGATCGCGGCTGGAAGCCGCTCCTGCAGGTCGTTGTACAGGCATAGTCCACGGCATCTGCTATAAACTGCAGTACGAGTGAATAAGGGGAGAAAGCGATGGAAGGCGGATGTGACTGCGGCGAAGTCCGTTACCGGATGACGAGCGGGCCGCTCATCGTGCATTGTTGCCATTGTCGCTGGTGCCAGCGCGAGTCCGGCTCCTCCTACGCCCTGAATGCCATGATCGAGACAGACCGGCTGGAGCTGTTGACCGGCGAGGCGGAAATGGTCAATACACCGACCAATAGCGGCAAGGGCCAGCAGGTTGCCCGCTGCCCGCGTTGCCGGCTGGCGCTGTGGAGCCACTACGCCGGGGGTGGGGATGCGCTAGCCTTCGTCCGGGTGGGGACGCTGGACGAACCGGGTCAACTCAGGCCGGATGTGCACATCTTTACGGAATCCCGCCAGCCCTGGGTGAATCTCGACGGCGACATTCCGGTGTTCGAGCGGTATTACCGGGCGGACGAGGTGTGGCCGCCCGACAGCCTGAAACGGATGCAGAAGCTGCGCGCCGGCTAGCGTTTCCGGCGCGGCCTGCCCAGCAGCACGTTCAGACCTTCGTCAACCAGCGCGGCACCGCTGGATGCGACTTTACCGGTGGTCCGGATCAGGTGCTCGCTGCCGGCCAGGTCGGTGACGCCATCGACGACACCGGCCCGCACCTGCTTTCCGACTTCCTCACCGAGGGCCTCCAGCGCTTCCTCGATACGCTTTTCGAGACGCGGTGCAACCACGCGCTGGTAATACAACCACAGCGCCAGTCCGGTAAAGGCGCTGGACAGCAGTGCGGCACCAAGCAGCAGCAGGAACAATTTCAGGACGGACTCCCCGCGGGTAATCCCGGGCCGATGACCAATCCCGAGATATTACTGTCCGAAGTTACGAAGAGCCAGCATTGGCAGCACGCCGGAGAGCAGCGGCTACAGGGTTCTGACTCCGTGAAGGGACGCTAAAACCAACCGACAGGTCCAAATCTTTCCCCCGCCGGGAATTCGGAACCGGGCTAGCCGATCGGCGAACCCGGTGGCGGGCGAAGCGGTTTGAGCGGCGGCATGGCATCGGGTTGGACCAGGAAGCGTTGCACCTGGTCCGCTGCCAGCCGGTAGTGTGCGCGCCACTCCCCGCTGGCCGACAACGCACGACGCTCGATCCAGTTGCCCAGTTCGACCACGCGGTCGAAGGCCACCGCACGAGCCTGTGGCTGTGCCTCCGCATTGGCGGCCAGCGCCAGCAGCCGTTGCAGGGTGGCCGTTTCGACTACCCGCTCCAGCGCGGCCTGGCGTTCGGACGACACGCCGTACCAGGTGACTTCGAGCAACCGGTCCACGAGTTCCCCAAAACCCGGCTGGGCCGGATTGCCGGCATTCGCGTTGATCATCCGTGCCGCCCGGGTCGGGTCGAGCAGCTGGTCCAGGGTGAGCCCGGCAGCGGCCTGGGCGGCCGCCAGCGGATCGAACAGGTAGCCGGTCTGGCGTGGAAAAAGTTCGCGGGTGTCTCCCTGGCCCGGCGGCCGCGGCGGTATTCTCGCAACCAGCTGTGGATCGAGCGCCAGCGCCGCGGGTGACAGCGTGTCGAGCAACGCTTCTATCGCTGCCCGCTGCCGTTCGGGGGCTACCGGCCGGGTCGGCTCCAGGCCGTCGCCACGCATCGCGTAAGTGAAATAACGCCCACCGATAAACTTCGCGGCAGCCTGCAGCTGGTATCGGTGTAACAGGTACATTGGCACGAGGACATCTTCGATACTGGCCATCGGCCGGCCGACAGCAATGTTGTGCTCGGAAAAATTGTCCAGGACTTTTCGCCGCACCTGCATCAGCTTCTCCAGCTCGGCAATGGCATCGGCGCCGTTGTCCCACAGGCTGCCGAGCGGGTGCGCCGGTCCGGCCGTCAGGGCATAGGCGTCGCCCCTCGAGTGGCGGTCGTCGACGAAATCCAGCCCACTGGCATAGGTCTCGAGCAGGATTTTTTCCCGTTCCGCGGCGATGTCAGTGCCCACGGGAAAGTCCTGGTAGCCGTAGAGCACGGCACGGCGGTCCCACGCGCCGATACCGGCGTCATACGCGTCCGAGACGTCGATGTTGCCCTGCTCGTCAAGACTGATCAGCGGGTGCGGATAGTCCATGACTGAGGCACGATCGTCGGTGCTTGCAGCGAAGTTATGGCCCAGGCCCAGCGTGTGACCGACTTCGTGAGCGGACAGCTGCCGGATTCGCGCCAGGGCGAATTCTTCCATGACGCCGGGTACCGACTCGTCGGCATACGGAGCCAACAGGCCCTCGGCGAGGAGGTAGTCCTGCCGCACCCGCAGCGAACCCAGCGAGACATGACCTTTGATGATCTCGCCGGTGCGGGGATCGGCCACCGACCAGCCATAGGACCAGCCACGGGTCGACCGGTGCACCCACTGGATGACGTTGTAGCGCACGTCGAGCGGGTCGGCACCTTCGGGCAGCAGTTCTACGCGAAAGGCGTTGTCGTAGCCGGCCGCCTCGAAGGCCTCGTTCCACCACGAAGCGCCATCGACCAGCGCCGAACGCACCGGTTCCGGCACGCCGCGATCGACGTAATAGACGATGGGCTCCACCGGCTCGCTGCGGTCGGCCTCCGGGTCTTTTTTCTCAAGCCGGTGACGAAATGCCAGGCTGCGAACCAGTGGCTCGCCGATCGGCGCGGCGTAGTCGCGAATCAGCCCCATGCCCCAGCTGCCGGGATCGATATAGCCGGCACGTGGATCATAGAGCAACGGCTCGTAGCCCGGCTCCGGCGGGCGGACGAACGAGTGATGGATGTGCACGCTGAGGGCGCCCGCATCGGGTGTCACCGTGTTCAGCTCGCGGCCTTCGGGTTCACCGGTGAACGTGACCAGGGCCTCGACCTCGGTGTTGTCAGGGAACGCGCGCGTGCGCGGCAGGTAAATGGCCGAGCGTGACGGGTCAGCCGTGTAGCTGCCTTCGCCGGCCTGTTTCAGTCGCCGCGATACGCCGTGAGCATCGCGCAGGAAAAAATCCGTAGCATCGACGAGCACACGGTCGTCTTCCTGTGCAACGGCCGTGAAGCCCCACAAAACGGAGTGGGCAAAAGACTGTTCGACGGCTGCCTGTTCGGCCGCGTTGGGTGACTCGGCAACGTACTCGACGTTGTCTTCGACCAGCAGCACCTTT
This sequence comes from Gammaproteobacteria bacterium, assembly GCA_024638445.1. Classification (GTDB taxonomy): domain Bacteria; phylum Pseudomonadota; class Gammaproteobacteria; order Steroidobacterales; family JABDKV01; genus JABDJB01. The sequence goes on along the minus strand of JAHEKH010000036.1, from coordinate 9,132 downwards.
GGCCCCGAGCGGGTGAAATAGACAATCTTGCTGGCGCCGAGCTGACCACGGTCCAGTCCGAGATCGTTCGAACCGATTCCACGGGCGAGTCCGCTGACATAGATGAACGGTTCGTCGAGACGCTCGACGGCCAGGTAAAGGCGGCCGGCATTCTCGTCCCAGTAAAGGTCGAGATAGCCGTCGTAGGTCGCCATGTCTGCCACGTGCCCGGACAACCCGGGCAGGGCGCCGGCAGCCGGTTCGGGTGAATCGCCCGTGCAGGCAGCCGTGAGTATTACGGCCATCAGCGCAACCCGTCTGTTCATCGAAATCTCCGCCACCGAATAGACCGGGTCGATTTTTCCCGGTGTGGCGCTGCCGGTCAATGGCGGTCCGATCAGCTGCTATAGTTCGGGTCATAATTACCAGACCGGGGAGTCAACAATGATTCGCAAGTTTTTAGTCATGGTCGTGCTGATTGGCGCGTCCACGCCACTTTTTGCGCAGGTCCATGGCGATTTCTATCCACGCCCGTTTCCGATGGGCACATCGATTTCGACCACGCCGGGAGGCGGGACGATTTTTGCCGGCACCGCAGGTATGCGCGTGCGGGCGTTCTGGAATCCGGACTTCATATTCATCCTGAGTAATGCCCACGTGGTTTCCGCCGGGCCGCCGAACCTGTGCGTTAACACCGCGCCGACTCTCAGCACCTGGGTCATCCAGCCGGGCTCGCTCGACCTCGGTTTCGATCCCGGCAACGATCCGCAGTATTTCGGCGGAATTTACGTCTTCTCGGAGAACGTGGATTTCTCTTTTGGCGCCAATAACGTGATCGATGCCGGGCTGGTCTTTACGCTCGATACGATTGCCGACACCGAGATCCTGGGCGTCGGGGAGCCCACACCGGCCCTGGCGACGGCTACCGCCGGCATGGCGATTACCAAGAGCGGGCGGACTACGGGCGTCACGACCGGCTCGGTCACGGCGGTCAATTCCACCGTTAACGTCAACTACGGCGGCTCCTGCGGGGGCTCGGCGAGGTTTGTGGGCCAGATCACGACGAGCGCAAGTCTCGGCTCGGGCGGCGATTCCGGTTCGATCGTCCTCGAGTCTTCGACACTGACCCCGGTTGGCCTGTATTTCGCCGGCAGCATCTTCTCCGGTGTGGCTAACCCGATCTTCGACGTTTACCAGACCTTCGGTGTATTCGTCGACAGCGCAGCGTCGTCAATTCGCAGCCAGGCCGACCTGGACCAGGCCCTCAGGGCACAGCCGGTCGATCCCGTGCTGGAGAACCTCAAGACGATTCAGCACCAGAACGAGGACGCCATCATGGCGCGCCGGGGTGTTACGGGGATGGGCATCGGTCTGGACGCCAGCGGTGAGAAGCCGGCGTTCATTGTCTTCACCGAAGACGATCCGGCTACCGTACGCTCGGTGCCCGCCAGCATCCGTGGCGTACCGGTCAGGCTGGTTCGCTCCGGGGTGCTTACTGCTCACTGATCCGACGGGTAAACGGCTCCGGCGCCGCGGAACGCTATCGCGTACCGCGGCGCCGGTTGCTCTCACCAGATCTTGACCCGTTCCTCCGGAGGCAGGTACATGCCGTCGCCTTCGTCGACGCCGAAGGCTTCATAGAAAGCGGGAATATTCACGAGCGCACCGTTGGTCCGAAATTTGGGCGGCGAATGCGGATCGATCGTGAGCAGGCGTTTTGCTTCCTCGTCGCGGGCCTTGCCACGCCAAATCTGCGCCCAGCCCATGAAGAAACGCTGATCGCCGGTCAGCCCGTCGATGACGGGTGGCTCCTCGCCGTTCAACGACAGCCGGTAAGCTTTGTAGGCAATCGCCAGCCCGCCGAGGTCGCCAATGTTCTCACCTGACGTGAATTCGCCGTTGATCGTGAGTCCGTCGATGACCTCGTAGCTGTTGTACTGGGCGGCGAGCATTTCTTTTCGTTTCTCGAACCGGGCGTTGTCCTCTTCGGTCCACCAGTCCCGCAGGTTTCCGTCCCCGTCGAACTTGCGCCCCTGGTCGTCGAAGCCATGGCCGATCTCATGACCAATGCCGGCACCAATTGCGCCGTAGTTGACCGCATCGTCCGCGTTGACGTCGAAAAACGGCGGCTGGAGGATCGAAGCCGGGAAGACGATCTCGTTCCAGAACGGGTTGTAGTAGGCGTTAACCGTTTGCGGCGTCATGAACCATTCGGACTTGTCGACCGGCTGGCCGAGTTTTGCCACGTTACGGCGAAATTCGAACTCGCGCGCCCGGCGGATGTTGCCGACGTTGTCACCGGCGCGAATTTCGAGCGTGCTGTAGTCTCGCCACTTGTCCGGGTAACCGATTTTCGGTTTGAACTTGGAAAGCTTGTCGAGGGCCTGGAGCTTCGTGTCTTCGCTCATCCACTCCAGCTCGCGGATCGACTGGTCGTAGGCCCTGATGAGGTTGTCGATCATGACGATCATCCTGTCCTTGGCCTCCGGACGGAAGTGCCTGGCCACGTATAGCTGGCCGAGCTGTTCGCCCATGTTGCCGTTTATCGAGGCGACTGCGCGTTTCCACAATGCGCGCGGTTCGGCGACGCCCTGCAGCCCCTTGTTGCGAAATTCGAAGCTCAGGTTGAACAACTCGTCACCCAGGACCGGGGCAAAGGCACTGATCGTGTGAAAGCCCAGGTAGTCGCGCCATACCGAAACCGGCGTATCCGCCAGGATGCTGTCGATTCCCTCGAGGTAGCTCGGTTGACTGACGATATAACGATCCTGCAGCGGCACGCCTGCGGCGTCGAACATCAGCGGCCACTGGACTGAGGGGGTCAGCGCGTCGAGTTCCTCGGCGGTCATCGGGTTGTAGGACTTGACCGGGTCGCGGTTTTCTTCCCGGGTCCACTGGACCTCGGCGATTCGTGTCTCCAGGTCGAGCAGGGCCTGCGCACGCGCGGCGGGATCCGTGGCGCCCGCTTTTTCGAAGATCGCCGTCGCGTAGGTGGTCATCAGCTCACGGCCCTTCTTGTATTGTTCCGTGTCTTCGAGATAGTAATCACGATCCGGAAGCGTCAGTCCGGCCTGGCTGATGTAAACGACGTTGGTGTTGGGGTCCCGGGCGTCGGAGAAGATAAAGATACCCAGCGGGCTGGTGACCCCATGTACGCCCAGCGTCGCGAACAGCCGGTAGATATCGTCCATGCTGTCGGCTGCAGCAATACGGTCGAGGTCGTCGCGTAATGGCGTAATCCCCAGCTGGTTGGCGGTTTCCGAATCGATGTACGAGATGTAGTAATCGCGGATCTTCTGGGCTGCCGAACCGGGCGCGACGTCACCGCGGCTGCCGACCTCCTCGACGAGAGCGCGGACATCCGCCTCGGATTTGTCCCGCAGGATATCGAACGTGCCCCAGCGGGCCCGGTCGCCGGGAATCTCCGTGCTTTTCAGCCAGCCGCCGTTGATTGCGTCGAAAAAGTCGTCCTGCACGCGCACCGTCGGATCGAAACCACCCTGGTCGATGCCGCTGCCGAGTTCCGGGGCCGGGCTGGATGTGGTCGTGGGTCCACCAGTCCCGGCACAGGCCGCCAGGCCGATCGTTACGAGCAGGATTGGAATGAATCTCATGGGGTCCCCCTGTTTGGTCAAGGCTTGCAATCATAACGGACTGTTGCCGAAGCGTGTTTGGACCGCGGGCTCACCGGTTTTCTCCCCTGGCCTGCCCACGCGTTTTGGCCGTCAGCCAGTGTATGATCCGCCGACACCCTGACTTACCCGGGTTCGAGGTTGCCAGGGCGGCAGCCGGCCTGGCCGGAGATTCGATGAAATTGTTCTGGTGTCCCCGCACGCGTGCCTCGCGTGCCCTGTGGCTGGTCGAAGAGGCCGGCGTGTCCTGCGAACTGGTCCCGGTCGATATTCGAAACCCCGACTCTATAGACGATCCGTCGTTTTATGCCGCCAGCCCGATGGGGAAGGTGCCGGCACTCGAGGACGGTGAAGTACGGCTGGCCGACTCGGCGGCGATCGGCCTCTACATTGCGGATCGTTATCCCGACGCCGGACTGGCTCCGGCAATCGACGCTCCGCTGCGTGGCCGCTATCTGTACTGGATGCTGTATACCCCGGGCGTGATCGAACCGGCCATGGTAGAAAAAATCAGTGGCGCCACACCCAATAAGGGGACAAACGGCTGGGGTGATTTCGACACCATGATTACCACATGGGAGAAGGGCCTGGAGGAGGGCCCGTGGCTGCTGGGTCAGAAATTCTCGGCGGCCGACATCATGGTCGGCTCGTCGGCCGTGTTCATGCGCATGTTCGACATGTTGCCGGACTCCAACGCCATCAATGCTTACGCGGATCGGTGTCTCGCCCGTCCGGCCTACCAGCGTGCCATGGAAAAAGAAAAGTAGTTCACTCGGACTGAAAGATCTGCATGTTTTGCTTGCGCAGCTGCTCCCGGCGGCGTTGCGCGGCGAGATATTCGTCGTACCGGAATATGAACTCGTGGCAACCGACCTGTTCGACCGGCTCGCCGTCTTCACGATACTTTGGTTCGAATTTCCATTGCTTGATCGCCCGCAGGGCTGCCCCGCGAAACATGGAGCCGCGTACGGAATCGGCCACCTCCGGATCGGAAACACTGCCATCTTTCTCGATCAGGAAGCTTATCGAAACCACACCCTCCATGCGTCGTTGCAAGGCTTTTTCCGGGTAGGCGGGGTCTACCCGGTGGGTGGCAACCAGGCCACGCGGACTGATGACCTGGCTCAGCTGTTGTTCCGCAACTTCTGCGGCACGGATTGCCTCCGCCGTTGCCATGCGCTCACCGCGTGGCAGGGTCGGAAGTCCATCGATTTCTATCGGCAACAGGTGTACTGGTTTTTCAGCGCCGGGTTCGAAGCGAAAAGTCTGGCGCGCGGTCTGCGGCACGGTGCCACAGGCAACCGGTCTGGCTGGCACGAATGACCAGTATTTCAATGCGTCGAGGACGCTGTTATTGAACACCCGTGGTGGGTTGGCCTGGGTAATCCTGGCCTCGACCGCGCGGCCATAGGATGAAATCGTGAACTCAGCGGTAACCGTCCCGCCGATATTGTTCTTCAGCGCCCGCCGCGGATAGGTCGGCAGCACCGCGACCTTGACGCTGGCGTTGTTCACCATGTTCGCTGCGCCGATCTCGGACTGCGCCGGTTCGTCCGCCGGCGCGGCGGCGGAAAGCACCAGCGCCAGGCATAGCAGGCTGGTTTTTTTCATCCCGAAATTATACCGCTACCTGTCGCCGGACAGAAAAAAGAAAAGGGCCGGTATGACCGGCCCGTGCGGAAATAATGACAGTTGTGGGGCTTACTGCGAGCGGCGCAGCTGGCTCTGATCGAGAATCAGGTCAAAACCCTGCATGTTGGCCGGTATGACCACCGTGGAGCCACCGTTCTCGGCAAAGGATTGCAGGGCAAGGTTGACCTCGTGCTGCAGGTACTCCGCCGTCAGGCTGGCGTTGATGATCTCGTTGGCCTGGGCAATGCCGCGGGCACGCTCGATCTCGATTTCAGCGTCCTTTTGCGCAATCTCGACTTCGATACGCTTGGCCTCCAGCCGTTTCTGGTTTTGCACTGCCTCGCGAATACTGGCCTCGATACTGGGGTCGGTATTCAGCGCGCGTACGACGACCCGTGATACCACGAAGACTCCGGGGTCTTTCTCGTCGAGACGAGTCTGCAGGTTCTCGACAATTGAGCGCTGCAGTATTTCACGCTGACGGTGCAACTCCAGGCTGTCGATTGCCGCGACGGCCTCGTAGGTCGAGCCGCGAGCTTCGCGGTAGACCATCCGGTAGGCTGGCATATGCGCTTCGGCACCGGCAATCCATGAGTCGTTGTATTTGACCATCAACTCGGCGATCGCCTCCGGTGCGGTTCGATAGAAAACCGTAACGTCGAGATCTTTCAGCGACAGGTTGTCGGCCGCCTTGGGTCTCAGGTCTTCGAGATCAATGGTGATCTCTTTTGCCGAAAACTCGTAATGCTTCGTCAGGAGCGGCAGCTTGATGTTCACGCCGGCCTGGGTTTCTGTCATATCGACGTTACCCAACGTGCGCTCAACGCCGACGTGGCCAGTATCCACGATGTAAAATGAGCCACTCAGGAGCGCAAAGGCACCCGCGGCGAGCAGACCGAGGCCAATCATCCCGGGCTCGATGCGACCCGCCTGTCGGGCCACGATTGCTTTTCCAATAGTCTTTTTCATCTGTTTACCTCTCAACTCGACCTCGTTCGCGCAATGACGCCGGCCAGGTCCATGACCGGATCCAGTCGTTCGTCGATGACCGACGGGTCGTAGCACGGACTGCGCCGGGTAACACCCATCTGCAGGATCGACTGGATCAACACAAAAACTCTTTCCGCCAGGCCGCGCTCGATGTCCTTCAGCTCTTCGTCATCGAGGTCCGTAGCCGCGCCGTTGCTGGCAACCAGATAGGCCATGCAGTCGGGCAACCACTCGCCCAGCCGGCTGATCAGCTCGGAATGCATGCCGTGTCCGCGCTCGCTGTTGCGGATGATCCGCAGGGTCGGGGCCATGCTCTCCTGGGCCAGCTTCAGCGCCGCGGGATATTCCTCGGTGCCATGCTGGCGGCGGCGGGCATCGCTGATGAGCGCGCGCAGCTTTTCGCTGGCGGTTTCAGCGCCTTCCAGGGTGAGCCTGGCTAAAAAATGAGCATCGTCTTCGGGCAGCCGTACGCTGACCGGTACGGTTTTGTTCGGCATTTCGTTGTTTCCTGACTACAAATCGTTCATATAATTTACAGAAAATTACATATGATGTCAAGTGTATTCATACGTAAGACGTTTTACATAACACGAGAGCTTCGCAGGGGCGATCCCATTGCCGGCTGTCGTGTGGAAGCGCTTTCAGGCGCGAACCCCGAGGTGAGGTTCTGAGATTGCGCGGGAGACCTGCCGGCATCCATTTTTGGTTCCGGGGGTCTCGAGTCACCAGAAACGGACACCGGCAACTCTCTCGCTGAGGCTGCCGGAGACACAACCCGCGCAGGAGTGGCTCCAGCCGCGATCCCGTTGCGGGCTTTCGCGAGTGAGTGGTTTCGGCTGCGATTCCGCGGGTGGGTCTAACGCAGAATGGTGGCGAGGAAGGCGGCCAGGGCACTCAGGCCGTCGCCCCAGGACAGGGTTCGTTGCTCGTTGCGGCGGATGAAGATCTCGGGATCGATCCACTCGGTGCTGCCAGATGTCGTCGAGAGGTTATTGACGTCGGGGCGCATGGAGGGTGATGTTCCGTCGACGATACGATAGTTGAAGACCCGGCTGAGTTCGTTGGCATCGAACCAGATACCGTGAGCGGCGCAGACATCGAGAATGATCCCCGAGCGCCTCGCGTAATTGCGCCGGTGCATGAAGTGCTCACAAACAGGGCAACGCACGTACAACGCGTCTTTTTCCGAGGCCTGGAAATGGTTTTCCTGGCGGTTCCAGGTCGGAATATTGAGCGCCGAGCTCAAATCGGAAAATTGGCGGCTCTGGACAATACTTTCGAACGCGGTGTGGTCGAGCCAGAGACCGCCACAGTCCGGACAGGCGTCGATCAGTGTCTTGTCGACGACCATGGCGTCCAGATCTGTCGAGCAGCGCGGGCAGGGCAGCGGTTGACGGCCGGTATCGTGGTCGACGACCGCTGGTGAAGCCAGGCTGTCGCCACAGTGGGGACAGTGGACGTTGCCGTCGAACGCCAGGCCGAAGCAGGTCGGACAACGGATCGTCGCCAGCGCTGAATCACAGTGCTGGCAGCGGGCCAGGCTTTCATCGGCGCTACCGCCACACTGGGGGCAGGTCAACGCGACTGTTTCGCCACCCGCCGGCGCAAGATTCAGCGCAGCGCCGCAGCGGCAGGAAATATCGGTGCCCGGTGGCCGGCCGGTCAGGTCATGGCGCAGATGGCAGCGTTGGCACTGGACGATCATCGACAGGCGCTCGGTCGGCTGGGAAACGCCCGCCAGTCTCGGGGAAGAACCCCGTGGTCGTCAAGGCAACAGTACTCAGAAACGGACCCCGGTAGCCCGGCACAGGAAACGCATAAACGGACGTGCGGCATCGAAAGTTTTTGTCACACGATCGTAAACGGTGCGCTTGTACAGGTCGGCATGGGTGAGACTGCATACGGCGATGAAATCCTTGCGCTTCAGATCCTCGATACAGGTGTGGTCGGGATCGTAACCGCGTGGTGGGCGCTTGAGCGACTCGCCTTCCAGCTGAAATAAACGGCGAAACGCCCTGTCATCACGAGCTCGTTTCCAGGCGCGCGGTTTTTCCACGATTGCATCACGAATTGCGGCCAGCGCCTCGCGCTCGGGGTGCCACAGTCCGGCACCGAGAAATACGTTGTCGGGATCGATGTGAAAATAATAGCCGGGTGCATGGACATCCCGGCCTGCCTCATGCCGGAACTGGATGCCGACATTGGTCTTGTACGGCGCCTTGTTTTTCGAGAAACGGATATCGCGGTAAACGCGCATCAGTGATCCGCCCTGGCGCTTCGCTATGGCATTAAAACGCGGTGCAATCCTGTCGAGCCGCTCTGCCATGTTCTCGATAAATTCGAGCGCAGGCTCTCTGACATCGGCCTCGTAGCGTGCCTTGTTCGCGTTGAACCAATCACGATTGTTGTTCCGCTCGAGTTCTTCGAGAAAAGCGACCAGGGCAGGCTTGAACGGGGAAGGCATTTGCTGCTCCCATCGACAGGACTGTTCGATAAAGTTACCACCCGGATTCGCTGAATTGAAAGTTGGAAATTTAGCGGTAACAATTGCATTTCCGCCGGCAGCCGGCACCAGGAACGACAATTTGCCGCGCGCAATCAACAGCCAGTTGATCCGGACATCGGTGCTCGTTCCCCTGGTTTTCGGCATCCAGTATCTCGTCGAGCTGGAAATCGCGCGCCGGGCCGGACCGGTCGAGTTTGGTGTGTTCTCGCTGATGCTCTCGGCGGTCATCACGGTCTCGCCCCTGTTTGTGCTGGGTATCCCACTGTCCCTCACCTCGTTGTCTGGCTGGCCGCGCGGTCACCTGTCCAGAGCCTTGTCGCTGACTGCGCTGCTGACGCTGCTGGCCGCGCCCCTCGTCTTCGGGCTGTGGCTGGCCTGGCGGGGCGGCGTCGT
>JAHEKH010000131.1 GCA_024638445.1 Gammaproteobacteria bacterium | reverse complement strand
CGACTCGTCGCCATCGCCGGTTACGGTCCACTGGATCTTGGTGCCGGCCGGCTGGCCGCTGGGAAGATCAGAGGTCAGCATCGCCCCGCTCGCGGATGCGGCTGCGAGGGTGATCGATGCCATTATCGACACGAGAATGCCAACAATTTTATTTTTCATGTTGTGAATCCCCTTTGCATAAAGTGTAGTCAAAGCGAACCGGCACGCCAGACTGGGTCTGACTCCTCAGGAAGAGCAGGTATCTCTATGAAAGTTATAGGCAACCGACAAAACTGCAGGGTATTGGACAGCGTCCAGTAACCATTCCAGCTTGCTAGTCGATAGTGCCGGCAGGGGCAGGCATGGGTATGCCCCGGGTAGTGCCGATGTGCAGCGCACCCTGGGCGTCGATAAACAACCGGTCAATGCAGATGAACCGCAACGGACTCGGCTGCGGGTTTTTCTTTTGATGGTAGATCACCCAGGGCAATCCATCCGGTCCGCCGACCACCGCATGGTGGCCGGCGCCCCAGACGAAGGGTGGCCCGAAGGTGATGGGATTGTCCGGGTGCTTTTGAAACGGGCCCAGCGGGTGGCTGGCGGTCGCGTAGCCGATGGCATACCGGGTAGACCGTGTGTTGTTGCCCGAGTACATCAGGTAGTAGGCGCCGTTGATTTCCAGCATCCACGGCGCCTCGACGATGCTTTGCCCGAAAGCGGAAAATTCCCACGCCTGGTCCGGTGTCAGCAGCAGTATTGGCGCACCATCGGGCGAGACGGGATCGAGCATCGGCTGCACATAGATATCGGCTCCGTCAGGCCTCAGTCGCGCGTGGTAGAGGTAATAGCTGCCCCCGGTGCGCACCATGTGTGCGTCGAGCGCACTTTCCAGCAATATGCCGAGGTCTTCGAACGGTCCGAGCGGCGTGTCGGCAACCGCGACACCCAGTTGGAAGCCGGCAGAGTAGTAAAGGTAAAAGCGCCCGTCGACCGGATCACGAAAGACATCGGGGGCAAAAACGTTGTTGCCGCCCGGAACGAAAACCTCGGGACCCTGTGTCCAGGTGACCAGGTCTTGCGACGTGTAAACGTCATAGCTGGTCCGGTCGCCGGTGGGGTACAGGTAATAGGTTCCCTGGTGCCGGATCACACCGGGGTCCGCCAGGATTGCGTTATTGCTGAGCACCGGGTTGACGTAGGTGGCGCCGCTGCCCAGCAGCAGCGACAGCGCCAGTAGCGGCAGCTGAAGGCTCGCCATGTCGTTCTCCCTGCGCCGGTCCGGAAAACCGGTCTCGTTGGGGCAAGTATAGAACCGATAGAACAGCCGCCCCTGGTGCGTCGGGAGCAGATTGGCTAAATGCGTTCCCTGGCGGAATTTCTTGCCTTGGTCTGGTTATGTCAAATCCACGGCGAGTCGTTGGCCTATAGTTGAGGATGCCTGGCCGGGCGTTCGTTGAAGGGGGGGCGTGTTGAACAGCGTGTCAGTCAAACCACGGCGTTGCGCCGGACAGCCGGGATTGCGTTTTCGACGGCATGCGCTTCCGACAAGCGTTGTTGCGCTCGTCTTGCTGGTTCTCGCGCTGCTGGCTGCCGGTGCCCGGGCGCATGTTCCCCACGACAACATTACGGCGCTCGCGATCAGTCCGGCCTACGGCACTGACCAGACCGTTTTTTGTGCCGTCGAGCATCGCTTCACCTACCTGCTGAAGACCACCGACGGTGGTACGACCTGGACGCCTGCCCAGGTGGGGCTCCCCTATGGCGTGATCAACAGCATTGTGGTTTCCCCGGCCTACGATCAGGACGGCGTGCTTTTTTCCGCGATGGGTGTTGCCGGTGGCGGTGGCGTATTCAAGTCTGCCGATAGCGGGGCCACCTGGTCGCAGGCTGGCGATGGCCTGGCAGGAACACAGGTTTTCAGCCTGGCGGTGTCGCCCGATTTCGCGGCCGACCAGACCGTTTTTGCCGGCACCGACGGCGCCGGCGTTTTCATTTCGACCGATGCGGGCGTCAGCTGGACTGCGCTGCATCCGGGCGCGACAAGCCTCGAGGTCAGGAGCCTGGCGATCTCGCCTAATTTCGCCACCGACCGTACGATCTTTGCCGCGACCCGTACCGGGTTGCTGAAGTCCACTGATGCGGGGCAGAGCTGGATCAACCCTTTTCCCGCCTACACTGACCTGGTCAACGCGCTGGCTATCTCACCGGACTACGCGCAGGACCAGACGGTGTTCATCGGCAGTTTCGGCGGTGGCGTGCTGCGGTCGGAAAACGGTGGCTCCGCGTTCGTGTTCGTCAACACCGGGCTGCAGGAAACCCTGGTCAGCGGGTTGGCGGTATCGCCAGGCTACGCGACCGACCGTACCGTCCTCGCGGCAACACGCGGCGGCGTTTTTCGCAGCACCAGCGCCGGTAACGCCTGGACTCTGCAGGCGACGGGACTCGACGAATTGTCGAACCAGACGGCGGTCCACTACAACGGCTTCCGGTTTTCGCCGGACTACGCTCAGGACCGGACGGTGTTCCTGGCGGCCTTCGAAGGCCTGCACCGGTCGCTGGACGGCGCGGACCGCTGGCGGCATCTGAACGTCTACAGCCAGAAGCTGCTTCGCAGTCTAAGCCCGAGCCCGGAATTTGCGACCGACCGAACCGTTTTTGCCGGTTCCTACGGTGGCGGGGTGTACCGGTCGATGGATGGTGGCGATGCCTGGACCGCGGTGAGCACCGGGCTGTCAGAGCTGTTCATGCACCCCATGGAGGTCAGTCCGGACTACGGGGCGGATCGCACGGTGTTTGCCGGGATCCGCACACGACTGGCCAGGACCGAAAACCAGGGTGAGTCCTGGAACAATCTCGAAGTCGCCCCGTCTGGTTTTGAGTTTGCCCGGCGCCTGTCGGTCTCGCCGGACTATGCGGTCGACCGGACGCTGTTTGTGGCAAACGATCCGTTTGCCGCTCAATCGCTGTACAAGTCTACCGATGCTGCCGCGACGTTCACGCCCATCAGTGCGACTTTTCCCGGCGGCGCATGGGCCGTGACGGTTTCGAGTAACTACGCGGCCGACCAGACGGTCCTGGTCGGGCACAAGGGCGGTATCGACCGCAGCCAGGATGGCGGCGCGACCTGGGCGCCGGTACTCGGTGGCCCGTGGGTGCTGAACTTTGCGTACTCGCCTGACTTCCAATCCGACGGCACCGTGTTTGCCGGGACCCGGTACGACGGCGTTTTCCGTTCCATTGACGGCGGCGCCTCCTGGGCTCCGGCGAGTAGCGGTTTTCCGGTCAATGTCTCGATCGAGTCACTGACCATTTCACCGGGTTTCGACACCGATCAAACGGTATTCGCCGGGACCCGGGCACGCGGCGTTTACCGGTCGACCGATGCCGGCACGAGCTGGACTGCGGTCGGGATGGCCGGCGATCATGTACCCGCGCTTGCGGTCTCGCCCGATTTTAAGATCGACCAGACGCTGTTCGCCAGCGGCTGGAAGGGCGTTTACCGGTCCACCGATGCAGGCGACACCTGGAGCCTGGTGCTGGACATCCAGGTCTACGACGATCAGAGCGAGTTTATCCTCTACGCTGGCAGCTGGCCGGAAATAGGCTGCCAGCTCTGCACCGGCAACACGCTGCGGGTGTCGGCCACGCCACAGGCCCGCGTTGTTTTACGGTTTGTCGGCGATTCGATTTCCGTCATCAGTACACGGGCTCCATTCGCCGGTATCGCCAATGTCTACATCGACGGTGCACTTCAGGGCCAGGCGGATCTCTATGCGCCGCAATTTGCGTGGCAGCAGGTCCTCTTCAGCCAGACGGGGTTGGGGCCCGGCGAACACGCCGTCGTCGTCGAAGTCAGCGGTGCGATGAACCCTGCCTCTGCGGGTACCGTCCTGTTGCTCGATGCCTTCGAGGTTGGCGATTGAAGCGCGCGTTCGCGCGCATGCTGGCCATTCCTTCCGGCAATCCAGTCGCAGTTCAATAACGAGTCATTTTTTTGTCCGCAAACCAGGTTTTGACTTAATTTCAGCGACGTCCGTTGCATCGTTAATGCAAAGCAATAAATAGCCTGTTTTCCATGCAATCCAATTCATTTGAATTGCCACTAATGTGCGTTGCTTCTGCGGTTTTCTTCTACCAGACTTATGTCAGCTTGAACTTCCATCAAATCCGGCAACAGGGTCTTTGACCTGCTGCGTGCTGTTTGATAGAAATAGCCGCGTACGACAAGGGCGAACCTGACCGAAAGGCAGGGGCGCAAAGCTACCGGTCTAAGGGCTAACCACCTACGACAGCGGAGTTGCCGAAACAAACCATGTTTATTCGTGGCTCCCGCCTGCAGGTTAATCCCAAACCGTTTCTTTGTGTCGGCGTACCCGTCGTCACCTGTTTACCTTGATGGTTCGGAGACGGTCTCGATGAAAGAACTTGCAACGCCACGGACACGGGCGACCGCATACAGATTGCTGCCGGTACTGTTGCTGGCGATGGTCGCTGGTTGCGGGTCGGGAGGTTCGGACTCCAAAGAGGCTACAGACACGGTTACCACGCCGCCACCGTCGAACAGCACCCCGCCGCCGGCCAACAGCAGCCCACCACCCGACAGCGGAACCCAGCCGTCACCCGATCCCGGTGCGGCGAACCCGCCACCGGTAGTCAATTTTTTCGCGCCTGATTTCGTCACCACCGGAGAGTCGTTCCTGGCGGTCGCCGAGTACGACGAAACCGCCGGCTCGCTGTCGTATGACTGGGAAGTGTCCAAGGCGCCGCAGGGCAGCAACCCCGTCCTGACCGAGAGCGGGATCGCGGCATCGATGGTTCCGGATATGCCCGGTGAGTACACGTTGAGCCTGACGGTCACTGATACAGGCGGACAGAGCGGCAATGCGTCGAAGAACGTCTCGGCGCTGGAACCGACCGTCGGCGCGGTGATCACCAGTCTGCAGGTCAACAGTCTCGCTGCTATCAGCGAAGTTGACACGGATGTGCCGGTGACCTTCGGCCAGCTGTTTGTCCAGGGCGACATACCCGCCAGCAATACCGTAGCCGCACGCCTGGAGAACGGCGACACCGTGCCCCTGCAGGTTGATGCGAAATCGCATTACCCGGACGGATCGCTGAAGCACGCCGTGCTGACCAGCGTCATACCCGCGCTACAGGGCGGGCAACAGCTGGCCCTGGAGCTGATGAGCAGTGCTGCGAGCACGTCACTGCCGCCGGTGGAAATCAGCGACCTGGACCCGGCATACGACCCGACGGTCAGCATCACGGCCGGTACCACGACTTACAGCGCATCCCTGCGCCAGGCCATGTTCACGAGCACGCCGAAAACCTGGCTGCAGGGACCGCTGCTGACCGAGGCGCACTACCAGGCACAGTTTGTCGACGGCAGCGGCGACGCCCATCCGCTGTTGACCGCGCGTTTTCACCTCCGCGTTCATCACGACGGCAGCGCCCGTACCGATGTCATCGTCGAAAACACTGCCGCCTTCGTGCCCGGTGCCGGCAATCTCGATTACACGGCTCAGATCACCGCCGGCGGTTCGGTCGTAATGCCTGCAGAGCAGATCGTGCACCATCATCATTCCCGCTGGCGCAGGACGCTCTGGCACGGTATCGAGCCGGCGTTACACCTCGAATACGACGTGGATTACCTGATCACAACCGGGGCGATTCCGAATTACGACAGGAATATCAGCTTTGCGCCGGCGGCAATGGCCGATCTCGAAACCGACTGGGACACTGGCGTTGGCTCGCGCAGCGGCATTCCGGTCAACAAGATCATGGGCGCGGGCCTCGCACTGGAATACATGCCGAATACCGGCGGTCGTCCCGACATCGGGCTGGTGCCCGGGTGGATTTCGCTGTACCTGCTGACGATGGACGAGCGGGCCGCACAGGCGACTTATGGTACTGCAGATGCCGCGGCACACTGGCCGATCCACTACCGTGATTCCGCGACAGACCTGCCTATTTCCTATGTCGATTATCCCGACGCGACTACCCACCCGAATGTCGCAGGCTCGGCATCGAACCCATTGCCTGAGTGCGTGGACTGCGACACCGGGATGGTTCCCGACTCGGCGCACCAGCCGGCGATGGTCTTCGTGCCCTACCTGTTGACGGGCGATCACT
>JAHEKH010000130.1 GCA_024638445.1 Gammaproteobacteria bacterium | reverse complement strand
GCGGCAGGGGCAGCCCGTTGGTCGGCTGAACGTCGGGAGCGAAGCTCACCAGTTGGGTCTTGACGTTGGGCGGCGGCGTGGTGGAGGTCGAGGCCACCCCGCCGATGATCCACCGGTACTGCGTGTTGCTGGCGGTCCGGTTGCTGTGGATGTCGAAATGGCAACTCAGGCAGGAATGCGTGCTATCCAGCGAGATCAAATGATACTCGTGCAGGTTGTCGCGACCTTCAAACTGGTAGAAATTAGTGCTGGCCCCGTCTTCGAGACGCCTGCCGAGTACACCGGCCTGGTCGTGGCACAGGAAGCACAGCGCGGCACGATTATTGTTCCAGGCGCCCTCGGCCTGGTAATCCTTGTCGAAGTTGGCGCGCAGGATCGTCGCCTGGGTCGAGCCGTGCGGCCCCTGGGTCAGCGCCACCGAGTCGGTGACCGGGCCGGGCGTGCCCGCGGTCGCGTCGCTGTTGTGGCAATCGGTGCAGGAAATCGTCGACGTGGTGGTCAGGCCGCCGAGCAATTGCCCCGCGAGGTTGGCCGACTGGCCGCGCCCGGCCTGGGTAACGGGGTGATAACCGGAATTGGCGGCGCTGGTGTTGAAGTCGAGGCGCTTGTTCGAAGTCAGGCTGCGCGCGCTGTTGAAACTGTCGCCGTGGCACTTGAAGCACAGTTCTTCCTGCACGATATCGCGCGGGTTGGCGGTGCCCGAACCCACGGGATTGCCGGCAAGATCGACGCCGTCGACACCGGCAAGACGGTTGTTGGCGCGCGCACGGTGAGGATTGTGGCACGAGGTGCATTCGACCGAGCGCCCCGCGGTCTGCTCCGAGTCCGTCACCGGGTGATGGAAGATCTCGGCGCCGTTGGCGCCCTTGGCGAAATCGCCACGAATATCGGTTTGCGCCGGCGAGCCGTCATGGCAGGTGTAGCACAGGTCCTCGGCGTCGTCCGGGTCGCTGCCGTCGGCGGCGACGTCGTACTGCTCGACCCATAGCCGCGGGTAGTCGCCAACCGGCTGGTCATCGTCTGCCCAGCCGTGCGGCCAGTGGCAATTGATGCAAAAACCCTGTTTTTCAGCGCTGTGGGCGGGAAAACTCGAGCCGTACTGGCCGCCCGGCCACAACGCGCCCGTGGCGCTATCGAAGTGGCTGCCGGTCGCCTGGTCGGCGAGCGTGTGGCACTCGAGACATAGATCGCCGATACCCTGGTTGAGCAGGTAGCCATCGCCCGCGCCGGCGTTGGCGCCGCCTGAATCGGCGTAGTGCGGCGCGTGGCAGGTCATGCAGACTACCTCGGCGTTGGGGTCGAGGTTCAGCGCGGCCGGCGGCTGGAATTCACCGCCCGGAATCGGCACCCCGACCGGGTGCGATCCCAGCGTGCTGGTGGGTACGTTGCGCGCCGCATGGCAAACCACGCACATCTGGTTGAAATCGTTGTCGCGGCGCTGGAAAAAACGGCCTTCGCCGGTGCCGTCACCGAGAAACGGCGGAGCGCCAGGGTCGAAGGGCTGATGCTCCTGGCTGTGTTGATCGTGGCACACAGAGCAGACGACCTTGGAGTAAGTGGTATCGAACACGCCGCCGCCGAGGCCTGTAAGTCCGGCCAGGCGCTGCGCCATCGGCCGCTCGAACGGATCCGTGAAGTCAGGCAGGCGGAGGTCGGTGCGTGCCTCCAGCACCCAGCTATCGCCGGCGATGAAGGATGGCGACGAAGCGCCATCGGCGAAATCGAGCAGCAGGCCGCTGTCGAACGGCACATCGCTGCCGGCGCTGCCGCTGCCGCTATTGCCCCGGTCGTCGCTCCAGTCGAAGGTGGCCAGGCCGACATCGCCTGACGCGGTGATCGTGATGGTGTAGCGGTTTTCGATACGCCCGCTAAAAACGCCGCCCGACCGCAGGCTGCCGCTAGAGGTGTTTCCGGGTTGTCGCTCGACGTGTCCGGACGGCCCCGAATCCCAGCGATGGCTAAAGCCGCTGACGCCAGGCCTTGCCTGGTCGACATCGTTGAACGGGCGGTTGGTGGCGAGCCCGCCGGGTGTGTGGCAAGTCATGCACAGGTTCGGGTTGCCGGCCTCGCGGGTAATGCTGCCCCCGGGAGCGCCGTGCGGCGTATGACAGTTAATACAGTTGATGTTATTACTGATGTCGTGCGGCGGGTCGAGCGCGTACGAAGTCGACCAGGAGAGCAGCAGCAGGCCGGTTAAAGCGCCCAGTAAAGATTTCATCGGTGCCCCCGGTGTCGCTTTTTCCAGCGCCCGCATTGGCGCAACGCCGCCCGCGGTATCAGCGTTTTTAGTTGCGCCCGCGGCAACTGGTTATGGTCGCCGATTCTGAATGCCGCCCGCAGCATGCAAACCAGGTGTCGTCCGCGATTGCGCCAGGCGACTGTGGTCGATTTCTCGCAGGGGCAGGCCTGCGCCACGCTGCAGCCGTTGGCGTCGGTCGGGGTGCCGCTGGGCGTGTCCGGACAAATATCGAACGCATCCTCGACGCCGTCGCCGTCGTCATCGAAGACGCTGGATCTGACCTCCACCACAGCCTGCGCCTCGAGGCGCAAGCCGTTGTTCAACAGCGCTCTGGCCTCGAGCCGACCGCTACCGTTCGGCGGCAGGGTCTGCGCCAGTGCAGCGGCATCAAACTGTCCAGTCAGGTCCGGCACCAGGTCGCGGTCGACGTCTCCGGCGGCGGTGGAAATCGGCGCCAGGCCGTTGACTTGCAGGGTACCGGGCGCAATCGCATCGAGGCGATAGCCGGGCAATTCGACCGCAACGGCGATTCGTTCGACCAGCGCATCGAGATCCAGCACCCCGGGGTCGACGGCAAGCACGCCGGGGGCTACCGTTTCCGGGTCCTGGTAGTCGTCGAGCCCGAAGACTTCGAGCCGCGCGTTGTTGGCCGAGGCCACGAACAGTCGATTGTTGGCGTCGACCACGAGGTCCATCGGAATCCGCAGGCCACCCGGGAGAGCGCCGAACTCGCCAATCCTGGCTAGCGCATTGCCGTTTCGGTCGAAAACCTTTACCTGGCCGTCGGCGGCGTCGCTAACCAGAACCCGGCCTGCGCTGTCGACCCAGACGCCTTGCGGCTGGTTCAGCGGCCGGGAACGGCCGAAGAAACTGCCCGGGCTTGCGTTGGTACCGCCGATGCAGCGCAGGTAAGTGCCGTTGAGATCGAATATCTGGACCTGGAAATTGAGCTGATCGACGACATAGAGTTCGTTGTTCGTAGCATCGATGAAAATTCCCGCTGGGAAGCTAAACAAGCCGTTACCGTCGCCCGCTCCACCGAAACTGAAATCCGGCCTGCCGTCGGGACTGAATACGCTGACGTTGTGCATTTTTGAGTCGACGACGTAAATCCGGCCGCCACCGGGCTCGACCGCGATCGCGCCGGGTAGCTGGAATTCGCCCGCACCGATTCCCAGATCGTATAAAAATTCCCAGTTCCGGGAATAGACCCTGACCCGGCCGAGGTCGCCGTCGCCGACGTAAATCAGTCCTTGCGAATCGACCGCGATACTGATCGGTTTACCTTCGAGCAGGCGGTTATCGGTTATCCTGCCGGCCGTATCCCGCGTGACGACGCGTTGCCGTTCCGGGTCGGTGACAAACAGCCTGGAATCAAGTGATAGCGCCATTCGGGTGGGCGCATTAAAGGTCCACGGATAGGCGCGCAGGTGGCTCACGACCGGCGGATCGACACCGGTCGGCGTACCCGATTCACAGGCGCCGGCAAAGCTCCTGGTCGCTGTCAGCAACAGGAAAGCGGCGCATAATATAGCCGATAATCGATACAATCGATGGCCTCCTCTTCAATACCAGAGCAGGATTCGTGCCAGTTTATTCCAGCGGGGTTTAGGTCAGGCTTGGTGCCGAACCGTGGCGATCATGAATTCGATCGGGATTTGACCAGGCGTTACCCCGATATGGTGCCAATTGCGTCTGCTTTAACGGCCACACCCGTGGGCGGGTAACTCGAGTTCGGGCGGTTCTATCCTTCGGTGAGCAGTCGGCGGTACTCGGCCACGATCGCTTGTAGTTCCTGTCGTTCCCGGTTGCCCAACGGTTTACCCGAATAGCTATTCAGGCATTCCTGTTGCCGCGCGATTTGGCGGTTGCGCTCTTGTTCTTTACGATACCAGGCATCCAGTAATTCGATGATACGGTGATGACCGGGTCCGGATGGCAACGGCTCGGAGAAATCCAGTGCGACTAACCTGTCGAGTCCGGCGGAGAACAGGTCGATCGTATGCTTGACGTAACGGCCCCAGACCAGATGGGCAAGATACAGCGCCACGAGATTGACGACCAGGAAGACCGTTACTGCCGAGCCGAGCAGCGACAAGAGCTCCGGCCACGAGGCCGTATGCGTATTATGCAGGCGGTAAAGGTGGCCCTCGATGAGGCCGTTGATTTCGAGGTACAGGTAGGTCAGCAGCAATCCAACCAGTAACAGCTCGAGTGCTACCATGCCGGCTAGCAGGTAACCTTGCAGGGTATGATCGTTGTAAAAGTGTTTTCTCTGTTCTGCCATGATGTTTCTTCGCCTCACAGGTCGTGGCAGGAAAAGCATAGCCCGTCCGCCCGGTTGTCGAGCACCAGTGCCCCGTGCTGTTCGTCGTAACCCTGGTGACAGGAAATACAGCTGATTTTACCGTCGGGCAGGACTATTTTCGGCGACAGGCTGGCTATGGAGCGATAGCCGCCGTAACTGACGGCATCCGCGTAACGCCTGCCGATAGGATGGCTGATCCGCTGGCTTCCGTGCCGCAACACTTCGCCATTGACGTTGACTCTCAGCTCGTCATCGAGCGAATCGTGGCAGGTGAGACACTGAACGGAGAAGTTATCGATATCCCCGGTGATCGATTGCCTGGCGTCGAGATGGCCGAATGCCATTACCGATGATCCCCCGTCTTTCATCGC
The DNA here is from genome assembly GCA_024638445.1 of Gammaproteobacteria bacterium. Classification (GTDB taxonomy): domain Bacteria; phylum Pseudomonadota; class Gammaproteobacteria; order Steroidobacterales; family JABDKV01; genus JABDJB01. The sequence continues at coordinate 1,216 of JAHEKH010000130.1, read as the reverse complement.
GTTGAAAAATTCCTCGTCGTGGCAGGATTGGCATAGAGCCTTGCCCTCGCGTTCGACCCGTAACTTTCCGGGGGTGTTAACGTGCACAAGATGACAGGTGCTGCAAGTCAAATCGCCCTTCCAGTCGAGCGGGAAAATTGCCGGTGGTACGTTGGTTGGAGTGATACCCGACGGATGGCTGGCCGTCAGCGCATTTTGATGGCACGCCTGGCACAGTTGTTCCTGGCTGGCGACGAGCGTTTCGGCATTCGTCTGGTCTATGGTGCCCTTCGCCAGGTGGCAGTCGACGCAGGGTATATCGACCGGGTGGGTGATCGTCGCGGCGATGTCCTGGCTGGTTCGCAGCAGCAGCGCGGCCAGTAGGGTGAAACTCAACAGTGCGATTACGGTTTTCATGAAGTCCGGGGGGCGGTTTCCGCCAGCCGTCGCAGCAGGTCCTGGTAATGCTCTGGATCTAATCGCTGTGCCGATTCCAGGTTTCGCGATAGCTCATCCACAAGCGCCAGCTGATCGCCGTAGTAACGCGACAGCCCTGCCGCCGCGCGTCCGAGCTTGTTCGATAGCGCCTGGAAATCGTCGTTTTTTCGCAGATTCGTGGTCGCGACCGGACCGCGTTCTATTTCCAGTTCCAGATTCTTTGAAAATCGGTACAGGGGCCCGGCCACCCGGTGGCTGGAGTACAGGGTGATTATCCAGGTAAGCAGGCCTGCCAGCAGGACCGTCAGAGCCCCCGCGGTGACCATGGCAAATGCGAGGCGCTCCTGGCTGCGGGTCAATGACTGGATGATCTGGTAGTAATTTTCCGCGGGCTGGTCGCGCAGCAGCAGAAATAGTGCAATAGCCAGCGCGATTGCGCTAACGAGGCTTACGCTGACTGCCACCCTGGCGGTCAGGCGCAGCCGATTTTGCATCGACAGGACCGGGTCGGGGCGATGCCTTCCGTCGGTGCTATCTTCCGTACTGTTCATGGCGAGACAAGGAGAAATCGTAACTTATGCAGAGTAGATCGGATAATTCGGTAAAAACTTGAATCGCGATATGCCGGGGAGCAGGATCGACGAAGCAATACAGCGATTGACGAAGGCCTTTGGAAAGATCTACAGCGGGTAATAGAGGATCAATATTCCTGAATGTCGCCTCGCTGGACGCCAGCGTCAGGTTCTACTCAACATTGTTTGGACAATCAGTCAGCAAGCAGCGGCCGGACTATGCCAAT
>JAHEKH010000129.1 GCA_024638445.1 Gammaproteobacteria bacterium | reverse complement strand
AGATCCCGGATAGGAGCGGGTTCCGGCTGTGATGCCTGTGGGGTGTTGTTGCGGGATTGCGGGAGAGATCTGCCGGCACCTCTCTTTGGTGCCGAGGATCTGACGTCACCAAAGAAAGGCACCGACAGCTCTCTCGCTGAGGTTATTGCAAGCCCGGGGAGATCCCGGATAGGAGCGGGTTCCGGCTGTGATGCCTGTGGGGTGTTGTTGCGGGATTGCGCGAGAGATCTGCCGGCACCTCTCTTTGGTGCCGGGGATCTGACGTCACCAAAGTAAGGCACCGACAGCTCTGTCGCTGGGGTTATTGCAAGCCCGGGGAGATCCCGGGCAGGCACGGCTTTCAGCTGCGGCGCAGGGGCCGCGCTGGGGGTGGAGATGGGGGGTCGGTGTGACGAACGGGGCGTTCGTCACGGGTTAATTATGAGCCGGCGGCGGGCGTGGCGCTGCCCTGGGGCTGGCTGGAAGCATTCTGACCGCCGTTGGTGATCATGACGTCCTGGCCGGGCCGCAGCCGTTCGCCGCCGCGAATCACGACCTGGTCGCCGGGGCGGAGGTCACCGGTGATGGCAATCAGGTCGCCGTCGCCAATACCGGGCGTGACGGAAATTCGTTCGGCCTTGTTGTCGGCGCCGATACGGAAAATTGCGGCACCGTCGGCGCGCAGCACGAGGGCGTCACGGGGCACGGCAAGCACTTCGCTGGCGGTTGCGGTAGGCACGTTGACGCGAACGCTCTCGCCAATGAGCCAGTCGCTGGCCGGTATTTCGATCCTGACTTCGAACATGTGGGTCCCGGGATCGCCGTTGGGCACGATGGCGCGGATGGTTCCGGTGCCAGCGGTCCGCTCGCTGGAAATTCCGATACCGGCGCTCTCTTCGAGAAAGGCGACGGCATGGAGTGGCGCTCGGGCGACCACTTCGAGGCGGTCGATGCTGATGATTCGCAGCACGTCCTCACCGACGCTGGCGCGTTCGCCCGGCGAGATGTAGCGCTCGGTAATTCGGCCGGCAAAGGGCGCACGAATCGATGACTTGTACAGGCCGATCTCGATCTGGGCCAGCCGGGCGCGGGCGGTACGCAGATTGCTGCGGGCTACCACGAGATCCGACTCAGTCTGGTCGAGCTGGCTCTTCGCCGCGTTGTTCTGTGCCGCGAGCCGGCGAAGACGGTCCACCTCTCGCTGCAGGAACGCGATTCGGGCCTGCTCACTGGCAACCAGGCCTTCGTTTTCTTTCTTCTGTTCGAGCAGCAGCTGGTCTTCGATTTTTGCCAGTACGGTGTCTTTCTCCACCCGGTCGCCGACTTCGGCGATCTGCACGATGTTGCCAGCCACCTCGGCAGCGAGGCGGGCATCGTCACGGCTAATGACGGTACCGGGCACCTGGATCCGGGGTGCCAGCAGGCGAATCTCGGCATTGGCGACGGTCACCGGTGCCGGGAAGCCGCCCATCTGCGCGGCTGCGCCGTTGCTGGCGAGTAGGGTGGCAACCAGCGCGATTGCCTTGAATCCAACTTTCATTCACTAGTCTCCGTGATGACGGTCCGAGAGGCCGCTGCTGCCGGCAGCAGCACCGGCGGCACGGGGCTGCCGGCCAATCAGCATTCCCGTCATGCGTTCAAAGAAGGTGGCGCGCAGCAGGCTCGGCAGCAGAACGAGGGTGAAAACGGTGCTGATGCTCAGGCCGCCGACAATAACGGCCGCCAGCCCACGGTACAACTCGGTGCCGGGCCCCGGTATCAGCAGCAGCGGCAGCATGCCGAACAGGCTGGTCAGGGTGCTCATGAGAATCGGGCGCAAACGAATCCGGACGGCACCCCGCACGGCATCGTCACGGGGGACACCCTCGCGCTCGAAGCTGCGGGTCTGGTGGACCAGCAGGATGGCATTGTTGACCACCAGGCCGAGCAACGTGATAAACCCGATCATGGTGAGCAGGTCCATCGGCTGGAACGTCAACAGGTTGGTGACCTGCAGCCCGATGACACCGCCGACGGTGGCCAGGGGTAGCGCCAGCACCACCAGGAAACCGTCGCGGAACGAGCGGAACAGCGCACTGATCAGCAGGAACAGTATCGTCACCGCGAGGAACAGGCTGTTCTTCATATTGCCCAGCGCAATTCGCAGGTTGTCGGCGCTGCCGTAGTAGCTGACTTCACCGTCTTCCGGCAGGATTCCGACGATAACCGGCTCGACTTTTTCTTTCAGTGCGTCGATCGATTCCTGCAGCGACAGGTTCTCGGGCGGCGTGATCTGCAGGGTGATCGTGCGCCGCCGGTCGACGCGGCGAATCTGGTCCGGTCCGACCGTCCGTTCCATGTCGGCCAGCTGGCTGAGCGGTATCACACCGAGCGCCGGGGTTGCGATCGGCAGGGACTGCAGCTCCTCAGGCGTGACCCACGGTGCCGAGCGCAGCACGATATCCCGGCGCCGGTCGCCGTCGAAATAGTCGCCGACATAGAGGCCGTCCCCCAGTGCCCGAACGACCCGGGCCATGGTCTGCCGGCTCCAGCCCGCCTCCGCGATTTGCCGTTCGTCCGGCAGGAACCGTAGCTCCGGTTCTGCGAGCTCCAGCCCGGGAACCGGCCGGACCTGGGCGCCCGGCAGCGCCTGCATCACCGCGCCAAACCCGGCCTGGGCCGCCTGCAGCATCGAATCGATATCGCGGCTCTGGATGTTGAGCTCTATGCCGCGGCCGGCACCGATATTGCTGAAGATTCCGGCGCGCGAGGCAAAGGCCATGGTGTCGGGGAAACCCGCCAGCACTTCGCCGTTGAGCGCGCCGATGGCCTGCTCGACCGGGTCCTCGCGGAACATCTGCCCGAACTGACACAAGGATCGGCCGGCGCTGGTCAGCAGCGGTATGAGCTCGTCTTCCGGCGGCAAGGCGCAGGGATCGGTGACACGCGCACCCATGAAACCAAAGCGGCCAAAAACGCCGAGAAAGTACATATCCAGCTGTGGTTTGCGTTCTCCCTCGAGAAACGGCATCAGTCGCGAGTCCACGACGCTGGTGAATTCTTCCTGTGCGACTTCGACGCTTTGCCCGGGCGGAGGAATGATGAATCCAAACACAAAGTTCTGCTTGCCGGTGGGCAGGTAGTCGGGCCTGGGCAGTAACAGCAGGGTCAGGCCAACCGCCGCAGCGAACAAGCCGACGAACCAGCCGGTGCGTCGCACCGGCGTTGCCGTCAGCGACATCACGAGGTCGGTTCCCTTTTCCCACCAGTTCGTGTGGGGATCCCTGAGTTCCACGTTGCGCAACCAGGAACGCGCTGCGGTCGGTATGACCGTGACCGCGATGATCAGCGAAACGATAACGGCGCTGGCCAGTGTGAACGCGAGGTCGGCGAAGAGCTGGCCAGAAACGTCTTTCAGGAAAATGATCGGCAGGAAAATAGCAACGGTAGTTGCGGTCGAGGCCAGCAGCGCGCCCCAGACCTGGGTGGCGCCGTGTTCTGCGGCAACGGCGCTTGGCTCACCTTTCTCACGCAGCCGGACAATGTTCTCCAGCACGATGATCGCGGCATCGAGCACCATGCCCATGGCAAACGCGAGCCCCGCCAGCGAGATGATGTTCAGCGTGCGACCGCTCACTTCGAGCGCGGTAAACGCCATGAACAGCGAGATCGGTATGGTCAGCGCCACAACCAGCGTGGCGCGCAGCCTGCGCATGAACCACCACAGTATGGTCGTCGCCAGCAGGATGCCCAGCAGCAGGTTGTTGCGCAACATGCCGATTGAATCCTTGATGTAGACGGTTTCGTCGAATACCTGGCGAATGTGCAGGCCCGCTCGACCGACCGGACCCTCGTTGAGCTCGGTCACGGCGACCTTGAGCTCATCCATGACCTCCAGCACGTTGACGCCGACCTCTGCCTGCGCATTGAAGGCAATCGACGGTCCGCCACCCTGGCTCAGGATGCCGGTGCGGTCGACCAGCGCACGTTCCACGGTTGCGATGTCACGCAGCCTGACCGGGCTGCCGTCACGCCATGCCAGCACCATGTCCGCAAAATCGTCCAGGGCGTACTTGCCGGCATAGCGGACCGTGTAGTTTCGCCGTCCCACCTCGCTCGCGCCCGCGGAGATGTCGACATTGTTGCCGGTGAGCGTGGCCAGTGTCGGGATATCGATGTTGTAGGCAGCGGCGCGATAGGGGTCGAAGGTAATCCGGATCTCGCTGGAGCGGCCGCCGTAGATATCGGAATTGGCGATACCGGCGACCCGCTCGATTCGCGGCTGGATGGTCTCCTCGATGAAATCCTGCTGGGCCGAGATATCGATGTCGTCGCGACCCGGCTGTGGCCGAACCGAGAACCAGGCGATCGAGGAACCAAACTGTCCGCGGCCGGCATAGATCACCGGTTCGGTCACGTCAGGCGGATAATTGGCCACCCGGTTGAGCCGGTTCATGACCTCGATCAGGGCCCGTTCCAGTTCCATGCCGACATTGAAGGTGATCGAGATGCTGGCCGAACCGCTCGAGGCGCTGCCCTCGATCTTGCGGGCACCGGGCAGTCCCCTCAACGCATCTTCCTGGGGCTCGAGGATCTCCGCTTCCACTTCTTCCGGTGCAGCCGCGCGCCACCCGGTGTTGATCTGGATCAGCGGCTGCTCGATATTCGGGATCATCTGCACCGGCAGGCGCAGCAGGCTGATGGTGCCGAACAGCAGCACGAGCAGTATGGCCGCGACAACCGCAACCGGGTTTGAGAGAGCAGTCCTGGTAATCACTTTGGGGGCCCCTGGAATGTGCCGCTTATTCTATCCTCATTGCCCGGGGAATTAAGCAGCCGGGCCTCAATAATGAGATCATTGGGAGCCCCAAAGGTTGCAATGACATGTCAGATTCACCCTACAGGATTCGGCCGGCGGCCGACGCGGATGGCGCGGCGGTACGGGATCTCGTATTCGCGGTCATGAACGAGTTTGGATTGGGTCTGGCCCCGGACGGTGCCGACGCGGACCTGTACGCCATCGACGATCATTACGCTGCGCGGGGTGGGTGGCTGGAAATTGTATTGCTGGATGACGCTATCGTCGGCACGGTTGGCATGGTGCCGCAGGGGGATGGAGTCATCGAGCTGCGCAAGATGTACCTGCGCCCCGATCAGCGCGGCGCCGGTCTCGGCAAGGCGCTGCTGGCGCGCAGTATCAGCCGCGCCGGGGAAGCCGGGTACAGCAAGATCGTGCTGGAGACTGCAACCGTCCTCGAGGCAGCGATAGGTCTTTACCGGCGGTTCGGATTCGTCAAGGTCGAATCGGCGCCCGGCTGTGGCAAGTCTGCCTGCGACCAGGTCTGGCGGCTGGAGCTGGGCGCTTACCGGCCGCCGGACAACCTTCCCGAACTTTTCCAGGAGTAGAGCGAATGATCCGAGTGACCTGGCTGTTGGTGCCGCTGCTGGCTGGGTGTGTCACCGTCGACGAGACGGGGCAGCAGGACGGTGAGCCGGCTGACGCCAACGCCGCCATTGCCAGTGGCGTCAGCGGCAGCGATATCTGGGTGGGGCGGTTGACCGCCACCGGCGAGCGCTGGCGCATCGACGGGCTGCGCAATATCACCACGCGCCAGGGCTACGACAACCAGCCGGCCTTCGTCGCCAACGGCTCTGGACTGTACTTCGCTGCGATACGCGACGGCAGACAGGCCGACGTCTACATCCACGAGATGCCGGTCCGGGCCGGATTCCGGTTTACCTCGACGCCACAAAGCGAGTTCTCGCCGCGCCCGGTGCCGGGCGCGCGGGGCATCTCGGTTGTCCGCGTCGAGGACGATGGCACCCAGGGGCTCTGGCACTATCGTGACAACAGTCCGCAGCGCCTGTTGCCACAGCTGGGCAACGTGGGGTACTACGCCTGGCTGGGACCGGACCGGGTCGGCCTGTTCCTGGTCGAGGAGCCGCCCCGGCTGGTGCTGGCCACACTGCCGGATGGTCCGGTTGAAACCGTCAGCGGCATTGTGCCCGGACGAACGCTTCAGGCCATGCCGGACATCGGCGAGCTGGTTTTCGTCGATCTCGCGGGCGATACACCGTGGGTGAGCCGTGTGTCCGGCACCGGACAGGTCACCCGTCTTGCGCCGGCACTGGACGGCGGAGAGGATTTCGCCCTGACGCCGGACGGCTTGCTGGTGATGCCGCGGGGCAGGGCGCTCTACGGCTGGCGT
>JAHEKH010000128.1 GCA_024638445.1 Gammaproteobacteria bacterium | reverse complement strand
AATGCCCGCGCTGGAGCCGGTGTTATCGATACCGGGCGCGCACTACCACGACTACGGCAAGACGCCTCGGCCACAGCGCAAGCTGGGGCACTGCACGATAACCGCGGCAACGCCGGCAGAGCGTGATGCAGCGCTGGACCGCCTGCTGGCGCTGGGCGGGATCGACGGGCCGGGCTAGGACGAAGTACCGCCGACGGTCAGCCCGTCCACCCGCAGCGTAGGCTGACCGACGCCGACCGGCACCGACTGACCTTCCTTACCGCAGACCCCGACACCGTTATCGAGCTCGAGATCGGTGCCGACCATGCTGACGCGGGTCAGCACGTCGGGGCCATTGCCGATCAGCGTTGCGCCCTTCACCGGCGCCGTCAGCCTGCCGTTTTCGATCAGGTAGGCCTCGCTGGCCGAGAACACGAACTTGCCCGACGTGATATCGACCTGGCCGCCACCGAAATTCGACGCGTAGAGACCCTTGTCCACCGAGGCGATAATCTCCTCGGGATCGTGCGGCCCGGCCAGCATGTAGGTGTTGGTCATCCGCGGCATTGGCAGGTGAGCAAAGGACTCCCGCCGGCCGTTACCGGTTGGTTCTACGCCCATCAGGCGGGCATTCATCTTGTCCTGCATGTAGCCACGCAGGATGCCGTTTTCGATCAGCGTGGTGCAGCCGGTCGGCGTGCCCTCGTCGTCGATATTCAGGGAACCGCGGCGGTTCTCCAGGGTGCCGTCATCGACAACCGTGCATAGCTCCGATGCGACCCGCTCGCCGATGCGCCCGGAAAAAGCCGATGTGCCCTTGCGGTTGAAATCGCCCTCGAGACCGTGACCGATGGCTTCGTGCAGCAACACGCCCGGCCACCCCGGACCGAGAACGACGGTCATCGTGCCCGCCGGTGCATCGACCGCCTCGAGATTGACCAGCGCCTGGCGCAGCGCCTCGCGGGCAAAATCCATCACGATGTCATCTTCGTAGAAGTAGCCGTAACCGAAGCGCCCGCCACCGCCGGCATAGCCCTGCTCACGCCGGCCGTTGTCCTCGACGATCACCGACACGTTGAAACGCACCAGGGGGCGCACATCGGCGTTGAGTGTGCCGTCGCTGCCGGCAATGAGAACGACGTCGTGTACGCCGGCCATGCTGACCATGACCTCCTGGATACGCGGGTCGAGTGCGCGCGTCTCGCGGTCGACACGCTCGAGCAGCGCCACTTTGCGAGGGTCATCGACCGACTCGATGGGATCCATCGGCTGGTACAGCGACCGTCCGCGCGGCGCTGCCCAGGCCTGGACCGCGCGCTGGTCTCCCTGGCGGGCGATGGCGCGCGCCGCCTGCGAGGCCCTTTCCAGGGCCGGCAGCACGATTTCGTCGGAGTATGCAAAGCCGGTTTTCTCGCCGCTGATCGCACGCACGCCGACACCCTGCTCGATGCTGTGGGCCGCATCGCGCACCATGCTGTCCTCCAGGGACCAGGACTCGTGGCGGCTGACCTGGAAATACAGGTCCGCGCTGTCGACCGCGTGCCCGAGGATCGCGCCGAGCGTCTGCTCCAGCTGCCGTTCGTCGATGCCGGACGGCTCCAGGATGCGATGGCGGGCCTGTTCGAGGGCGCCGGTCTTTTCGGTTACTGACATCTACTCCTCCAGCATGGCCAGGCGCCGGTGCGCCAGGGCCGGAAATTCATTGCGTAAAGCGTCCTGTGCGGACAGGTCAATCTCAGCGATCACCACGCCGGGATCCTGGTCCCGTTCGGCGAGTATTCGTCCCCAGGCGTCGACGATCATCGAGTGACCCCAGGTATGACGCCCGCCCGCGTGATGGCCGCCCTGCGCTGCCGCCACGACAACCGCCTGGTTCTCGATCGCACGCGCCCGCACGAGGGTTTCCCAGTGGGCCTCGCCGGTGGTCGCGGTAAATGCTGCACCCACCGCCATGATCGTGGCGCCGCTGGCGGACATGATACGAAACAGCTCGGGAAAGCGCAGATCGTAACAGACCGCCACGCCAAGACCGCCGAAGGGCGCCGGGGCCACGGCAGCCTTTTCCCCGGCAAGCGTCGAGCCGGACTCACGATATTCCGTCTTTCCGCCGGGAAGCGTTACGTCGAAAAGGTGAATCTTGTCATAGCGAACCGCACGGCTGCCGTCAGGGCGATAAACCAGGCTGGCCGAAAAAGCCCGCCCGGGGTCGTTACCTGCCAGCGGGATCGTGCCACCCACCAGCCAGAGCCCGTGTCTGGCCGCCTCCGCGGACAGGAACGCCTGTAACGGCGTGTCCTCGCCCGGCGTGGCCGAGTCGGTCTCTGTATAGGCCAGGCGCTCGCTCTCGCTGCGCCCCATGAAGAAAAAGTTTTCCGGCAGGACGACCAGCCCGGCACCCTGCGCCGCGGCGTCCGCAATGCAGTTGGAAGCCTGGGCGAGATTGGCTGGCACATCGGCCGACGAGGTCATCTGCACCGCGGCCACCTTCAGCCGGCGATCCGTCATGACGCGCCCGCATTGCCGGACGATGCCAGCACGCGTTCAATCTCGGGCTCATCCCACGACCCGGTGATCCGGTAGTTGATACGCGCCATATCCTGCAGCGGACGCTTGAATATCTCGGAAAAGATAATCATTGCCCCTGCGCCGACCGGGCCGCCGGCGATGGCGCCGGCAACCGGCAGAGCGGCGCCGAAGTTTCCGTACACGACCGCGGTCTGGTCGTAATCGCGTTCGACCAGTCCGGCCCTCCCGGCAATGCCGACCTGGGCTGCCGGCCCCTCCAGCACGAGGTTGGAGGTGTAGGCATGGCCGTCGTCGATGGTGAAATCACCCTCGATGTAGTCGAAACCGAAACCCTTGTCGAAGACGTCACGAAAATCCAGCGACAGACGGCGTGGCAGCGCGGTAAAACTGAGCAGCCCGAAAACCCGACCGGCGCCCGGCTGGACGGCCTTCAGCTGGCCGGTGCCAACCCGCACGGCAACCGTGCCATCGAGATGCTCTTTGAAGCCGGGTCCCGGTGGGCCCGGCCAGCTCAGCTCAAACCCGACCTCGGCCTCGTCCGCCTCGATCGAGGCATCAAAGCCGAGCGCGACCAGCGTCGGCTCGAGATCGGTACTGACCAGGCGAAAATCTGCGCGGGTGTCGTGTCCGGTCTCCGCAATCTGCCACGAACCGTTTCCGGTGATCTCGAAGACACCGCCATCGCTGGCAAAGTCTTCGAGCACAACGCCACCGGGCGCACTGCGAAGGCGGGCGCGCATTGCACCCAGCCGCATGTCGCCGAGCCGGAAGTCGTCGGCACGAATATCGATGGGTGGCACCTGCGACGGGTCGAGGGCGCCCGGATCATCGCTGCCCGGCTCGTCTTCGCCACCGATGTACAGCCGCTCCATGTTGGCAACCAGGGGCTCTTCGTTGTTCAACGGCACGAACAGGCCACCGGCGACCCGCGGACTGTCGACCTGGATGAGCCACTCCCGTGGATTGCGATCGACCGTCAGTGTGGCGTCGCGCAGAACCTGGCCAAACGCCGTCGCACGATCCGCCGCCAGTCGTGCTGAAGTCAGCGTAATACCGGAATCGCCCCGGCCACCGGCAAGCCCGAGCCAGCCGTTTATATCGAGCACCCGCGCTTTTCCTTCGACTTCCAGCCCGGCACCGGCCGGAAGCTTTGCCGGCTCGGTACCGAAATTCACGCCACCGCGATCGAAACGCCAGCCGCTGCCCTCCACGGACAGCCAGTTCATCCGGGCGTTGGCGATATCGCTGTAGGCCAGGTCGGTAAACGCCCCGCCTCCCGGCAGCGAAATGGTCAGCGACAGCGGCAGGCTGCGTATTGCTGGCTTGCGTAACGGCTGCGGCAATTTCACGGACAGCCCCCGTAGTGCCGACTCGACAGCGATCGTTACCGGCATCGCCGCAGCGGGTTCCGGGAAAGTAATCGTTGCCGAGTAGTCGGTTTCGCCCTCCACCAGTGACGCCAGCGAAGCATGCAGGCGGCCCAGCTCGGTTTCTGTCACGCGCCCCGTGGCGACAGCGACGTTGGCGCGCCGCATTCCTTCGTCGGTATCGAGCAGTTGCGGTGAAACGTCGACTAATACCGGCGCACCGAGGAACGAGGCCTGGATCTCCGAGGCATTGAAGTCACCGTTGCGATATCTAAGGGTGCCCTCGATGTCTTCGAAACGGTGAGCAAAACCGGTGATTTCAACCTCACCGGATTCCGTCGTTACGTCAACGACGACATCACGGTCTTTCATTCGGCGCATCGGCAGGCGCATTTCAAACCGCGTGTTGCCGATACCGCTGAGACGGGTTCGCCGCAACGCGTCGCCAGCCACCTCCTCCACGGGCGAATCGAGCAGGAATTCCTGCAGGTTCTCCAGCCGCCCATCCGCGGAGATTTCAAGCTCCAGCACGCTGTTGCGTAAATCTGCGATCTGCACACTCGCGGCCGCCACGCGACTGCCGCCTATCGTTCCAGCCTCGATCCCCCCAGCCAGGCTGGCGTTGCGGAACGTCAGGGTGCCGTCGATACCGGTCGCTGAAGGCCAGCGGCGGCCATATTTGAGCTCGACGTCATCGAGCTGCGCCATAACGCGGAACTCGCCGTCGCCATCGTCGAAAGGGAAACGGTCGAGCTGTCCCTCGAAAGCGACGGTGGCCACCGGGATGGTGCCGTCCACCAGCGCCCGGTCGAGCCAATCCTCCAGCTGCGGCCGTAATACAGGCCGCGGCAACAGGTTCCGTACCGCCGCCACATCGATACGCTCCAGCCGCGACTGCAGGTCCAGCGAAGGCGCGGAACCCGACGCAGGCAATACCAGCTCGAAACTGGTGCTCGACTGAAAAACCTCGTGTTCGATATCGACGTTATCGCTGACTATGCGCCAACCTTCACCGCCACGCCGCCAGACAAATACGCCGTTGGTACGGCGGGTTTCCAGCGGCGTTCCGAGCACCTCGGGCAACCTCAGCACGACCGCTTCCGGGTTCAGCTGCAGGCGGCCACCATTCTCATCGAGCCGGAGTTCGCCCCGCGCGTTGTCAAAACCCGGCACGCGGTCGACCGGGCTGATGCCCAGGCCGTCAAACTCGCATCGAACCGAGTAACGCCTGCCATCAGCCGCCGTACTGGACTGGCGTAACGAAAAATTCTCGACCACGCCCCGTGGGGCAGCCGTCAACAGCCATTCGCGTTGCTCTCCCTCGGGGAGCCAGTCGGCAAAAGGCAGGAAGTCATCGAGCCGCACATAATCGGCATCAGCATAAATCAGTTCATCACCGTCGGCCGAGCCGGCTTTTTCGACGCTGAATCGCGCAACCGGCCATGCCAGCCCCTGCGAGACAATTTCGATGCCACTGCCCGTCGCCGTCCAGCCGGAATGTACCCGGTCAAACTCGAAACGCCCGCGGATCGAGTCGAAAGAACGCACCGGCTCATCGGCACGCGCCATGATCACGTCGCGGGTGTCCACATCGATGCTGGCCTGCTGGAGCTCGCCCCCGGACATGGCAAACCAGACCACGGCATCCCCGGTTCCGGCCACCGGCAGAATGCGGCCGGCCGGCACCAGGTCCGCCCAGCCGTCAAGCGCCAGCGCAGTTCCACTCACATAGGCCTGCCAGGCAACCGCGGCGGGATCGCCGAAGTCTCCATCTGCCTGCAGCGAGGTCTCGATTTCGCCGCCGAGCTCACCGGGCAGCTGCATCTCGCCGTCCATCGCCAGGCGCTCGCCCCGCAGGTCGACATTGAAATCGACGTCTTCGAAAACCCAGGGACCGGCACCGCTGACTTCGTCACGAAACTCGACCTCGGCCTCGCGCAGGCCGATCGACAGCCGCGCCGGCATCCTGCCGCCGCGGTCAACCTGACGCCCGCCGATAAACCAGTGCCCCTCCGCATCGCGCCGCACTTCGAGCCGCAGGCCGTCGAGCAGGATCTGCCCCGCGCGCAGCTCCCCTTCGCGTAACAAGGCGGCCAGGTCTACGACGACGCTGCCATTCTCTGCGCTCAGGAGGGTCTCCGAGCCGTCGGCGGTAAGCAGCCGCGCATTGCGGAATCGAAGCTGCGGCCCGGCCAGCCCCCAGCGTGCATCGATGCCTTCGATCAGGACCGGTGTGCCGGCCGCATCGCTGGCAAATGCCTCGATTTTCTCGTGATATTGCGGCACGAGCGGCAACATCAGCCGAAATACGCCGATC
>JAHEKH010000127.1 GCA_024638445.1 Gammaproteobacteria bacterium | reverse complement strand
GACCAATGCCGCTGCCTGCGCCAGTGATCAGCACTACTTTGCCTTGCAATTTCTTCATTTCCCGTTACCGAATGTAATAGAGAAGACCGGAAAGTGGGAGGAGATGTCGTTCATCGTCATGCACAATGAGGCACCCGCTCCTTGTTGGCCGGGATAGTCGATAGTCACAGGTTGGTGCCCGGCACCGTCACAGTACGTAGGGTACCAGCCACCAGGTCCGTTGCCTGTACGATGCCCATTCGGGGTATCGCGTCATGCTGGCTTCTTTCATTGTCATATTGACCGCGAACAGTCCCAGCCAGACCCACGCGAGTACCACGACCGGCAGCCAGTGCCGGTCACCCCGGGTCGGACCATGAATCCGGCTGATTTACCAACCGGGAGATTCTTAGAGCCGCCATTTTCAATGCTTAGAAGTCCATTTTGGGGCCGAAAAGGCGATCTAAGCATCAGGTGAAAATTTCAGGCCTCATTTAAGCGGTGAAAAATGCGATTTAAGGGACGAAAACGAACGACTTAAGAAAAACAGTGCTGTTGTAATTGCGTTTTCTCTGGTCCGACCCCACCCCAAGTTTTTCTCTGGTCCGACCCCACCCCAAGTGATTTACACCATGATCTGCCGGATCAGTGCCTCGCAGGTGGGCCGGTCCATGTAGCGCGGCACGGCGTAAGTGCTGTGTGCTTCTTTCAATGCGGCTCGCGCGATGGCAGGAATGTCCTCGGCTCTGAGGTCATCGAGTTTCTGCGGGATGCCGAAGCGCTCGTTGAGCGAGCGGATGTGCGCGATGAACTTGTCGGCGAGCACTGCTTCGGTGTCGGCTTCCTGTGCCAGTCCGCTGGCTTCGGCCAGCCTGGCCAGCCGACCGATGCACTCGGGCTTTGAATAATCCAGCACGTAGGGCATCACGATAGCGTTCGCCCGGCCGTGGGGCGTGTGGTAATAAGCGCCGAAATTGTGAGCGATGGCGTGAACGTAACCGACCCCGGCGCGGGTGAAGGCCACTGCGGCGTAGTAGGACGCCATGGCCATGTGCTGACGCGCCTCGAGGTTCTGACCGTCTTCCATCACAACCGGCAGGTATTTCATGATCAACCCGGTGGCGGCCAGCGCGTAACTGTCGGTGTCGGGCAGGGCATTGACCGACAGGTAGGCTTCGACCGCGTGGGTGAGCGCATCCATGCCGGTTGCCGCGGTAATCGCCGGCGGCAGCCCGGTCATCAGGCTGCCATCCAGTGCCGCCATGGCCGGCACCAGCTTGGGGTCCATCAGTGCTGCTTTCGATTGTCGCTCCGGATCCGAGACGACCGCTGCAACCGTGACTTCGGAGCCGGTCCCGGCGGTGGTGGGAATGGCGTAGAGCGGCAGCGGTGCGTGGAAGATCCTGAATAGCCCCTCCATCTTGCGTACCGGTTTGTCGTTGGTTGCGCGGGCGGCAATCACCTTGCCGGCATCGATGGACGAACCCCCGCCAAACGCGAGGACCGCCTCGCAGCCGTTCATTTTCAGCATCTCCAGTCCCGCTTCGATCTGGGCGACGGTCGGATCGGGCTGTACCCCGTCGTAGATGAAGAAATCGACGCCAAGTTCGGCGAGTTTGCCCTGGATACCGTCCAGCAGCCCGATCTTGACCAGCATCGCATCGGTCACGATCAGCAGCCGGCTGGTGCCCACCTGGGCTATTGCCTCGCACAGCTCGAGGGACGAGCCGGGGCCGCTGAACAGGGTCGGTTTGGGGAACGGCAGTATCTTCGCCGTGGTCTTCAGGACCTTCATCTTGGTCCTGTAGGCAGCGGTCTTTGCGCTGAAAGGGATCATCGGTTACCCATCCTCCGGAGTTCCTGGGGACAGTTTACCCATTTGTTCCCGTCAGTTTCCCCGTTTCCCCCGGGCCGGCCGGGCGAATCCGGACGCCCCCGGAGGGTGGCAGTCCCCGCTCGGGCACGCCACAGGCACAGCGGCGGCCCCGAAATAGGTAGACTATCAGGCAGAATTATCTTCGGGGGTAACAGATGAAGCACGTGGTGACCGTGTCTTTGGGTTCGTCCGCCAAGGACCATGAGTTTGAGACCGAGTTTCTCGGTCATCCGATGCGCGTCACCCGGCTGGGTGCCGACGGGGACGAGACCAGGGCGTGGGAGCTGCTGCGCCGCCAGCAGGCGCAGGCCGATGCCATCGGCGTAGGTATGGTGCGCGATCATTACGAGGTCGGTGCGCGCCGTTACGTGCACAAGGACACCGAACGGCTGATGAATGTCGTCACCCGTTGTCCGGCAACTACCGGCGCGCGGCTGCGTCGCATGCTGCAGGTACGCGCCTTGCGCTACGTGCAGCGGAAACTGGTCAACTACTTCAATAACAATCACGTGTTGTTCCTGTCCGGCATGCGCAACTACGAGATGGCGCTGGCGATGCAGGACTACACGAAGAACCTGACTTTCGCCGACGCGGTGTTTGGCACCGGCACGCCCAAGCTGCTCAAGTCGATCCGTTCGCTGGAGATGTTTGCCCGCACCGCGCGAGTGGCAACGCGGGTGCTGCCTGACAAGCTCACCGATCGGCTGGCGCGACTGACCAAGACAAAAAAGGGCACCATCGCCAAGGCGTTCGAGAGCTCTCATGTGATCGTCGGCACGTTTGCGGATATCGAAGCCTGCGGCACACCGGCCAACCTCAAAGGGAAGACGGTGATCACGTCCGCTATCGACGACGAACGCGAGGCGTTCTTCAGGGACTGCGAGGTAAACCTCGTGGTGGATGTCTCGCCGATGCTGTTCGAAGGCCGGGTCGTCGGCATGAACACCATTCAGGCGATGATTCTCGCCGCGCTGGAAATCAATAGCGAAGAGTTGACCGACCACGACCTGAGAGAAATCATCGACGAGCTCGAGATCGCTCCGCGACTGCTGCATCCGACCGGGACGTTCCGCAATATCCGCCGGTTTGCGTTCGTCGTGCATCCCTTGAGCCAGGAGTACATCAAGAAGGGTTTCCCGGTACCCAAGAGCACGCCCAAGGCCATCATGAACCAGGTGGAAAAGGCGGCGGCACACATGCCACCGATGATCTACACGAAGATGGACAACATTATCTCGCCGGCAGGTGCCGAGGCCGAAGGCTGGCTCATTTCCGTCGGCGGGACGCCAAAGGAGATGTTGACGCGCAATCCGGAGTTCACCTACCGGCGGTTACTTGCCGCGGCGCGGATGGCCGAGAAGATGGGTGCGCAAATCCTGGGTCTCGGCGCTTTCACCAAGGTGGTTGGCGATGCCGGCGTGACGGTGGCCAGGCGCGCGCACATTCCGGTTACGTCCGGTAACAGCTACTCAGCCTCCGGAGCCCTGTGGGCCGCCGCTGATGCCATGCGCCGCATGGGCCTGGTGAAAACCCACGAAGACGGCAGGGTCAAAGCCAAGACTATGGTCGTCGGTGCATCGGGTTCGATCGGATCGGTAAGCTCGCGTCTGCTGGCAATGGCGTTTGACGAGGTTTACCTGGCCGGTCGCACGATATCCAAGCTGGAGGCGCTGAAGGAGTCGATCCTGAAGGAAACTCCTGAGGCGAAAGTCGTAGCGACGGTCGACTATGAGCAGTACCTGGGCGACATGGACATGATCGTCACGTCCACTTCGGGTGCCGGTAAGAAGGTCCTCGATATCACCAAGGTCAAACCGGGCTGCGTGATTACGGATGTGGCGCGGCCCCTGGATCTGCCACCCGAGGAGGTAGCCAAGCGTCCGGATGTGCTGGTCATCGAGTCAGGTGAGATCGAATTGCCCAGCGATGTGAACATGAAAGACATCGGTCTGCCGAAGAACGTCATCTACGCGTGCCTCGCCGAGACTATCGTGCTGGCGCTGGAAGGACGCTTCGAGGTCTACACGATTGGCCGTGATACCGAGTGGCAAAAGGTGAAAGAGATTTACAAGATGGGTCTGAAGCACGGCATGAAGCTGGCAGCGATCAGTGGCGTCAACGGCGTCTATTCAGACGAAGACATCGCAAAGGTCGTGGAACTGGCGAGGAAAGCCCGGCAGACGACGGCAGCCTGACAGCTGTTGTGGGTCGGACCAATGATCAGGCTGCTAAACAAGCCGCAAGATTTCTTAGACCCGCCATTTTCAACGCTTAGAACTCTATTCAGAGGTCAATATGGCGATCTAAGCGTTTGCTGAAATTTTAAGGCGCATTTAAAGGCCAAAATTCGAGATGTAAGGGCCAAAAATGAACGGTTTGGTCAAATCGACGCTGTTATAGCAGCGCAATCTTTGGTCCGACCCCGACTCGTTCCCCAGCGTGCCGAGCAGGCCAGACAGAAGCAGTCGCGCAGGGATTGATAGGGTCATACGGCATGGAAAATGGGCGATGCCCACCTAGTAAAGACTAGCCAGTGGAGGCTTTTGTTCTCCGCCAAGTATCTGAAATTACTATTTTTATTTAAAAGTTCACGTCCTTGGCTAATACGATTGATTAATTCGAACGAATGAATTAATCTTTTTATCCCTGGCAGCAGACCCAAACGTACGAGCGGATGGCTAATCCCAATCCAAAAAACGACGGCACCCGTGAACGACTCATCCAGGCCGGTCTGACGGTATTCGGTGAACACGGTTTTAATGGTTCGACGACCCGCATGTTGGCGGCGAAAGCCGGCGCCAATCTCGCGGCCATTCCCTACCATTTCGGTGGCAAGCAGGGCCTGTACCTGGCCGTCGCCGAATACGTTGCCGACCGCATTGCCGAGCACCTGTTGCCGGTCGTCGAGGAAATCAACGAATCGTTCGACAACGGAATGGATCGCACGGCCGCGCTCGATCATCTGCATGCGCTGTATCGCAACTTTGCCCGGCTGATCATCTGCAACGAGGAGGCGGATACCTGGGCGGCGCTGATCATGCGCGAGCAGGCCAATCCCACCGAAGCGTTCGACGTGCTTTACAACCGCGTCATGGTGCATGTCGCCATGGCGAGTAACCGGCTGGTTGGCATGATCATCGGTAAACCGATCGACGACCCGGAGACGGCACTGCTGGCCACGACGTTGCTGGGGCAGATCATGATCTTTCGTACATCGCGCGCCACCGTGCTGCGTCGTCTCGGCTGGAAAAACTACGACCGGAAAAACACGGTTGCCATTCTCGATGTAATCGATCGGAACATCGACGCCTGCCTGGGAGTGGCGTCATGAACGGCCCGGCCAGGTTCGTCGTTGCCACTGCCGTCATCGCGTTGCTCGCCGGCTGTTCGACGGTGCGTTATGCCGATCAGGCCGATACCGCCGTCGTTGTGCCCGATGAGTTCACAGCATCGGCAACCTCGCAGGCACCGGCCCCCGAAGTCTGTGCCGCGTTGCCCGGCCCGCAGGCGTCGGAGCTGCTGGCACGGGTCGATTCCAATAACCCCGACCTGCTGGCAGCGACCGCCCGGCTGCGCAGCGCCGAGGCGCTCGCCCGTGCAGCCGGCGCCGGCCTGCTGCCGCGTTTCGATGTGAGCGTAAACGGTTCGCGTGGCACGGGGCTCTTTGTGTCGTCGACCGGTTCCGGTACGAACACCCCGGTGACTTTTTACCAGGGCTCGGTAGCGGCCAGCTACGAGATCGATGCCTGGCGCCGGGTGCGCAACGAGCGTGATGCGGCGGCGCTAGACGCAGGTGTCACGGCAGCCAGTCTCGATGCGCTCGCCATCACTATCAACGCCAGCGCCGCGGACACCTGGTTCGCGTGGCAGGCACAACAGGAACTGGTCGATCTGCTCGAAACGCAGCGCGATACCTCGCGGCGTTTCCTCGAGCTGACGCGGCTGCGGTTCGGGCTCGGCCAGGTGCCGGCGCAGGACATTGGCCGGCAAAAGCAGCAGCTGCTGGAGGTCGAACGCCAGCTGGAAATAGCGAAGTCTGCCGCCGCCGTGCTCGCCACGCAGCTCGAACTGCTGGCCGGTGCTGCACCAGGCACACTCGACCTGGGCACGCAGCGAACGCAGCAATCGTCGCTGCCGCCGTTACCCGATCCCGGTATTCCGGCAGCGCTTGCCGGGGCCCGCCCGGACGTGCGCGCCGCGCGCCTGCAGCTCGAGGCCGCAGACCGGCGCACCGCCGCCGCCGTGGCGCAGCGGCTGCCGATGCTGAATCTCAGCGCCAGCCTGTCATCCATCGAGCAGTCGCTGGGTGACCTGTTCAGCGACGCGTTGTGGTCAGCCGGTGCGGCACTCGCCGCACCGCTGTT
>JAHEKH010000035.1 GCA_024638445.1 Gammaproteobacteria bacterium | reverse complement strand
GGGACGGTGACCCCGACGCGTGGTCAGAAAGAATCACGACAAATTCGTGGTCGGTCGGCGACAATACCGGTCACTGTCCCCAATCTCTGCGGTAATTAGGTCACTGTCCCGGAATTCGTGTCTTTGGTATTGGGCTGAGTTAGGTCACTGTCCCGGATCTAGGTGATGGTGACTTTTTCCATGACGTCGCCCTGCTCGATGCTGTCGACGACGTCCTGGCCTTTCAGGACGCGTCCGAATACCGAGTGCTTGCCATCGAGGTGCGGGCATGGCACGTGGGTGATAAAAAACTGCGAGCCGTTGGTGTTGGGACCGGCATTGGCCATCGACAGCACGCCGGGGCCGTCGTGCTTCAGCTCGTCGTCGAACTCGTCGTCGAACTGGTAGCCCGGTCCGCCATAGCCGGTGCTCTGGGGACAACCGGTCTGGATCATGAAGTTGGGGATGACCCGGTGAAACTTGATCCCGTCGTAGAAGCCTTCGCCAGCCAGCTTTTCAAAATTGGCCACGGTATTTGGTACCTTCTCCGGGTACAGCTCCAGCTCGATTGTGCCCTTGTTCGTTTCTATCGTTGCAGTTTTCATCACGCGGTCCTCTTGGCTGTCTAGTGGTGTAAGCGCTGGATTCTTCGCGGATTCTGCCCGTCAGAGCTGTCCGTCGAGCGCGAAGATATCGACCCGGTTCAGCGATACGTACGGCACGGCGACCCGGTTGCGTTTCGTGTCGATGCCGATGTCCGCCGGCCGGCCAGGCAGGTCGATGGCCCTTCGGTCGTTACCGCCGGTCATGATGTGCAGGCTGGTGTCGGCCTGGCTGGCGATGATGAAGCTGCCCTGCACCGCCTCGACGCCATCGTAGTTTCCGCCACCGTCAAGTGCCCCGACGGTATAAAAGGTCTGCTCCCCGATATCCCACTCGACCAGCTCCAGTGCGCCCTCCCACGGCGCCAGCACCAGCCGGCCGTTGGCAGGATTGAGGGTAATCCCGTTGGGCTTCATTTCGGTCGACGCTACCGGGGACACCTCGCCAGCAGCAATCCGGTAGACAGTCGACGTCCCGGTATCGGTCACATACATCAAACCGTCCGGCCCCTTAACGATATCGTTGGGGAAGCCGAGCTCGTAGGCCGAAAAATCGAAGAAATGAAGCTGTTCGCCCTTATTGCGGCTGAATAGATGGACGCCACCGGCATCGACCACCCAGAGACCCCGTTCATCCACCCACATGCCGCGGCCGCCGTGCAGCGGCCAGCGCTCGGTCCCCTGGGCGAAGCGCAGCTCCATCAGTTCGCCGTCCGCCGAGACCTTCGACACGAAGCCGTTGGCGTCACCCGAAGAATCGCCGTTGAAGTTCGACACAAAGTACAGGTCGAAATCCGGATCGTAACGTACACCCTCCGGTCCACTCAGCCCGGTCACCGATGCAATCAGTGCGGGCGCCGCTGCCGCTCGTTCCATTGGAGGATCTATTACGTCGCGCGACGGTGACACACAGGCCGAAACAAGTGACATACAGGCAATACCGCAAGACTTGAGCAAGTTCTTCATCACGACCCTCCGACGACCCGCCGCAGCGGGCCGGACTGAATCTTCCAGAATGGCGTCTTTACGTCAGCACGTGGGCAAAGATACAGAGCATCGCCAGCCACGATACCGCGAACGACAAGGTCCGCAGCCACGGCACCGCGAGAGCGTACACAACCGTGTGAACGACGCGGGCGTAGAAATAAATCATCGCGCAAAGCGCCGTCGCCTCGTTACTGACGCCGGTCAGGTGTGCCACCAGTACGACGACCCCGAAAACCACCAGGTTCTCGACCCCGTTGTAGTGCGCGGCCTTGAGCCGCTGGGCCCAGTCGGCCATCGGTGCCGGATCGGCCGGATAGCCAACGGCGTCCTTGAGACCGCGAACCGAGATGAGATTCAGAATATAAGGAACCCAGATTACCGCGTTCCACAGCGCTGCCAGCGTAAGGTACTTCAGTTCCGGCGTCATTGAATTTCCCCTTGAAAACCCTGTGCTGTAGTACTGCGATTAGCGACGGGCGTCAAGCGCCGGCGCAGTCGCGGTGCTGTTGGACGGACAGGCAAGTCAGTCGAACGGTCTTTTCACGTCAATACGACCGGGCGTAGTCCGGTATAGCCGATTCGGGCGGAATCGGTGTCGGCGCGCCTTCATCGTCGATGGCCACGAACTTGAAGTCGCCGCTGGTGACCTTCTCCCGCAACCCGATGCGATCGCGCCGCACCCAGGCTTCAACGTGTATGGTGACCGAAGTTCGGCCGACCTGGGTCACTTCGGTGTAAACACACAGGATATCGCCCACCTTGACCGGACGAATAAAGCTCATGCTCTCCAGCGCCACCGTCACGACACGCAGCTGCGCCCGCTGACCGGCACAGATCGCCGCAGCGATATCCATTTGCGAGAGAACCCAGCCACCGAAGATATCGCCTGACGGATTGGTGTCCGCCGGCATCGCCATCGTCCGCGTGGTCAGCCTGCCCCGGGGCTTGTCGGTCATCGTCGGGCTCCTTCTTGTGCGTGGCGTTTGGAGGATCAAATAATACAGGACAGCCGGCGGCCTCCCGGAGCGCAGGCTGGTGTGCGGTCTCCCCTTGCGTTTTAATCAGGGCGGGATGCGGCATGGGGATCGACATGAACAAGACCCTTGTGGCCATTGGCGCGGCCGTGATCGCCCTCGCGGTAGCGCTGTGGATACAGCTTCGCGATCCATTGTCTGTTGCCGTCAGCCTGGCTTTGCTCCTGCTCGCTGCGGCCCTCCTGATCGCTATCAGCGCGTATCTCTATTCCGCGCTGCGGCGCAGCTACCGGCAACGTCACGGAATCGGCGTCGATGAAGATGTCGCCCGGCTGGAGGCGGCCGGCCAGTTGCTCCGTGAACACTACCAGGCACACGGCGCCCTGGCCTTTGAAGAACTCAACACCAGCGCGCTGGTTTACCTGCTCGACATCGGCGACGGCCGGGTGTTGTGCCTGTATGGCCAGCACTATTTCGATTACGAACCCGTCCGGCATGAGGATGAGGAAACTGACCGGCCGCGTCGTTTCCCGACCCACAGTTTTTCCCTGGCGAGACACATGCGCACGCGCGAAGTCATCGCCTTGCTGCCCGGGAACACGGTTTTTGAGCCCATTGCCTGCGAAGCCATAGCCGGTCCAACGCTGGGCGCCGTCACGCTGGTGGACGGGGCGATACTCGACGATTCAAACATTGACGAGGCGGCCAAACTCCTGGACCGGGTCTGACCGGCACGCCATGGACAGCCAATTCGTAACTTTCGGCCCGGCCCATCTGGCAACCGCCGCCATCACTATCACGCTGGCCGTGCTCGTGCCGTTAATCCTGCGTGGTCGTCTCGATGAACCGGCGAGAGCGTCGGCAGGGAAAGCGCTTGCCGGGGTGCTGGTGGCGCACGAGCTGCTGCGCATCGGCCTGCGCTCCGGGATTTACGACCAGCCGCTGATCGACCACCTGCCGCTACACCTGTGCGGGGCGGTGCTGATCCTGTCGATTGTGATGCTCTGGCGCCGCAGCTACCACCTGTTTGAAATCGTCTATTTCTGGGGCATCGGCGGCCTGACCGCCGCCATGCTCACGCCGGATATCCCCAACGGCTTTCCGCATCCGATCTTCATCGCGTTTTTTACCGGGCACGGGCTGGAGCTGCTGGCAATTTTTTACGCGGTATTCGTTTTTGGATTTGAGCCGCGGCTGGGCTCGATAGCCAGGTCGTTCGGCGCCCTCCTGGTCTATGCCGCAATCATTTATCCACTAAACCGGCTGCTCGATACAAACTATCTCTACCTCGCGCACAAGCCGGCGCAGGCTTCGCCGATTGACTATCTCGGGCCGTGGCCTATTTACATCGCGGGCCTTGCGGTCATCACGCTGGCGATCTGCGTCCTCGCCTGGCTGCCGTTTGCGCTGACGCGGCGACGCTAGCAGATTTGCGCCGCGGCACGGGAGGACAGCGTCGAATTTGCTGGTTAAACTGCCGGCGTGGCTACCGATGACATCGAATTCGATGGACTGCGTATTTGTCTGCTGACTACGCAGGATCTCGATGAGGACCCCTTTCCCGAAGACGACTGGCCCTGCGACCCGCGACCGTTTATCCCCGAGGCCCGGTGGGACTATGTCGCGATGGACAGGAAGGCCTCTGCTGCCGGAATTGTCGAAAAACTCATCGCCAGCGGGCAGTACGATATCTTTTTCAATCTATGCGACGGCGCGGAGGACGAAGACAAGCCGGGCATCGAGGTGATCGAGACCCTGGAACGGCACGCGGTTCCTTTTACCGGCGCAACCTCGAACTGCTACGAGCCGACCCGGGCACAGATGAAACAGGTGTGCCGGCAGGAGGGCATCACCACGCCCCGCGACGTGCTCGCCCGGACTGAGGAAGACGTCGAGCGCGCCGCGCGGACGCTTCGGTTTCCACTGTTTGTGAAACACCACAACAGCTACGCCAGTGTCGCCATCAGCCGCGCTTCGCGGGTGAAGACGCCGGCCGGACTGCGCCGCCAGGCCCGCAAGATCATGTCACGCTACGGCTCGGCGCTGATCGAGGAATATGTCGACGGGACCGAGTGCACCGTGCTGGTCGCCGAAAACCCGGACGACCCCGATAACCCGGTTACCTACATCCCGCTGCAGTATCGCTTTCCCGACGGCGAGAGCTTCAAGCACGAGAAGCTCAAGTGGGACGACTTTGACGGGCTACAGACGTTTCCGGTGGAAAACGAGCAGCTGGCGCAGCGCCTGCGGTCCGAGTCCGCCCGGCTTTTTCGCGGTATCGATGGCGCGGGCTTTGGCCGCTGTGACATTCGCCTCGACAGCGACGGAACGTCCTACATGCTGGAAATCAATCCGAACTGCGGCGTGTTCTACCCGGAAACTGCACCGGGAAGCGCCGACCTCTGTCTCCTGCATGACCCGGCGGGGCACGAAGGCTTTGCGCGGCTGCTGGTTCACGCCGGCTTCGCCCGTCACCACCGTCAGCGAACTGCCTAGCGCAGCTGGCTGTCCTTGCTGCCGCGGCGGTTGTAGCCGGCGTTGGCTTGCTGTTTTTTGTCGTGAGCCGACTGACACGGCACACACAGACGCACACCCGGAATCGCCTCCCGGCGCGCAGCCGGAATTTCGGCACCGCATTCTTCGCAGTGCGACAACGACCTGCCTGTCGGCAAATTATTGCGGGCGCGCTCGACAGCATCCGTGACGCTCGCGTCGATCTGTTCCTGGACGGCCCCGTCGCGGGCCCAACCGGTTGCCATGGCTCTCATCTCACTGGCGGGTGCAGGGCAATTCTAGCAAGCCGGCACCCCGGCCGGCAGTCAGCCCGTCAAAGCGGCAATGGCGTCGAGTGTAGGTGCGGCATCTTGATAGTCCACCGGGACAGGGTTGAGCCGGCCATCGCGCTGCAACGCCAGCGACGGAAAGCCGGATGCCGGCGACTCGCGGGTAAAACGAACCTCGCGCCGCAGCCTTGCTTCGGTCTCTGCCGACGCGATGTCGGCGATGAACCGGTCCGTATCGAGCCCCTCTTCCCGGGCCAGGTCGATCAGCACGCTGGCATCTGACGGATTCCGCGCCTCGAGGTAATAGGCCACCTGGATGGCGTTGATCATCGATTCCTCGCGATCCTGGCTGGAAGCGGCGATGACGGCCCGGCAGGCGGGATAGGTCGAACGCCGGGGCGAGCATTTCGTCCAGAATTCGAAATTGAAGGTTGTACCCAGCATGGCTTGAATTCGCTGCCAGTGCCCGATGATCATGTCACGGAGATCGTCCGGCATCGGTTCGTCGCTGTCCGGGGCGAGCCCGCCCAGCACGTTGACGCGGGTGACGCCAGCCGGAAGATTGGCAAACAGGCGGTCGGCAACCGGCCGGTAGCCCCAGCACCAGCTGCACATCGGATCGTGAAAATAGAATAGCGTCGCCACACCCTTATTAAGGGGCGGATCAGGCCCTGATGCAAGGCGGAGTCCGTTCATTTGGCCCGGGAACAGCGCCTGAAAGTAGAGAACTTTGGCGGCCCGGCGATGCGCTGGGGTAACAATGTATCGCCGCTGCTGTGCCACAGGCGGGTGCGCGGTGCCTGGAATCGCACCTTCAGACATCCAGCGTGGTGGAAGAAGGGTGTCGCGAACACCCGGTGGCTAATCAACCGCCAAAGATTCCAAGGGGATGATGAGTGAGTGCGACAGACAGCATGACAGAAAAAACCGCTACCGCTACTGTGAGGAAACCCAGCCGGACAGCCCGGGTTCGCCCACGTTTCAGGGCGTAGCTGCCAGCAACGATATAGGCTACCAGCAACACCAGCTTGGCCGTCAGCCAGCCATTGGCGAACACCGTGGCCGGCAAAATAGTGACCAGTATTAACGCCGACAAGAGCAGCACCGTATCAATCGAATAGCTGAGGTACCGGGTGGCGGTACTCATTGCCCAGGAGGCGCCGGCCTGAACCGCCACGCCGCGGATGAGAAAGAGCGATCCGCTGATCACCACCGTGGCAATGTGCAGCTGCTTGACCCAGGGATAGATTTCCATCGTGCGAACGGTGCCTTATCGAAAGTTTTGCTGCAGCCGTTCTCAGATTGCCTTCGAGTACTTCGGAGCGTTGTCCTTGTCGTCTGCTCGCGGCAGGTAGGCATCGAAACACATCGCTATCGTTCGAAGCAGGTAGCGACCTTGCGGCGTTGCCTGGATCAGCCCGGCTTCCATGACGAGTAGACCATCGTCTTCGAGCTGCCGTAACCGTGCCAGGCTGCCTGAGAAATACCGGTCAAAATCGATATTGAACTGCCGTTCGATAGCGCGGATGTCGATGCGGCCCTGGCACATCAGGTGCTGGATAATGCTCGCACGCAGCAGATCGTCGTCGCTCAGCTCGACGCCACGCATTACCGGGATATGTCCGGCCTCAATGTGCGCCTGCCAGGTCCGCAGGTCGCGTTGATTCTGGCTGAAGCTGCTGCCGATGTGACTAATGGCGCTGACGCCAAACCCCAGCAGGTCGCAATCCGCATGGGTGGTATAACCCATAAAATTCCGATGCAGGCCACCACGACGCTGCGCCCGGGCGAGGTCGTCGTCCGGCAACGCGAAGTGATCCATGCCGATGTAGACGTAGCCGGCGGCGCCGAGCGCATCGACTGCCTGCTGCAGCAGTCCGAGCCGTTGCTCGGCATCAGGCAACTCTTCTGACCTGATCTGTTTTTGCGCCTTGAACATGTGGGGCAGGTGAGCGTAACCGTAGATTGCAAGACGGTCAGGGCGTACCGCGATCACCGTCTCCAGCGTGCGACCGAAGCCTTCGCTGGTCTGGCGCGGCAGACCGTAGATCAGGTCAACATTGACCGAGCGCATCCCGCTGGTCCGGCATTCCTCGATGACTGCCAGAGTCTGCTCCACGCTCTGCACCCGGTTGATCGCCCGCTGCACGTCGGGATCAAAGTCCTGTATTCCAAGACTGGTCCGATTCAGGCCGAGCGCGGCCAGCGCGCTCATATCCCCGGGGTTAACCTGGCGCGGGTCCAGCTCGATGGAAAAGTCCCTCTCCGGAGAGTCGCTCAGCCGGAAGTGCCTGCCCAGGCTCTCGAGTATTTCACCGAGTTGCTCCGGGCTGAGAAAATTGGGTGTACCTCCACCAAAGTGGACCTGCCTGACCTCCCGGTCTGCATCGAACAACGACGCCACCCGCTCTATCTCCCCGAGGAGATGATGCAGGTAGCGTTCGCCCGAGACCGGGTCGCGGGTGATCAGGCGGTTGCATCCGCAGTAGAAACACGGGCTGAAACAATACGGGACGTGGACGTAAAGCGACATTGGGGTCAATCCGGCATTGCTGCTTGACGCCTGCTCACGAAATGCATCGACACCGAAGCTGTCGTGAAAGTGTGGCGCTGTCGGATAAGAGGTATACCGCGGACCCGGGCCGTCGTAACGGCGCAGCATGTCGCGATTAAATGCCCTGCTCATTTTTTCCTGCCTTGTTTTTACACGCCTGATTCTGAACGCGCACAGGGTTGCCGGGCATCCGTAAAAACCGCGACATTCCAGCTTTTCCCAAATCGGAATAACGCACAGAGCGACCGAAACCCATTGTTTTAACGAGCGAATTTACTTAATTACATTGTGGGCGGGCACCCCGGGTGCTAAGTTATCCCGCAACAAAGCGATGGCCGCCCAGCCACCGTCATAACAACAAAACCGGGAGTCTCCTATGAACTTGCCCCAACGGCTAGTGCTATCACTGTCAGTCATTCTGCTCGCAGGGGCCGCGCATGGTGCGCCGGTTCGAATCGATTTCACCAGTGCGGTTAATCATGTCGAAGGCTCCTATGCCGGCGGCATACCTCTCGGGCTGACGATCACCGGTACCTTTATTATCGACCTGGATACGGCCAATGCCGGGCCGGCCTCTGACCCGAACCCGTCTTACGAAGTTGGACACGAATATTCTTCATTCTGGGAATTTCCGGGTGCCCCTTACGGTGGCGATTTGTATGCGCCCGAGCTCGGTGCGGGTTTTTCAAACGAAGCCCCGGTTAGCGTCGTCATCAATGACAACCTGGCCATCGATGCCGAACAAACCGGTGGCCTGGTTGCCACGGGAACCTATGACTGGATCGAGTTGCTGGCTTCCAACACGATCGATTTCTGTAATCCGGTATGTCTGCCGGCGAGCGGCGAGGAATGGTCACTGGCCATTTTTGCTGATACGAGCTGGATGAACGCAGGCGACCAGATTCCCGGCCAGGTGCCCGGCGCCTACACGGCGTTCCTGATCGGCCTGGAATTTGACGACCAGGGAAATGAAATCGGCCTGGCGCTGGCGCCGGTCAGTGCGCTCAGCGTTTCCGCCGTCCCCGTTCCGGCCCCGGTGCTGCTGCTCGGCTCGGCGCTGCTCGGCCTGGGCCTGCGCCGCCGGCGCTGAGACCTGCGCAGGAGCGATTGCCAGGCGCGATTCTCACTGCGAATACCTGGGGATTGCGGCGGGAAGCCGCTCCTGCATGAAATCACTGGCGGCTGGCGGCGATCCAGCGGTCAATCTCGGCTTCCAGCATTGTCAGCGGCAATGCGCCGTTACCCAACAGCACATCGTGGAATTCGCGCAGGTCGAAGTCATTGCCCAACGCTTCTTCGGCACGCCGGCGCAGCTCCCAGATCTTCAGTTCACCCAGCTTGTATGACAGCGCCTGGCCGGGCCACGAGATATAGCGATCGACCTCGGCGCGAACGTTGGCCGGCGACAACGACGTGTTCGCCGCCAGGAAATCCAGGCCCTGCCGCCGGCTCCAGCCCTGCGAGTGAATCCCGGTGTCGATAACCAGGCGGCAGGCGCGCCACATTTCATAGCTCAGCCGGCCGAAGTGATCGTAAGGTGTCTGGTATACACCCATTTCAACGCCCAGCTTCTCCGAGTACAGCCCCCAGCCCTCGCCGTACGCCGACAGGTACAGACTGCGACGGAAATCGGGCACGTTTTCCAGCTCCTGCGACAGCGCCCCCTGGTGATGATGGCCGGGCACCGCTTCGTGCAGCGTCAACGCCGTGAGTTCATACCGGGGCCGCTGGTCGAGTCGGTAGGTGTTGAGCCAATAGGCGCCCCCGCGCACCCCGCCGATGGGCGCCGGGTTGTATGACGCCGTGGTGTAGTTCGGCGCCAGCTCGTCGGGCACCGGTACGATGCCGTAAGGCAACCGCGGGAGCTTGCCGAAATACCCCGGCATGACATAGTCGATTCGTTTCGCAATCCACCCGGCTTCCTTCAACAGCGCCTCTGGCGTCTCGGCATAGAATTGCGGGTCGGTGCGCAGGAACTCGGTGAACGCCTCAAAGCCGCCCTCGAAACCGGTTTCGGCAATGACCTCCTGCATTTCCCGGCGGATTCGCGCCACCTCGTCCAGGCCGATCTGGTGAATCTCCGCCGGGTCCATGTCTGTAGTGACGTAACGACGGATGGCATAACGGTAATAGGCATCGCCGCCAGCCATCTCGCTGGCGCCGACCGTATCGGTGGCGGCAGCCAGGTAGTCGTCACTCAGGAACTCATACAGCCGTGCGAAGGCCGGAACTGCGGCGTCGGCAATTGCGGCCTTGCCCGCCTGCCGCAGACGATCCGCTTCAGCAGCCGGGAGTCTGTCGCTCATCGCCTCGAACGGTTCATACAGACTGCTCTCGGTCGGGTCGCCCTTGATCTGCGCCTTGACCGTCGGCAGCACGCCGTCGAGCACGATTCGTGGCAGCGTGAAACCGGTATCGATACCGCGCTTCATGTTCGCAATGTTTTCGTCGAACCAGCGCGGAAAATCCTGCAGCCTGTCGATGTATTGCTCGTAGTCGGCGGCATTGTCCATCCGGACGCCATCGCTGGCCCGCAGCGCGCCGATAAAGAATCCCCAGAACGTGTTGAACGGCACCCGCGACAGGTCGAGTTCGTGCGCTGCGATCGAATCCTGCAGAACCCAGCTGAGCAAATCGGCGTTGATACGCTCGCTGTCGTCGAGGGCGGCACGCTCCAGCGCATCGAGCCGGGCGAGAAAATCCCGCTCCGTCGATTCCTGCCGGTGCAACGCTGCTGCGCTGACGCTACCCAACCGGTCATTGTGTTCCGTCACGCCTGCCTGGGTTGCCAGGGTGGGAAACTCGCGTAACTGGTAAGCACGATGCTCGGCGATGATTTTTGCCAGCTCCGCTGAATCGTCGCCGGTTTCGGCCACGGTCGCGCTGACGCAGGCCGCAGCGAGGAACACCGGAACGAGCAGCGCAACCCTGATCAGGTTGCCCGGGTTAATTGGGTTCATTGAATCACTCCTTATATCCACCGGACCGCGCGCGATGACAGCGCTGTGCCGGGCACGTTCCGCCAATCGGGCATATCGACGACCTGTATGACCAGCCATGTCTATAGCGAGACAGGCGCGCACACGCTGCACGATCCTGCGCTGCCTGAGGTCTCTGAGCGGTGTGTTCGGTTCATGGATTACCGGTATCCGGCCAACGGGGAATAATCTACCAAAGCCCAATCCCGCGCAATTGAGGATACCTTGCCGGGCTCGTAACGCATGACCCGGGTTTGCAGGTACAAACTCAATGTTGCGGGCCGGGGGATTCTTGTAAGATGACTCGGGCTATGTTGACAAAAACACTGAGCGCAATTGCGCTGCTGCTGGCGTTTTCAGGCGCCGCTCGGGCCGACTGGTATTCCGGAACTGCCGAGATCCTCGAAGATGCCGTGCAGATGGAATTCTGGCACGACAACCGGAAACAGGCGAAACGCTGCATACGCGGGGTCCGCAAGGAAATGGACCGGATCGATGCGATGATCAGCGCCGACAACTCCAAATCCGAAATTGCATCGATCAACGCACAGGCCGCGATCAAACCGGTCAAGGTCAGCAGCGAGCTGTATGACCTGATCGACAAGGCATTACGGTTTGGCAGAGCGACGCAGGGGGCCTTCGATATCACCTTTGCCAGCGTCGGCTTCCTGTTCGATTACGACCGCCAGCTGCGCCCCGACGAGGACCAGACCCGGGAAGCGCTGCAGGCCGTTGACTACCGCCTCGTGCAAACCGACCGGGTAAAGCGCACCGTTTTCCTCCCCAGGGAGGGCATGCGGATCGATATTGCCGGTATCGCCAAGGGCCATGCCGTCGATCGTGCGATAAAAATGCTGGCGGCCTGTGGCTCGATGAACGCACTGGTCAGCGCCGGCGGCGACACCCGGGCAATGAGCGACCGGCGCGGCAAGCCCTGGGTGGTCGAGATCAATACCCCGGGCGACAACAGCGACGTCCTGGTCCGAATCCCGCTGAATGACAGAGCGATCTCGACCTCGGGCGACTACGAGCGCGCTTTCGAACAGGAAGGTGTGCGATATCACCAGATCATCAACCCGCGAACCGGGGACTCGCCCAGCGACATTCGCAGCGTCAGCGTGGTTGGCCCCGATGGGATCTGGTGCGATGCACTGGCAACCGGTGTATTCGTGCTGGGCGTCAGTGCCGGAATGAATGCGATCGAAGCGCTCGATGGCTATGAAGCCTACATCGTCGATCATCACGGCGGTCGACACCAGACGTCAGGACTGACCACGGAGCCGGACTGCAGCCACTCTCACACTGATTGACCGCGCTGCGATTTACCGCAGCCGGCACGTCAGGCAAATGTCGTAATCACCGTGACACCGGCAGCGGTCGACCGGTCCAGCGTGGTCAGCGCCTCGATCGATTCGCCCAGGCTGATCGTGCGCCCCAGCAGCTTGCCCGGCGACAGCCGGCCCGACCGGATCATTGCCAGCATGTCCCGGTATCGGTGCGCCTGCATGCCGTGACTGCCTCTCAGCTCCAGTTCCCGGCCGATGATGCGGTCCATCGGCAGCCGCGGTCCTTCCAGGACCGCAGGCAATAGCCCTACCTGAATATGGCGGCCACGAGGCCGCAGGCACTGCAGCGAGTTAACACAGGTCGCCGGACTCCCCAGCGCATCCATCGAGACGTGGGCGCCACCGCCGGTCAACTCATTAATTGCTTCGGCAACGTCGGCAACATGCCTGCCGTCTATCGTCGCTTCGGCGCCCACCACCAGTGCCAGTCGCAACGGTTCTTCAGCGATGTCGATCGCAATGACCCGCGCATCCAGCGCCCGGGCGATCATGACGGCGGACAGCCCGACACCGCCACAGCCATGAACGGCTACCCACTCGCCGGCAGTTACTCTCCCCTGGTCTACCACCGCACGAAACGAGGTGGCGAAACGACAGCCCAGGCTGGCAGCCGTGGCGTAATCGAGCTCGTCCGGCAACGGCACCAGGTTGAGGTCGGCATGATGGACTGCAACGTATTCGGCGAACGAGCCCCAGTGCGTAAAGCCCGGCTGGGTCTGCCGTGTACAAACCTGCTGATTGCCCGAGCGGCACTGGGCACAGGTACCGCAGCCGCACACGAACGGCACGGTCACCCGGTCACCCCGTTGGCAGCCCCGTACTTCGCTGCCCAGCGCCAGGACGGTGCCCGCGAACTCATGACCGGGCACGTGCGGCAGGCAGATGTCCGGATCGTGACCCAGCCAGCCGTGCCAGTCGCTGCGGCACACGCCGCTGGCTTCGACTTTGACGATCACGCCGTGCGGCGGCGGCTCCGGGTCGGCGACGTTGGTCAACCCGGGTAACGCACCAAACTGCTCGTAAAGAACTGCTTTCATACGAATGCCGAACCCGAAGCCCGGGCTGTGGTGGCGGCTGGTGCCAGGAACACGCTCCATTGCAGGGTTGGCTGAGTATAACGAAGTCGATGCGCGCGACCTGGCAACAGCAATGCAGCAGCCTTAAGCGTTCTGCGCGCATTTGCGGGTTGGCCTTCGAAAAACTAAGCTGGCGCGCACACCGGTGCACCAGCCGGCAGGCGCTCAGGGTATCGATGCTCAGGCTGATCGAGGAACTTCGCAATCGAAACGTATTCCGGGTCGGCGCGGCATACGTGGTGGGTTGCTGGCTGATCGCACAGGTCGCAGACCTGGTCGGTGGGGTCTTTAATGTGCCCAACTGGTTCATGCAGGTCCTGATCCTCGTGATGGTCCTCGGTCTGCCGGTTGCGGTGTTCCTGGCCTGGGCTTTCGAGCTGACGCCTGAAGGACTGAAGAAGGCCGACGATGTTCCCGTCGATGCACCGAAAGACCCGCGTGCCGGCCTGTACCTCAACGTCTTCACGATGGTCACGCTGCTGATTGCCGTCGGCTGGCTTGCCTACGACAAGTTCACCCGCTCCGGCGCGGCCATGCCGCAGCTGGAGAAGTCGGTGGCGGTCCTGCCGTTCCGGGACCTGAGTCCCGAGGGCAACCAGGCCTGGTTCACCGATGGCCTCACCGAGGAAATCCTCAATGCACTCGCGCGCACGGCTGACCTGCTCGTTGCGTCACGACGCTCGTCGTTTGCCTACAAGGACTCGACCGAGGTCGCCCCGGTGATAGCCGGGGCGCTCGGCGTAGCGCACATACTCGAAGGCTCGGTCCGTCGCGCCGGCGACCGGTTGAGAGTGACCGCGCAGCTGGTGCGTGCGGCCGACGACAAGAACCTGTGGAGCAAGACTTACGACGGCAACAGCGACGACTCGATCAGCATCCAGGAGCAGATCGCATTCGACATCGCCAACGCCCTGCAAACGGCGATGGACCCGGATACGCTGGCGCAAATGGTGTCGGCCGGGACCCGCTCCGTGGAGGCCTGGGAGGCGTACCTGCGCGCCCTGTCGCTGCACCATGAGATCATCGGTCACAGCGACCTCGGCAACATTCATGATGTCATCGCCGCCTACGATCATGCGGTGTCGCTCGATCCACAGTTTGCCGACGCGCACCTGAAGCTCGCCGAGCTGTGGGAAAGCCAGCTGAATCCCTCCTCCGTCGCCTACCAGGACTCGGGCCTGCCGGTCGAGGAGCGGCGGGGGCGATATGACGCGGCCATCGAGGGCGCGGCCAGGTACGCCCGGTCGGAGGTGACGCGGGTGGAAGCGGAAATGCGGGCAGCGTCGTTCGACCTGCGTTTCGACGACCAGGTCCGGCTGGCACGCCAGCTGACTGAACTGGAGCCGGAAAACCGTAATGGCTGGGAGTGGCTGCAGTACCTGTACCTGATCACCGGCGAGTACGACAAGTCGCGGGAGGCAGGCCTCGAGGCGTGGAAGCTGGCGCCCTCACCCGGTGAAAACGATGGCGGCATCATCAACTACATGAACCGCGTCAGCGTCGAGGACACCGTGATGATGATCGACAAGGCGCTGCAGGAACCGAACCCGCCGCTGCGGGTCCTGTATCACGCTCACCGTGGACTGCTGGTGGCCGGCGATGCCGCTCGCGCCCGGGCCGTGCTCGATGAATACCTCAAACGTTCGGGCGATGAAATCGGCAAGCTGCTGATGCAGGTGCGCCAGGCCTGCGCAGAAGGCCGCGTGGCTGATGCAGATGCCCTGTTTGCGACCACCGGCGATGACGCCAGCCTGCGATGGCTGTTTCTCGAAACACTCGGTCGCGATGCAGAGGCGGACGCCTTGCTGGAAGAGTTGGTGGAAACCGAGTCGCTCTACGGGCTGTCCGGCTTTCTCGTCTATCCGTCGTTCGAAGCCCGAAACTTTCCGGCGCTGTGGAAAATGCTGACCGCGCAGGGCATCGAACGACCGCCGGCAATACCGATCCCCTACCGCTGCAGCCGTTAACCCGCGCCAGCAGCCAGCCCGTCGTCCGCCGCTGCGTGGCGTTGCGCCAGTCGCGCCGACACATCGGCAAGCGACACGTTGCGGTCCTTCAGCAGCACCATCAGGTGATAGAAAAGGTCGGCCGCCTCGTCGAGAAACTCCGCGTCCGAACCGGTAACGGCTGCCAACGCCACCTCCACGGCCTCTTCACCGACTTTCTGTGCGATCCCGGGCGTACCGCCGGCGAGCAGGCGGGCCGTGTAGCTGCCGTCGGCTGACGCTCCGGCGCGCTCGCCAATGATCGTCTCGAGGTGCGTCAGGAATGCATAGTCATCGGTGTCAAAACAGTTGTCGGTGCCACGATGACACACCGGGCCGGCCGGCAACGCCCGAACCAGCAGCGTGTCCCGGTCGCAATCGATCTCGATATCGACCAGTTCGAGAAAATTGCCGGACGTCTCGCCCTTGGTCCACAGGGCCTGGCGGCTGCGGCTGAAAAAGGTCACCCGGCCGGTGGCCAGCGTGCGTTCGAGCGATTCCGGTGACATGTAGGCCAGCATCAGGACCGATGCCGTCCCGGCATGCTGCACGATGGCCGGCAACAGGCCACCGCCTTTATCCCAGTCGAGTTTTAATACATCGACAGTCACAGGCGTACCTCGATCCCGGAACGGTTCAGCAGCGTCTTCAGTGCCGGTATCTGCACCACGTTGTCGTGAAAGATGCTGGCGGCAAGTGCCGCATCGACGCCAGTTCCTGCAAAAACATCACGCACATGTTCGGCTTCACCTGCACCACCGGATGCCACCAGCGGAACTGTGCAAACCTCGCGCACCGCGTTGAGCTGTTCGTGGTCATAGCCGTTGCGTGTACCGTCGTGACTCATGCAGTTGAGCACGATCTCGCCCGCGCCACGATCCTGCACCTCGCGCACCCAGTCCAACGTCCGGCGCCGGGCCGGCCGCGTGCTTTTCTCGCTCCCGGTGTACTGGTACACGATCCAGTCGCCATCGACCCGGCGGCTGTCGATACCGGTGACCACGCACTGGGTGCCGAAGCGCTTTGCCAGGGCATCGATCAGCGTGGGATCTTCCAGCGCCGGCGAGTTGACCGAGATCTTGTCGGCGCCGGCCGACAGCGTCCGCTCGGCATCCGCGACGCTGCGGATACCGCCGGCAACGCAAAACGGGATATCGAGACAGGCCGCCACGCTGCCGACCCAACTGGCGTCGACGGTGCGGCCTTCCGGTGAGGCGGCAATGTCATAAAACACCAGCTCATCGGCGCCTGCATCGCGATAACGTTGCGCCAGCTCGACGATGCCACCGACGTCGCGATGACCGCGAAACTGCACGCCCTTCACGACCCGGCCGCCACGCACGTCCAGGCAGGGAATTATGCGGCGGGCGACCATTGCGACAGTCCCTCCAGCTGCATGGCCCCATCGAGCAGTGACTTGCCGACGATTGCTGCCGCCGCACCGGCACGCCGTAGCGTCTCGAGATCGGCTTCGTCCCGCACCCCGCCTGAGGCCTGCACCCGCAGCGCCGGGTAGCGCCCGCACAGCTCGCGGTACAGTCCCACGGCTGGCCCGGCCATCATGCCGTCACGCGAAACCTCGGTGCACAACAGGTGCCGCAAGCCGCGCCCGACGAAGAAATCGAGGGTGGCATAGAAATCCCGATCCGCATCGGCCTGCCAGCCCTCGACCAGCGGCCTCGGTGTGCCGTTGTCGATGCGGACATCGGCGGCAATGACGATTCGTGCCGCGCCCAGGTCGCCAATCCAGCGCGCAACTGTCTCCGGCTCGCGGAACGCCGTGCTGCCGACGACCACGCGGTGCGCACCGGCGTCCAGGCAGGCCCGGGCCGAACGTTCGTCCCGAATCCCGCCGCCGGTCTGCAAACGAATTCCGGGAATCGCGGCGAGGGCCGCGAGCGTCTCGCTGTTGACCGGCTTGCCGGCCCGGCAGCCATCGAGATCGACCAGGTGCACGCAGGATAATCCCGCGGCGACACTGGCGCCCGCCTGCTGCAGCGGATCGACTTCGTACTCGGTCACGGCGTCGAACTGGCCCTGCCGCAGCCGGACACAGCGTCCGCCGATGAGATCGATGGCCGGAATGACGTGCATCTCAGCTGAGCTCCATGAAGTTGGCCAGCACCGTCGCACCCTGGGTCGACGAACGCTCGGGGTGAAACTGGGTGCCAAAAAAGTTCCGGTGCTCGATTACGCTGCTGAAGGTCTCGCCGTAATCGGTGCTCCCGGTCGTACAGTCCATCAGGGGAACCGCGTAGCTGTGCACAAAGTAGAAGCGCGCCGCTGTCGGCACTCCTTTCAGCAGCCGGCTCTTCTGGCTGAAGTCGACAGTATTCCACCCCATGTGGGGCACCGGCCGGCGTGCCGTGGCCTGCAGTTTTTGTGCTGAGCCAGGCACGACGCCGAGGCAGTCGAGCCCGTCTTCCTCCGACCGCGCGCACAGCAGCTGCAGACCGAGACAAATACCGAGTACCGGCTGCCCGCAATTCCGCAGGGCATCGGCCATACCGCTGGCGTGGAGACGTTTCATCGCCTCCCCCGCTGCACCGACACCCGGCAGAATAATGTGGCTGGCACCAGCCAGGTCCTCCGGATTACTCACCAGCGTTCCGCTGCGCCCCAGCCGGGCCAGCGCATAACGCACCGATGCGATATTGGCGCCACCGGTATCGACAATGGCTACGTCAATCACAACAACCCCTTGCTGCTGGGTATCGCGGTGCCGCTAACCGCCAGCGCCGGCCGCAACGCGCGACCGAGACCCTTGAAGGCGGCCTCGACCTGGTGATGCGTGTTCTGCCCGGTCACCGTCACGTGCACACTCGCGCGCAGGCTCTGCGACAGGCTGCTGAAAAAATGCGGCACCATTTCGGTGGCGAGCTGACCGATCATCGGCCGGCCGAAGCTGGCCTCGAAGCTGCAGTGGGGCCTGCCGCTCAGATCGATTGCCACCTGCGCCAGCGATTCATCCATCGGCAGGACAAAACCGTAGCGGCCGATGCCGGCACGATCGCCGAGGGCGCAGTCCAGCGCTTCGCCCAGCCCGAGGGCGACATCCTCGACCGTGTGGTGGTCGTCGACCTCGATATCGCCTGCGCATTTGATAGTGAGACCGAAGGCGGCGTGCAGCGCGAGCTGCTCCAGCATGTGATCGAAAAACGGAATCCCGGTGTCGATCTCGTCGGCGCCCTGGCGATCGAGATTGACCGTGACGTGCAGGTCGGTCTCGTTCGTGCGGCGGCTGACCCTGGCAATCCTGGCCGGACGGAGGATGGCGTTAGCGATATCGCGCCAGCCCGTTTGCGGGCCGAGCGTGATGCCCTGCAGGCCCAGGTTGGCGGCAAATTCGAGGTCACTGTCACGGTCACCGATTACGTAGCTGTTCCCGGTATCCACGGTGTGGCTGTCGAAAAACGCCTCCACCAGGCCCGTCGCCGGCTTGCGGCAGGCGCAGCCGTCTTCT
This sequence comes from Gammaproteobacteria bacterium, assembly GCA_024638445.1. Lineage (GTDB taxonomy): Bacteria > Pseudomonadota > Gammaproteobacteria > Steroidobacterales > JABDKV01 > JABDJB01. The sequence continues at coordinate 6,157 of JAHEKH010000035.1, read as the reverse complement.
TCACGGTGAGGACAGATGAACTCGGCGGCAAAAATCACCCCCTGCGAGCGGAGCTGCCGGATGATGAAGTCGTGGGACAGGCGAAAATCTTCTGTAGGAAACGACTCGGTGCCCAGCCCGTCCTGGTTGCTGACCAGCACGAAGACAAAGCCGGCCTGCGCCAGCTCCAGCAGTGCCGGGATGGCGCCGGCGACGAACTGTACCTTCTCCAGCGAGTCGACCTGTTCGTCGGCCGGTTCCTCGACGAGCGTGCCGTCGCGATCGATGAACAACACTTTAAGCATGGGCAGGTCGCTGCGCTGCCGGCAGGCTGGCCAGCAGCCGGTCATTGTCCGCCGGCGCGCCCACGGTGATGCGCAGGCAAGCCGGCAGGCTCTGCGACGCGGCAAAGTAGCGCACAAGGATCCCCGCGTCGCGGCAGACGCCGGCCAGTCCGGCGGCGTCCCCGGCCGGTTCGACCAGCAGGAAATTCGCTTCGCTGGGCCAGACCCGCCTGATACCAGGATGCTGGCCCAGCGCCTCTGCCAACCTTGCTCGTTCAGATCGCGTTTGCGAGACGACCCTTGCAAGATCGGATCGTCCGGCCTCGCCGAGACGCGCCAATGCCGCCTCGACGGTCGGCACCGGCAGCGGGTAAGGCGGCACAGTCGCGCCACCAGGCCGGACTCTGCCAGCACTGCACCACAACGAATTCCGGCCAGGCCCAGCGCCTTCGACATCGTGCGTAGCACGACCAGGTTGCCGGCCCGGCCCAGCTGACGTGCAAGGCCTGGCTTGCCCGCAAACTCGATGTAAGCCTCATCGACGACGACCAGCGCGCGACCGGCCAGAGCTTCAGTCAGTTCGAATACGACCTCGTCGGGACAGAGGTTGCCGGTTGGATTGTTGGGTGAACACAGGAAGACCAGGCGTACCGTATCGCTGCAAGCCCCGAGGACCGCGTCTGCATCAAGGCGAAAACCGTCTTCCGGCGATAACGGAACACGGACGATGCCCGCGTCCTGCAGTCTTGCGGCGACCTCGTACATCCCGAAGGTCGGCGGGCACACCAGCACGCTGTCACGACCCGACCGGCAAAAGGCCCGCACCAGCAGGTCGATGCCGTCGTCGCTGCCACGCACCGGCAGCACCTGTCCGGGATCGACGTCGTAGTAGCCGGCCATCGCGGTGACCAGCGCGGGCGGGACCGGAATCGGGTAGCGGTTCAGGCCGGCGCGGTTTCCGGACGGATCCGCCGGCGCCTCGTTGGCGTGCAGCCGGAGCAGGTCGTGCTCATCGCTGGCGGCGCTGTAGCCGGCAAAGTCGAGTAACTCCGGGCGCAGGATCGATTGCCAGCTGTTCATGCGGCGCCCGCCCGCAGTCGCGCCAGCCGGACCCTGACGGACTGACCGTGTGCGTCGAGCCGCTCTACGGCCGCCAGCGCAGTTGCCGATGCCGCAAGCTGCTCCAGTCCGGCAGGCGTGGCCTCCTGCACCGTGATCGACTTGCAGAAATCGGCAACACCCAGGCCACTGCTGTGACGGGCATGCCCGCCGGTCGGTAAAACGTGGTTGGTCCCGCTGCAGTAATCGCCAAGAGCCTCCGGGGTCCACGGGCCGAGAAAAACCGATCCCGCGTTCCTGACCCGCTCCAGCCAGCGGCGCGGCTCGACCACCTGCAGGATCAGGTGCTCCGGGGCGTAACGGTTCACGACGTCGAAGGCATCGTCGAGCGTTTTAACCACCAGCGCGGGGGAAGTGGCCAGACACTGCATCACGATTTCCGCGCGCGACAGGTTGTAACCCTGCCGGCTCAGCTCGCCGGCCACCTGGCCGGCCAGTGCCGCTGACGTTGTGACGAGTAACACCTGCGAATCTGCGCCATGCTCGGCCTGGGCCAGCAGGTCTGCGGCGACAAATGCCGGGTCGGCGCTTTGATCGGCGACCACGAGCACCTCGGACGGACCGGCCGACAGGTCACACGGCACGCCGTCGGGCGCCTGCGCGACCAGCCGCTTGGCCGCAGCGACCCAGGCGTTGCCCGGGCCAAACAACTTGTCCACCGGCGCTATCGACTCGGTCCCGAAAGCCATGGCGGCAATCGCCTGCGCACCGCCGACGGCGTAGACCTCGTCCACCTCGCACAACGCAGCGGCGGCGAGTATCGCCGGGTCGGGCCGCCCGTCGGCCTGGGGCGGGCTGCACAACACCCGCCGCGCACAACCGGCCAGCGCGGCCGGCACCGCCTGCATGATCACGCTGGAGGCCAGCGGTGCACTGCCAGCCGGCACGTACATCCCCACCGATTCCAGCGGCAATACGCGCCGTTCGCACACGACACCCGGCACGGTGACGACCGATGATGGCTGTCCGAGCTGCGCGCCATGAAACGTCCTGACGTTGTCCCGCGCCTGGACCAGCGCGCGTCGCAGGACAGGCTCGCATTGATCCAGTGCTGCGGCGATTGTCTCCGGTTCGACCCGGAGCTTTTCGATCACGATGCCGTCGATTTCCGCGGTAATGCTGCGCACGGCCCCATCGCCCTCGCGCCGGACCCGCGCGATGATGTCCGCGGCGCCCTGCTCCACCCGGGTCGCATCATCCTGCGCCGGCCGGCGCAACAGGCGGTCGCGCTCGCTGCCGCTCAAGGCATTCCAGTCGTAAGTTTCCAGCATGGCGGTTACGCGAGCATCTTTTCGACCGGCAGCACCAGCATGGCGCTGGCGCCGGCGTCTTTGAGCGCTTCGAGCGTCTCCCAGAACACGGTTTCGCGGCACACGGCGTGCATCGCAACCCGGTTGTCGCAGCCATCGAGGCTCACGACCGTCGGTGTTTCGCTGCCGGGCAGGAGGCGGGAGATTTCAGCCACCGCGCTACGTGGCGCATGCAGCATGATGTACTTGCTTTCGCGCACCCGGACGACGCCGTCGATACGCCGCTGCATGCGGTCTACCCAGGCCTGTTTTTCCGGCGAGAGCGTACGCGGTGTGGCCACCAGCAGCGCCTCGCTGTCGAGAATCACCTCGGTTTCGCGCAGATCGTTGGCGTTCAGGGTATTGCCGCTGGATACCAGGTCGCAGATGAAATCGGCCTGGCCCAGGGAAGGTGCGATCTCGACGGCGCCGGCCAGCCGGACGATTTTCGCCTCTATGCCGTGCCTGGCCAGGTAGCGTCCGAGTATCGCCGGATAGCTGGTCGCAATGCGCCGCCCGTCGAGGGACTGCGGACCGGCATAAGGTGTCTCACGGGGTGCCGCTATCGACAGGCGGCAGTAACCGAAATCCAGTCCGCGGACGACAGTCGCCTGGCCGTTGCCTGTTTCGCGATCGGCCTCCTGCTGCTCGCGCAACACGTTCTCGCCGACGATACCCAGCTCGCATACCCCTTGCTGCACCATCGACGGGATGTCGTCGTCACGGACCAGCAGGATATCGACAGGCATGTTTTCGCCGGCGCAATACAGGCGGCTCTGGCTGCGCGCATACTGCAGGCCGCAGCGGTGCAACAGGTCGAGCGAGTTCTCCGACAGCCTGCCGGATTTCTGCACCGCGATCTTGATCCGCTCGCTCATGCGCGTGCCTGTTTTCGGCTCTTGCGCTTCAGCCGCTGGTACGCCAGCTGGTAACCGCCGCTGCCGGTTGTCAGGAAGCGGGCTACCCGGCCGATGGTCGTAACGCTGACGCCGGTGCGATCGTGGATTTCCCTATAGGGCACCTCGTCCTCCAGCAGACCCACCACCGACCAGCGGTCGGCCAGCGCTTCCAGCTCGGCCGGCGTAGTCAGATCGGTAAAGAACTTCCGGCACTCTTCGACGTTTTTCAGCGTCAGGACTGCCTCGAAGAGCCGGTCTTCGAGGGACCGGCGCTCCTGCTCGGACTCGCCGGCATGCAGGGTTTTCATGGATATTCCCGGGGTGTTTGTATTAGCGTGTTATCACATTAGCACGTTGATACAGGCGCGACAACAAGGGCCGGCCCGCCTTCGCCAGGGGGACCTGTATGAGGACCTGTAGATAATGTAAGGGAAGATTCGGCCGCGCCCCCGCCAATGCAAAAGCGTAACTTGCTTTTGGGGGGCCGGCGGTTGACACCGCCAGGGCTTGCGCCTAGTTTTGGGGTTACTCATCGAGACCGGCAGAGGGATTGGCCCTTTGAAGCCGGGGCAACCAGCGGAACTGACCACTCCGAAACGGTGCCAAGTCCAACGGGTTACGGCCCGAGAGATGAGTTGCTGCAAGACACGCCGGCAGGCTGACGGTTGCAGCGACCCTCCCTCGATTCCTCCCGTGCTTTCCGATGATGGCCTGCAATGGCACATGCAGTTCGGCTGCGGGAGACGGTTTTGGACAATCGACACGACAGCATTCGGCAACCGGCCGGGAAATCCGGGCGGCAGCCGCAAACCCTCGCCGCGCGCAGCGGTCTCGGCACGGATTCAGGGCACGGCGCCGTGGTGCCGCCCCTGCACCTCTCGTCGACCTTTACCTTCGATGGCTTTGGCAACAAGCGCGACTACGACTACTCGCGATCCGGTAATCCCACGCGTGACACGCTGGCCACCGCGATCGCGGAACTCGAGGACGGCGCGGCTGCGACCATTACCAGCTCCGGCATGGCCGCGATTCACCTCGTTTGCCAGCTGCTGAATCCCGGTGACCTGGTGATCGCACCACACGATTGCTACGGCGGCACGCACAGGCTGCTGTCGGCGCTGCACCGGCGCGGTCATTGCCGCGTGTTGTTTGCCAATCTCACCGACACCCGGCTATTGCCAGACCTTTTCTCCCGCGCACCGAAAATGGTGCTGGTGGAAACGCCAAGCAATCCCCTGCTGCGACTCACCGACATATCAGCGGTTTCCACTTTGTGCCGGCAGCACGGGGCGTTGCTGGTCGCGGATAACACCTTCCTCTCACCGGCGTGGCAGCGGCCCATCGAACTGGGCGCGGACCTGGTCGTGCATTCGACCACCAAGTATCTCAACGGCCACAGTGACGTCGTCGGCGGCGCGGTCGTCGTGCGCGATGAGGCGCTGGCCGAGGAAGTGGCCTGGTGGGGCAACTGTACCGGCGTGACCGGCGCGCCGTTTGACAGTTTTCTGACGCTGCGCGGCCTGCGCACCCTGCTGGTACGGGCACGGGCGCACGAAGAGAATGCGCGCCGGATTGCCGGCTTTCTCGCCAGCGATGCCCGGGTCCCGAAGGTCTATTATCCGGGGCTGCCCGATCATCCGGGCCACGACCTGGCGCGGGCCCAGCAGCACGGCTTCGGCGCCATGATCAGTCTCGAGCTGGCCGGCGGCGAACCGGCGGTCCGGGCCTTTCTCAACGGGCTGGAGCACTTCTTTCTGGCCGAATCGCTTGGTGGCGTCGAGAGCCTCGTCGCCCACCCGGCCAGCATGACCCATGCCGCGATGAGTCCCGAGGACCAGGCCACGGCCGGGATTACCGAAAGTCTCGTCCGGTTGTCGGTCGGTATCGAGAGCGCTGACGACTTGCTGGCGGACCTCGACGAAGCACTGGCACGGGCGGCGCAGCACTACCCGGTGACCGGACAGGCCAGGACCGCGGAGGCACACCCGCCCGCACGCCGTGGCTGCGTCTGAAGCATTCACGGGTAAACTGTGGGTTTTGATCCTGCCGGGGTAACCGTGACCGCTAAACCGACCGCTGACCTGCCGAGGGTGCAGGACGCCCGCCGGGTCGTCATCAAAGTCGGCTCGTCACTGCTGGTCGATTTCGCCAGCGGCGAACTCGACCGGGAATGGCTCGCGTCGCTCGCGGCCGAAGTGGCCCAGCTGTTACAGCGAGGCCAGCAGGTGGCTATCGTCTCTTCCGGCGCCATTGCGCTCGGCCGCAGGTATCTCGGGATCGGCAATGACCAGCGCCGCCTCGACCAGCAGCAGGCCGCAGCCGCCGCGGGCCAGATCCAGCTGGCCCACGCCTACCAGGAATCGCTGGGCCGGCACGAGGTGCGTGCCGCACAGCTGCTGCTGACGCTGGGCGACACCGAGGACCGGCGCCGATACCTCAATGCCCGCAGCACGATCGAAACCCTGCTCGCTCGTGGCGTCGTGCCGATCATCAACGAGAACGACACCGTCGCCACCGACGAGATCCGCTACGGCGACAACGACCGTCTTGCGGCCCGGGTCGCGGCAATGTGCAGCGCCGACTGCCT
>JAHEKH010000001.1:51655-72540 GCA_024638445.1 Gammaproteobacteria bacterium | reverse complement strand
CCCTTGACCTCAAATCCAGGTTATGGACCCTCGCCGAGCTCCTCGAGGAGCAGACGGCCCCGGCGCCGCTACGCGGTGGATCGAGCAGGATGGCATCGTACTGACGATTCAGTGCAGCGATACTTTCGGGATCCGAATCGAGATCGGCGGCAATGAACTCGGCGTTTTCAATCCCGTTACGCTGCGCGTTGGCCGTGGCACGGGCGACCAGTCCGGCGTGCCCCTCGATGCCGGTAACCTGTCCGGCATTCCTGGCTAACGGCAGGCTGAAATTACCCAGGCCACAAAACAGGTCCAGCACCCTGTCATCGGGCTTCAGCGCCAGCGCCGAAACGGCCTGCGAAACCATCGCACGGTTGATTGCTGCATTGACCTGGATGAAATCAATTGGCAGGAACTGAATCCCGACGTCAAATTCCGGCAGCGCGTAACGCAACGGCGGTGTGTCGCTGCCATCAAGCCTCGCGACCGTGTCCAGCCCGCCGGGCTGCAGGCACATCACGACGCCGTGCTGCGTCTCGAATTCTGCCAGCAGCGCGAGATCGGCATCAGCCGGCGGATCGAGCACGCGCAGGACCAGTACGATACTGTCGTCGCCGGCTGCCACCTCGATCTGCGGCAGCCGCCGGTTGATCGACATGCCGCCAATCAGGTCCTGCAGCGGCTGGATCAGCGCCGCCAGCCGCGGATCGAGGACTTCGCAGCTGTTCATATCCATGATGTATGGCTTGTAGCGTTCGCGGAATCCAACCAGGACGCGGCCCTTGCCGTCAACGAACTTGACTCCCAATCGTGCCTTGCGGCGATAGCCCCAGACCGGACCGCGCAGTGGCGCCATTCGTTGTTCCGGTTGCACCCCGCCGATCCGCTGTAGTGAGTCGAACAGCCACTGCTCCTTGAATTCGAGCTGGGCTTCCGCATCGAGATGCTGGAGGGTACAGCCGCCGCAGGCGCCAAACCACCGGCACCGAGGTTCGACCCGCTGCGGCGACGCGTGCAAAACCTCGTCGGTGCGGGCCTCATCATGTTTGCGGCGCCGCTTGACCAGGCGCGCCGAGACCGTTTCACCCGGCAAAGCATCCGAAACGAAAACCACCTTGCCGCCGGCCCGGGCAACACCCCGCCCTTCGTGGGTCAGTCGCTCGACCTCCACTACCGCATTTTCGCCGCGCCTGAGCGGTTTATCGCTGATTTTGGGTGTTTCTAAGTCCATGAACCGCATTCTACAGGTCCGGGCCGCTTTGACGATGGCCGCTGCAGAACGCACCATGATCTCATGGGAGACAAACCCGAACACAATCGTGCCGATACCGACAGCGGGCAATCGGCCCCGGATACCCGGCCAAAGCCGACGCTGCTGGCCAATATCTCGCACGAGCTGCGCACGCCAATGGACTCGATACTCGGCTACGTTGAGCTGTTGTCCGAGACCCGTCTGAACGATACGCAGCAGGGCTTCCTCGACGCCATCCAGCGGTCGGCCCAGGGCCTGCTCGACATCATGGACGACATACTCAACCTGTCGCGACTGGAAGCCGGCAAGCTGGTAATACACCGGCAACCGTTTTCCATCCGCGATTGTATTGACAGCGTTACCCAGATGCTCGCACCGTCTGCCTATCGTAAGGGACTGGACTTCACCCGCACCGTCGACCACAACGTACCCGTCAATTTTGTCGGCGATCCGCTGCGCATTCGTCAGATCCTGGTAAACCTCATTGGCAACGCCATCAAGTTCACTCCGGCCGGACGGGTCCAGCTGCGCGCCAGCGCCCACCCCTTCGACGGTCAGCGGTACCAGCTGGTCCTGACGGTCAGCGACACGGGTATCGGTATCGCGGAGCAGGACATCCCAAAGTTGTTCGAACCGTTCGCGCGCCCGGCAACGCCACAACACGAGATCAGCGGCACCGGCCTGGGACTGGTCATCTCCAAGGCGCTGTGCGAAGCAATGGACGGCAGTATCGCTGTGCACAGCACGCCAGGCGAAGGCAGCACGTTTTGTGTTCGAGTGCCGCTCGAGGCGGTCGAGGAAACTTTTGCAGCCGCGGAGTCGGCCGGCCTGCTCGCCGGCCGGCGGCTGGTCATTGCCTCTGCCGACCCGGATTTTGCCGCCTGGCTGTCCGAATGCCTGCAACGGGAAGGTGCGACAACCCGAATCGTGAGCGATCTTTCCGAACTGCAGCGCGTGATTTCGGCCGAAGAATATGACGATGATGCGGCAGTGGTTTACCTGCGTGCCCAGGACCTTCAAAACCTGCGCGAACTCTCGGAGAGCTGGAGACCGATCAGGGACCGGCTGCCGCTATTGAGCCTCGTCAACGGGGGCTCGGGCCGTAACCTCCGCGAAGTCATGGCAGCGCTCGGCGGTAACGCCCTGCCGACCCATGTCGCCGAGAGTTCCGTGGTGAATCATGTCGCCACGTTGTTGCAGCGTAGCGCCGGACAGTCGTCTACGCCTGCTGCCGTAGACGCCGACCCCGTTCGGCAGGACCTGGCCGGGCTCCGGCTCCTGGTTGCCGACGACAACCGCTTCGGCCGCGAATACCTGCAAATGCTGTTGACCCGGCACGGCGGTATCGTCGAAACCTGCGGCGACGGACAGACGGCCTGTGAGATGATACTGACGAACCGCTACGATCTGGTGCTGATGGACGTGCGGATGCCGGGTTTTGACGGAATCGAGGCGGTACAGTCACTGTCGGACTGGCGCGGCGACCCGCCTATTATCGGGCTGACAGCGGCACCGGAGGAGTGCTGCCGTGCGCTCGATTCCGGCATGACCGACTGCCTGTTGAAGCCAATACGGCCGGCGGTCTTGTTGAAATATATCGTCAGCCATAAAAACAAGTTGCACCCACCACCGGCGCAGGAACAAAAACTCGAGTTCGTGGACGAGGAAATGCTCCGTGAATTGCGCACCGAATGGCCACAGCATGTCGCCGAACTTCGCGACGCCGTCCGCCACGGTTCCATGGCTCCGGCGCTGGAAGCCGCGCACAAGATCAACGGTATCGCAGCACTGCTCGGCTTCGAGCAGCTGCGCGCAACCGCGGCCTCGATCGAGGGGCTGATCCGGCAAAACCGGCTGGACGGTATCGACAGCCTCACCCGCGAACTGACGCAGGAAGTAGACCACGCGCTGGCAACGCTGGAATCGCGCTGATCAGGCCCGCTCGATGATCGCAAATGCCACGGCCATGCCGGCCTCATCCGAGAGGGAAACGTAGCCCGGGCCCGCACCCAGTTCCGCGCACAGCGCCTCGGCGCGTGACGAGAGAATGACCTCGGGGCGCCCCCACGCGTTGTGGCTGACACCGATATCGCGGATCCAGATACCGTGCCGAAAACCGGTGCCCAGTGCCTTCACAATCGCTTCCTTGGCGGCAAAGCGCATGGCGAGAAACCTGTCGTGACGCCGTGTCCTGGCGAACTCCTGCTGCTCCTGTGGCAGCAGCAGCCGATCGACAAAGCGCTCGCCGAAGCGGGCATGAACCGCGGCAACACGGTCGATTCGAATGATGTCGGTGCCAATGCCAAAGATCATCGCAATCCCCGGCGCACCGCGCGTGTGACGTGACGCACCGCCAGCGGCCGGCCACCCAGGTATTGGTCGAGCGCTGCACGCAGCAGGCGGCGCGCGTCGCGAATCTCGCTTTCGCCCTCGAAGCTCTCGGCGGCCAATGCCAGTAATGACCGGCCACTGAAAATCATGCCGCCATCGGTGCGGCCCTCTGCATCGACCACACCGTGTTCGAGCCGGTACTCGTAGCAGGCGCTTTCATCCACCGCCTGGCCATCGACGGTTTCCTCGAGGTGCAGGCCATAGCCGAGTTCATCCAGTAGCCGTTTTTCGAACAGCCTGAGCACTTCGGCTTCGGAGGCCTGCCCCGGCAGGTCGCCCAGGGCAACGGCATAGAATTCGAACAGCTGTGGATGAGCGTCGTGCCGCCGGGTCAGTCGCACCAGCAGCTCATTCATGTAATACGCGCTGTAGACGCAGTGTGGCGGCAGCGCGGTGCCGCCCGGCACGGTCTCGGCGCCCGTCAGCGTGCCGAGATCGCCTCGCGCCGTCCAGGAGACCAGCAGCGGCTGGAATGGCTGCAGCACGGCCCGCAGGCGCGACTTCGGCCGCCTGGCACCGCGCGCGATCACACCAATCCGGCCATGATCCCGGGTCATGAACTCCACCAGCCGGCTCGTATCCCGGTACGGCGACTGGTGCAGCAGGAATGCGGGTTGCAGGGAGATGCGCTGGCGCTGCATGAGGTCAGGTATCGTAGCCGAAACGCTGCAGATCGGCCGCGTTGTCGGACCAGCTGTCGCGCACCTTGACCCAGAGCTTGAGATTGACCTTACGGCCATACCGTTTTTCGAGGTCGTGACGTGCGGCGGTCCCTATGCCCTTGAGCATGGACCCGCCGCGACCAATGACAATTGACTTGTGCGCAGCCCGTTCCAGCCAGACGATCGCGCCGATCTCGACGAGCTGACCCTTGTCCTCGAACTGCTCGATACCGACCTGGGTTCCATAGGGCAGCTCCTGCTGGAGCCGCAACAGCAGGTGCTCGCGAATGACTTCGGCGGCATGAAACTGTTCGTCGCGATCGGACTGCTGCCCGGCCGGATACAGTGGCGGCCCGGCCGGCAGCAAATCGACGATGACTTTTTCAAGTTCGGCCAGGCTGGTCCGCCGCAGCGCGGACACCGGCACGATGGCCGCAAAATCCATTTTTTCCGACAGCGACTGTATCTGCGGCAGGAGCTTCTCGCGTGGCGTTACACGGTCGATCTTGTTGGCGACCGCGATGACCGGCACATCGAGCTGCCGCAGGTGCCCGAGTATGTCTTCATCCTCGGCGGTCCAGCGAAAAGTCTCGACGACGAATAACACGACGTCGCCCTCGCTGAGGGTCTGGAGCGCCGTTCGGTTCATCGCCCGGTTGAGCGCCTTGCCGCCGCCGCGATGGATGCCCGGTGTATCCACGAACACGATCTGAGCGTTGTCGGTTGTCTTTATCCCGGCCTGCCGAAACCGGGTCGTCTGGGGCTTGTGGGTAACGATGCTGAGTTTCTCGCCGACCATGGCATTGAGCAACGTCGACTTACCGACATTGCTGCGGCCGGCCAGGCTGACAAACCCACAGCGATAGTCAGGCGGCTGGTTCATCGCTGATCTCATCCAGTGCCGCGCGTGCGGCGGCCTGTTCCGCGCGACGCCGGCTGCTGCCTTCGCCCCGGGTTTCCACATCGAAGGCCGATACCTGGCAAACGACGGTGAAACGCTGTTGATGCGCCTCGCCGGCAACCTGGTCCACGCGGTATTCGGGCCGGTCAAGCCCGCGGGCCTGCAGTCGCTCCTGCAACAAGGTTTTCGGATCCCGCAGTTCGGCGGCATCCGGGAGTTTCTCGAGCGATTCGCGGTAGAGCGCCAGGACCACTTCACTGGCCCGCGTGTAGCCGCCGTCGAGGTAGATTGCACCCAGCAGCGCCTCGAGCGCATCGGCGAGTATCGACTTCCGTCGGTAGCCGCCTGATCGCAGTTCGCCCGGCCCGAGCGCCAGGTAATCGCCCAGGTCGAGTTCGCCGGCAAGTCGTGCAAGGGCGTCGCGCCTGACCAGGCTGGCGCGCAGGCGGCTGAGGTCGCCTTCGTTGGCCTGGGGCCTGAGGTGGTAGAGCTGTTCGGAAATCACCAGGTCCAACAGCGCATCGCCGAGAAATTCCAGGCGCTCGTTATTCTTCCCGCCCGCACTGCGGTGGGTGAGCGCGGCACGCGCCAGGTCGATGTCGGAGAATTCGTAGGCGAGCCGCGCGGTGAGCTGCGCGAGCGGCTTCAACGCTTTATCTCGACCTTGTGGTCGACATCGAGTATCAGGCCCAGGTTGCCAATGAACTGTGTCTTGTGCTCATAGGTGGCTCGCAGCTCGTAGCCGCCATTCGCAATTTGCGTCAACTTGATATCGGAATGCCGAATGATATCGATGTCCTCGACCTGGAAACGGGCCCGAATGGATTGCTTGATCTTCGGCACCGTCGATCGATTGCCGTCGTGCTCGGCCTTCACGCTGCGCAGCACCGATGACACCTTGAGGCTCTCCATGTAAACCGGCACCAGGCGAATGCCCGCGAGCGTAAATACGCCGATGATCGCCAGGATTACGAGCCACCCGATTAACGTTACACCGTCTTGCTTGCTTCGCATTTCAGCCTCCTTCAGCTGATCGGGTCGCCGATCCGGCTCCAGATCGGCGCTGAATGTGGCAGGTTCCAGTTCATCCAGATTCGGACGGCCTTACCGACGAGGTTAGCTTCCGGGATAAACCCGACTCCCTTGTAACGACTGTCGTGACTATTATCCCGATTATCGCCCATCAGGAAGTAATGTCCGTCCGGGACCACGAAGACCCCTTCCTTGCCGTTGCGTCCCGGCGTCAGCAAGATAGCATGCTCCACGCCGCCCAGCTCTTCGTAGCCTACCCGCGGACTGTTGCGGCCCGTCGGCAGGTTGTTTCCGGGTCCTTCATAGAGTCCGTCGAGCTCACTCGGTGCTAGCTTGCCGTTAACAAAGAGCTGCTTATTGCGGTACTCGACCCGGTCGCCGGGCAGTCCGACCACCCGCTTGATGAAATTGGTGCCCGGATCGCTCGGTAACCTGAAAACCACCACATCGCCGCGTTCCGGTTGCCCCAGCGCTACCAGCTTGGTGTTCGTTACGGGCAGTCGCAGCCCATAGGTGTACTTGTTGACGAATATGAAGTCGCCGTCGAGCAGCGTGGGCATCATCGAGTCCGACGGAATACGAAACGGCTCGAACAGGAAAGAGCGAATGACCAGGACGATGAGAACAATCGGGAAAAAGGTCCGTGCGTACTCGACCACGACCGGCTCGGCGTCCGAGGTATCGGCCGATGTCGCCAGCCGCCGCGGTTTGAACGCCAGCCGGTCCACGCCCCAGATCGCGCCGGTCACGACGGCGAGGCTGACCAGGATTATCTCTATGAACATACTTTAGATACCATTTCTAAGATATTGACTTTAATTTATTTCTTGCCAACTTGCAGCACCGCCAAAAAGGCTTCCTGTGGAATCTCGACCGAGCCGACCTGCTTCATCCGGCGCTTGCCGGCCTTCTGCTTCTCCAGCAATTTTCGCTTTCGGCTGATATCGCCGCCGTAGCACTTGGCGGTCACGTTCTTGCGCAGGGCCTTGACCGTGCTGCGGGAAACGACCTGCGAACCGATCGCGGCCTGGATTGCCACATCGAACATCTGCCGGGGAATGAGCTCGCGCAACCGCTCGACGACCTCCCGGCCGCGAATCCGCGCATTCTCGCGATGAACGATGACCGACAGCGCATCCACCTTTTCCCGGTTGACCAGGATATCCAGCCGCACCAGCGGCGCCGCCTGGAAGCGCTGGAACTGGTAATCGAATGAGGCAAAGCCCCGGCTTACCGATTTCAGCCGGTCAAAAAAATCGAGCACTACTTCGGCCATCGGCAGCTCGTATTCTATCGAAACCTGGTGACCGAGATACTGCATGCGCTTCTGAACACCGCGCTTCTCGACACACAGGCCAATGACGTTGCCGACATGTTCGTGGGGCACCAGGATATGCGCCAGGATGATCGGCTCGCGGATCTCGCCAATCTTGTTGTCGGCCGGCAGATCCGAGGGATTATCGACTTCGATGATCTCGCCGTCGGTCTGCTCGAGCTGGTAGACCACCGTCGGTGCGGTCGTAATCAGGTCGATATTGTATTCCCGCTCCAGCCGTTCCTGCACGATTTCCATGTGCAGCATGCCGAGAAAGCCGCAGCGGAATCCCAGCCCGAGCGCCATGGAGGATTCCGGTTCGAACTGCAGGGCGGCATCGTTGAGACGCAGCTTTTGCAGCGCCTCCCGGAAGGCTTCATAGTCGTCGCTGTTGACCGGGTAAAGCCCGGCAAAAACCCGCGACTGCGCCTGCTGGAAACCGGCCAGCGGTTCCGCGCACGGTCGTTTTTCGTGGGTCAGGGTATCGCCGACCGGAGCGCCGTCGATTTCCTTGATGGTCGAAATCACGAATCCGACTTCGCCGGCGCGCAGCTCCTTCCGGTCGACCATCTTGGGCGTGAAGATCCCGACCCGGTCCACCAGGTGCCAACGTCCGGTAGACATGACCAGAACCTTGTCGCCGGTTGCCAGCACCCCGTTGACAACACGCACCAGCGTTACGACGCCGACATAGTTATCGAACCATGAGTCGACGATCAGCGCCTGGAGAGCGTCTTCGGCATCGCCGACCGGTGGCGGAATACGCCGGATAATCGCCTCGAGCAACTCGGTGACACCATCGCCGGTCTTCGCGCTGACCGACAGCGCGTCGGTTGCTTCAATCCCGATGATCTCCTCGATCTCCTGGCAAACGCTGTCCGGGTCCGCCGACGGCAGGTCGATCTTGTTGAGCACCGGCATGACCTCGAGCCCCTGCTCGATTGCGGTGTAGCAGTTGGCCACCGTCTGCGCCTCGACCCCCTGCGCGGCGTCGACCAGCAGCAGCGCGCCCTCACAGGCCGCCAGCGAGCGCGACACTTCGTACGAGAAGTCCACGTGTCCCGGCGTATCGATAAAATTCAGCTGATAAGTCTTGCCGTCTGTCGACTCATAGTTGAGCGAAACGCTTTGCGCCTTGATCGTGATGCCACGTTCACGCTCCAGGTCCATGCTGTCGAGCACCTGTTCCGCCATCTCGCGCTCGCTCAGTCCACCGCAGACCTGGATAAAACGGTCTGCCAGCGTCGACTTGCCATGGTCGATATGCGCGATGATTGAAAAGTTACGGATTTGGTCCATCGGGTTCCTGGAAAAGGCGGTCGGGGCGGCAAAATCCGCTCATTATAACCATCGCACCCCGTGCCGGTACCGAGACCGGCCTCTCATCCCTGGCGCAGCCATGCGGCCAGCCGTTCCCGATCGAGACGATGGCGGCACAGCTCGGTGTCCCCCGCGACCAGGACCGGAATATCCAGCCCGTAACGCTGAACCAGCTGCGGGTCCGTATCAATGTCGATCACCTCGATTTTGACCGGATTTCCCCGGCAGACCAGCTCTGCAGCTTCCAGCATCTCGTCACAGAGGTGGCAGCCGCGCCGGTGATACAGGCGCAGGGTTCGGGTCATAGTCGCCTGGCTGCGAGCCGCGCTCCTGCAAAGAGCCGCCGGGCGCGCCGCCTCGCCATCCACCAGCCGCCAGCCAGCCCGGCCAGTGCACCGATTACCGCGCCGGGCTCTCCTGCCAGGAAATGCCCCGCCAGCGACCCGGAAAGCAGTCCGGACAGGGGCAGCAGGTAAGCCAGCATCGACGCCCGCAGAACGAGGCGTTCGTCCGTTTCGAGGGACACCTCGTCACCAACTGCCGCGCCGGGATGATCAGGTATCGCTCGCAACCGGTACTCCTGGTCACCGATCAGACGACCGAGAATGGCGCCGCCGCAGCCGCGCCCCTCGGCGCATCGCTGGCAGTCAGCGCGACTGGTGCACGACACCCAGACCGCACCGCGCTCGACGGCAACGATGTGTCCGGTTTCGCGAATCAATGGACAGCTATTTCTTGCGGCGCAGGGACGCGCCAATCATTTCGACGGTCGAGGGCGGTACTTCGCCCACGGCGGTAACCTGGTAGCCTTCTACAGTCGTTGCATAGGCGTTGGCCGATCCGATTGTCGAAAGGCCGGTCATCGGTTCGGTATCCTGGCTGGGTTCGACAAAGACCGATACCGATGCAAGTCCATCGGTATAAACGTAGTGGTCGACTGTCTGTTCTTCGCCGTCGTGAGTCCGGGCAACCGTTAGCCGGAAACCTCTGGGCAGCGACTCCGCCTTCCAGTCGGAATCGGTCTCTGAGCGGTCCTCGCCCTCGTGCTCGTCGACATACCACTTGTAACCATCGGCCGACAGCCGCGGCTGCAGCTCGTCGTCTGAAATATCATCACGCAGCTCGATCGAGGTGAATAGCACCTGCTCGACTATCTGGCCGCTGTTGTCGATCAGCGCCGAGCGCAGCGGCATGGCGGTTTTCTCATCGAGCCAGAGCCGGTGACCGTAGCGGTATTCGTCGCGTGGCCGGACTTCGATGATGCGGGTATCGCGATCCACAACCCGTTCGGTGCCAACCGTGCGGAACTGGTAAAACCGGTCGAGCTCGGCCTGGTAGACCGGAAGCGACGACAGCAAGGGACTGGAGCTGCGTTTCTCGACAACGACGGCCTTGTCGCCCTCCAGCACGCAACGCACCTCGTCGTCGTTGCGGATGATTTCCCGACCGCTGCCGTCCAGTGAGATCAGGCGCTCGGATACCCGGCCCTCCGGACTGACTTTGTGAACGATCCGCAGCGTTTCGGCAGTACTGCCGTTGATGACGTGAACAAAGGTTCCTTCGTAGTTGGTGTACTCAACGGCGCTGCTCATCTTTTGCAGCCACGCACGGGCGTCGTTGTCAGCAGCAGCGGGGCCGCTGGCGCCCGCAACAAAACCGATCAGGCAGAGCTGGCTGAGTAGCGTCGAGATCACTGTTCGCGCTCCGACTGGGTGACAAAACCGACGTTTCGATAACGGACCAGGCCCTGCCGGCTGGAACCGGTCGTGCTCAGGTGCTGCACGAGGTAGTTATTGAGCCGGGCACGGTTTGCCGGCGAGTGGCGACCTGCCGGTATAACCATCGGCACATCGAAACTGGTGGGCGCCACGTCGCCGTCCTGCGGCAGTGTCGTTGCCGGCACAACCGTGAAATCACGCGTGTCGGCTACAACAACTTCCGCCCCCGGCAGCCCGGCCGGCACCGACGCGAGGGTTTGCGGCTGGACCGGCGCCTGCTCACGCCCGGGCAACGTCATCAGGGCAACTACGGCAAGCATGACCGACGCGGCTATTGCCATGCCCCACTGTCGGCCGGCGGTGTTGCCACTGCGCGCGGGCTCCACGGGAACAGCGGGGGCGGCCTGGCCGTCAACGGCCATCATGACCCGGCCGGCAAAATCGGCCGGAGCCGTTACCGCCTCATCGCCACGCACGGAATCGCCTATCAGGGTATATCGGGCTGCCGTCTGCCGCAGCGTTTCGTCGCGGCAAAGCCGCCGCACCAGCAGACCGGATTCTTCGGGTGCCAACTCGTCATCGACATATGCCGAAAGCTGGCTGTTCAGTTCGTCACTCATAACACTCAATCAGTCGAGCAAAGGCCGCAGTTTCTTGTCGATTGCCTCGCGAGCACGGAAGATACGTGACCTGACCGTGCCGACGGGACATTCCATCGTTTGTGCGATTTCCTCGTAGGTCATGCCCTCGAGTTCACGCAGTATGATCGCCGTTCGCAGGTCATCAGGCAAATGCTCGATGGCCCGGTTTACCGTTCGGCGAATCTCGTTACTCAGCGCGAGGCCTTCAGGCGTATCGATGTCCTTCAACCTCGCCTGGGTGTCGTACTGTTCCGGATCCTGCGGATCCAGGTCGTAGTCCAGTGGTCGCCGCTTGGCGGCCACCAGGTAGTTCTTGGCCGTGTTGATGGCGATTCGGTACAACCATGTGTAAAACGCACTGTCACCACGAAACCCGGGCAAAGCCCGGTAAGCTTTCAGGAACGCCTCCTGAGCAACATCCAGAGCCTCGGTCGGATCCTTCACGTAGCGCATGACCAGCTTCACGATCTTGTGCTGGTATTGCAGCACCAGCACATCGAAAGCCGACTTGTCGCCGTTCTGGACCCGCTCCACGAGCAACTGGTCGCTGGACTTGTTGCCCATCAGGGCGAACCCCTTCCGGCCCGGGTCACTCCCGGCGCCTGTTCGGTAGACCTGTCGTCCCGCTGAAAGTTCGCGAAACACATACAAAAAGCCGGGATCAGGACCCCGGCCTGCGGCCGGCGATCATAGCATGCCGGGCGTTGCCGCTGACCCCTCCGGCCGGCGTTCCAGGCCCGCAAATTGACCCGAAACTGTGACGGCCGTCACACCGGGGCCGGGTATCGCGGCATTGCAGCAAGAACGGACCCGTCAGGTGCCCCGGATCGCATCGATCAGGCGGGCGAGGCCCGGGTCTTCAGGCACTTCCCGTCCGGTGAGCCACGCCAGCAGTTGGGGATCGGGTTCCTCGAGGAGATCTCGAAACTGCCTCTGCTCGTCCGGGCTGGCCTGGCTGTAGGATTCCTCCAGCCAGCGACTGACCAACAGGTCGAGTTCACGCATGCCGCGCCGGCAACGCCAACGCAGCTGCGCGATGTTGGCGGGCTCGCCCAACGGCAGCCTCAGTGGCGCCGCTCGAGGAGCATTTTCTTGGTCTCGGCAATGGCCTTTGCGGGGTTGAGGCCTTTCGGGCAGGCGCTGGTGCAGTTCATGATCGTGTGACAGCGATAGAGCCGGAACGGGTCCTCGAGATGGTCCAGACGTTCGCCAGTCGCCTCGTCGCGGGTATCGACCAGCCAGCGATAGGCCTGGAGCAGGATGGCCGGACCGAGGTAGCGATCACCGTTCCACCAGTAGCTCGGACAGCTGGTCGAGCAGCAGGCGCAGAGGATGCACGCCGACGGCTCATCGATTTTCTGCTGGTCTTCCTTCGACTGCAGGCGCTCGCGGTCCGGCGGCGCCGGGGTCCGGGTCTGCAGCCAGGGCTGGATCGACGCGTACTGCGCATAGAACCCGGTCAGGTCGGGCACGAGATCCTTGACCACCCTGGTGTGCGGCAGCGGATAAACCTTGACGTCGCCTTTCACCTCGTCGATTGCCCGGGTGCAGGCCAGCGTGTTCACGCCATCGATATTCATCGCGCAGGATCCGCAAATGCCCTCACGGCAGGAACGGCGAAAAGTCAGCGTCGGATCGATCTCGTTTTTAATCTTGATAAGCGCGTCGAGCACCATCGGCCCGCAGCGGTCCAGGTCGACTTCATAGGAATCCATCCGCGGGTTGTCGCCGCTGTCGGGATCGAAACGATACACCGAGAAGGTGCGCTTGCGTTTTGCGCCTTCGGCCTTGAACTGCCGGCCACGGCCGATCTTCGAGTTTGCGGGCAACGTGAATTGCGCCATGCGTCGGTCTCCTTCAGTACACGCGCTGCTTGGGCGGAATGGCCTCGACATCGTCGGTGAGCGTGTCGAGCTGCACCGGGCGGTAGTCGAAGCGCACCCGGCCGTTGTCGACCCAGGTCAGGATGTGCTTCATCCACTCCTGGTCGTCCCGGTCCGGGTAGTCCTCGCGGGCCTGGGCCCCGCGACTTTCTTTTCGGTGTTCGGCATTGCAGATCGTCGCCATGGCCTGGTCCAGCAGGTTTTCCAGCTCCAGCGTCTCGACGAGATCGGTGTTCCAGATGAGCGACCGGTCGGCCACCGAGACATCAGCAAACGAGGCGTGTATGCCGCGCAGCTTGTCGAGGCCCTCCTCGAGCAAATCGCCAGTACGAAAGACCGCGGCGTGCTCCTGCATGCATTTTTGCATGTCGAGCCGGATTTCGGCCGTCGAGCGGCCACCGCTGGCGTTACGCAGCTTGTCCAGGCGCTCTACCGACTGCTGGCCGGCACCGGCTGGCAACGCCGGCTGCTTCGCTCCGGCCGTCAGCGTGTCGCGGCAGCGCTGGCCGACGGCGCGGCCAAAGACCACGAGGTCGAGCAGTGAGTTGGAACCGAGCCGGTTGGCACCGTGCACCGAGACACAGGCCGCTTCGCCAGCAGCCATCAGGCCCTGCACGACGCGGTCGCCGCCGCCGTCGCGGGTAATGACTTCACCGTGATAATTCGTCGGTATGCCGCCCATGTTGTAGTGCACTGTCGGCAGCACGGGAATGGGCTCACGGGTCACATCGACGCCGGCGAAAATTTTCGCCGTCTCGGCGATCCCGGGCAGGCGTTCCTCGATGACGTCGGCGCCGAGGTGCTGGAGGTTGAGGTGCAGGTGATCGTTGTGTTCGCCGATCCCCCGGCCCTCGCGAATCTCGATAGTCATCGACCGGCTGACTACGTCACGCGAGGCCAGGTCTTTGGCGTTGGGCGCATAGCGCTCCATGAAACGCTCGTTGTCCGAGTTCGTCAGGAATCCACCTTCGCCACGCACCCCTTCGGTGATCAGACAGCCGGCGCCGTAGATCCCGGTGGGATGAAACTGGACGAACTCCATGTCCTGCAGCGGCAGCCCGGCCCGAAGCACCATCGCGTTGCCATCGCCGGTGCAGGTGTGCGCCGAGGTGCAGGAAAAGTAGGCACGCCCGTAGCCACCGGTGGCCAGGATCACGCTCTGTGCCCGGTACCGGTGCAGCTTGCCTTCGGCCAGGTCGAGCGCGACCACGCCGCGGCAGACACCCTCGTCGTCCATGATCAGGTCAATGGCAAAGTACTCGATGAAAAACGTGGCATCGCGCCGCAGCGACTGCTGATAGAGGGTATGCAGCATCGCGTGCCCGGTGCGGTCGGCCGCGGCACAGGTGCGCTGCGCCGTGCCCTTGCCGAAATGCGTGCTCATGCCGCCAAAAGGCCGCTGGTAAATCCGGCCGTCCTCGGTACGGGAAAACGGCACGCCATAGTGCTCGAGCTCGATGACTGCGGCAGGCGCCTCCTTGCACATGTATTCGATGGCGTCCTGGTCGCCCAGCCAGTCCGAACCCTTGACGGTGTCGTACATGTGCCAGCGCCAGTCGTCTTCGCCCATGTTGCCCAGTGCCGCGCTGATGCCGCCCTGGGCTGCCACGGTGTGACTGCGGGTGGGAAACACCTTGGTAATGCAGGCCGTCTCCAGCCCCGCCTCGGCGAGACCCAGCGTAGCCCGCAGCCCGGCGCCACCGGCGCCAACGACGACGACATCGTAAGTGTGATCGATAAATTCGTAATCGGAGCTCATAGAACGATGATCCCGGTCAGTTGCCCAGCGCGATGCTGAGCACGGAATAAATGGCCGCCGCCGCGACCGCGATATGGGCAAATTTCTGCAGCACCAGGCTGAACACCTTCAGCCAGCCGTGGACGTAATCTTCGATCACGACCTGGACGCCGAGCATCGAGTGATACGCCAGCGTGCCGATAAACAGGATCAGCATTACCGCGTTGAACGGCGCGGATACCCAGTCGACCACGCTGAGATAGTCCGAGCTTTCGGTTCCCGCGAGTATGGCGACAGAGAACACGAACCACAGGCCGAGCGGGAGTAACGCCACTGCCGTCAGGCGTTGTGCCCACCAGTGCCCGACACCCTCTTTCGCCGATCCGAGACCGAGCACCGCGCCCAGCGGCGTGCGGCGGCTCACGAGGTCACCCCGCTGCCGATCAGCAGCACGATAGCCGACAGGGCGATACTGGCAACCACGGCCATCCAGCCGGACGCGGTGTACTGCGATTTCTCAAATCCGAGCCCGGCGTCCCAGAACAGGTGCCGCACCCCGTTACAGAGGTGCAGGAAAAACGAAAACGTCAGTCCCCCGAGCACAATCCAGCCCAGCGGTGAGACCAGCAGCTCACGCAACCGGGTATACGACTCCGGCCCGGTCGCGGCAGTCATCAGCCACAGCGCCAGCAGCAACAGCCCGAAGGACATGGCCAGACCGGTGGCACGGTGAAAAATCGAAAGCGCCATGGTGATGCGCCAGCGGTAAACCTGCAGGTGCGGCGACAGCGGTCGGTCAGCCTCGGACATGCGGCATTCTCCTGCGACAGACAGAAAAGGACTGAGCTACTTCAAAAATCGATACAGCGGCCATTCTTTTCCCAGTCCCCGTACCGGGTTGGGTCGGGGCCTTCGCGGCCGCCAATTTCACGGGGGCTCTCCGGTCGCCCGGTCTCCAGATCGCCGGGAGATTGCTCGTCGCCCGTCGGGTCGCCGTGGTTTTCCGTTTCTTTCGTTTCCATGACCAGGATTCCATACCGCCAGATTTCCGCCACGGGTATTGTGCTTCAACACGACCGGATCAGGCAACGCGATACAATGCCCGCGAGATCCACCCGGCAACCGTGAAATCGGCAACATGACCCAGAAATCCATCGCTTTGCTGACAGACACCGGCTTCATTGCAGTGACTGGACCCGAGGCCGGCGTCTTCCTGCAGTCCCAGCTGTCTGCCGATATCGATGCCCTCGATGTCGAGACCACCGTCCTTACCGGCTGGCACGACCCTCGCGGCCGGGCGCTGGCCTGCCCGCGCGTGATTGCCAGGCCCAATGGTTACTGGCTGGCGCTGCCCCGCGAGATGGTCGAGCCGACGCTGACCGGACTGCAGCGCTTCGTTTTCCGCACCCGCGTCCAGCTCGAAGACGCGACGAGCCGCGTGGCCGCAGCTGCAGTCATCGACAAAAAGGGCCACCGTTTCGCAGTTTATGCGTTATTACCCGGGTTAGCCGAGCGCGTTGCCGCCCACCAGGCTGCCGGCGACCCCGTCATTACACCCGACGAATGGGCCCTGCTCGACATCCGCGCCGGACTGCCCCAGGTCTACACCCAGACCCGCGGCGAATTCACCGGCCAGATGCTCAACCTGGATCGCACCGACGGCATCAGCTTCTCAAAGGGCTGTTACCCCGGCCAGGAAATCATCGCCCGCACCCACCACCGCGGCCGCGCCAAGCGCCGCATGCAGCACTACGCCTCCACCGCCGCGCCACCCGAGCCCGGCACCGCCCTGACCGACCGGTCCGGCCGCGCCGCCGGCAAAGTCGTGCGCTCCGCCCCCACGGATAACGGCAGCGAATCCCTGATCGTCGCCTCCGTCGACAACCCTCCGACCCTCTACGACGCCGACGGCACCGAATACCACCCCATCACCAGCTGACCCCGCTGAAATCGCGGCCGGAAACCGCTCCTGCGCGCCCGTAGACACAAGGCCCCAGCGAGAGAGCTGCCGGTATTCGTTTTTGGTGACTCACAAGATCCCGGAACCAAAAATGAATGCCGCCAGATCTCTCGTCCAATCTCGCAACAACACCCAGGCATCCCGGCCAGCAAGCCGCTCCAACAGGGAATCCCCCCAGCCTTGCGACCACCCCAGCGAGAGAGCTGCCGGTGCTTTCCTTTGGTGACGTCAGATCCTCGGCACCAAAGGGAAGTGCCGGCAGCTCTCTCGCGCAATCTTGCAAAGACCCCAGGGATCACGGCTGGAAGCCGCTCCTACGGTTGGGTTTCGGGACGCAGGAGCGGGAAGAGAAGGACGTCGCGGATCGAAGGGCTGTCGGTGAGCAGCATCGTGAGCCGGTCGATGCCGACGCCGAGACCGCCCGCTGGCGGCATCCCGTATTCCAGCGCACGGATATAGTCCGCATCGAAGAACATCGCCTCGTCGTCACCCGAGTCCTTCAGCTCGACCTGGGCCCGGAAACGGGCGGCCTGTTCTTCCGGATCGTTCAGCTCCGAAAAGCCGTTAGCGATTTCACGACCGGCCGCGAACAGCTCGAAGCGGTCAGTAACGAACGGATCGTCATCGTTCTGCCGTGACAGCGGCGACACCTCGGTCGGATAGCGCGTGATAAAGATCGGCTGCACCAGCCGGTCCTCGACCGTTTTCTCAAACAGCTCCGTCAACAGCTTGCCCGCGCCGTAGCTGTCCTCGTAATGCGCCCCGCGCTCATCCAGCTGCATCTGCAGATAGGCAACGTCCCGCAGTTTCGAGGCATCGATGCCCGGATTGAACTCAACAACGGACCCTTCCAGCGTCAGGCGGCGGAAAGCGTTGTCGAAATCGAGTTCCTCGCCCTGGTAGCTAACGCGGCCCGTGCCGTGCAGCCGGTTGGCCGCGCCGCGTATCAGCGACTCGGTCAGCTGCATGATGTCTTCGTAGTCCGCGAAGGCCCAGTACAGCTCGAGCATCGTGAACTCGGGATTGTGCTGCGTCGAGATCCCCTCGTTGCGAAAGCTGCGGTTGATCTCATACACCCGGCCCAGCCCCCCGACGATCAGGCGTTTCAGGTAAAGCTCCGGTGCGATCCGCAGGAAGAGCTGCATGTCCAGCGCATTGTGGTGCGTCTCGAACGGGCGTGCGACGGCACCACCGGGAATCGGCTGCATCATCGGCGTCTCGACTTCGAGAAAGCCCTGCTCTTCCAGGTGGTCGCGGGTGAAACTGACCAGCGCCGAGCGGGCCCGGAACACCGCCCTTGAGGACTCGTTCATGATCAGGTCCACGTAGCGCTGCCGGTAACGCGTTTCCTGGTCGCTCAGACCATGAAATTTCTCCGGCAGCGGCCGCAACGACTTCGATATCAGCCGCAGATGGTCCACCCGCACGCTCAGCTCACCCGTGCGCGTGCGAAACATGTCGCCCTCCGCCGCGAGGATGTCGCCGACATCCCAGGTCTTGAATGCAGGATAGACGCCCTCGGGAATCGCATCGCGGCTGATGAACAGCTGGATACGTCCGGAAGAGTCTTCCAGCACCGCAAAGCTGCTTTTGCCCATGACGCGCTTGGCCATCATCCGACCAGCCACGCTGACCCGGTCTTCACAGGCCGCCAGCGCATCGGCATCGAGTTCGCCGTAGCGCTGGTGCAGCCCGGCCGCCGTATCGGCGGGCCGAATATCGTTTGGATAGGCAATACCGCTCTCGCGCAGCGCGTCGAGCTTGCGCCGGCGTTCGGCAATCAGCTTGTGTTCGTCGGAGTCGGTCATTTACAAACCCTGCTTGAGGCTGGCTTCGATGAACGGGTCGAGATCGCCGTCGAGCACGCCCTGCGTGTTGCCGACCTCCACACCGGTACGCAGGTCCTTGATGCGCGACTGGTCGAGCACGTAGGAGCGAATCTGGCTGCCCCAGCCAATCTCGGCCTTGCCTTTCTCGCTCTCCTGCGCCTTTTCCCGGCGCAGATCCAGCTCGTGCTGGTACAGACGCGCACGCAGCTGTTTCATGGCGGTATCGCGGTTGCGGTGCTGCGAACGGTCATTCTGGCACTGGACGACGATTCCCGTTGGCTCGTGAGTGATGCGAACCGCCGACTCGGTCGTATTGACGTGCTGGCCACCGGCCCCGCTGGCGCGGTAGACGTCGATTCTCAGGTCCGCCGGGTTGATCTCGACCTCGATGTTGTCGTCAATTTCCGGCGTGACCGTGACGGCGGCAAATGAAGTATGCCGGCGGTTGCCGGAATCGAAAGGCGACTTGCGTACCAGCCGGTGCACCCCATTCTCGGTCCGCATCCAGCCAAAGGCATAATCGCCGTCGACCTGGACTGTCGCGCTCTTGATGCCCGCCACCTCGCCGGGTGACGCCTCGATGACCTCGGCTTTGAAGCCCCGCGCCTCGCACCACTTCAGGTACATCCGCAGGAGCATCTCGGCCCAGTCCTGCGCTTCGGTTCCGCCTGAACCGGCCTGGATGAACAGGAAGGCGTTGGCCGAATCCATTTCGCCGGAAAACATGCGGCGAAACTCCAGGCTCTCGACCTTGGCGGTGAGCGCTTCGAGATCCGACTCGATTTCCGCCAGCGTCTCGGCATCGTCCTCGGCCACCGCCAGCTCGAACAGCCCCTCCGCATCACCGATGCCGGCCGAAAGCGCCTCGAGCTCGTTGACGACCGCCTCAAGGCGAGAGCGTTCCCGTCCGAGGGACTGGGCGCGCTCCGGGTCGTCCCAGACCGCGGGGTCTTCCAGGGCGTGGCCTACGTCGGCCAGTTTTTCTTTCTTGCTCGCGTAGTCAAAGATACCCCCTCAGAGCCTCGTTACGGCTCTCGAGGTCGGCAATACGGGCTTTCAGCTGTCCGGTTTCCAAAGGATTCACCCCACAAGCAACAGGCGCGGATGGTACCAATGCACCGTGCCTCAGTCGATGGCCGAAGCCTCGCCGGCTGTGATATACCAACGCCATGCATATCCGGGCAATCGTGCTGGCCATCCTGGCGTCCACCCTGCTCCCGGCCCTGGCGGCCGCGAGCTGCGATGGCAACTGCACAGACGCTGACCGCGACGGCGTTGCCGACCGTAACGACCAGTGTGGCGGAACCGAAGCCGGCGCGCCGGTCACGGTGACCGGCTGCCCGCACGACAGCGACGCCGACGGCGTAGCCGATCACCGCGATAATTGCCCACACGATGCGGCAGAGTCGGTCGACCCATGGGGCTGCCCGCTTCTGCTGGAAATCGAGTTGCCGGATGTCAGCTTCGAGATCAATTCGGCCCGCCTGCGGGCTGAATCGCATACCCAGCTCGATGCCGCGGTCGAGCAGCTACGCGCTTTTTCCGAACTGCGCGCCGAAGTGGCCGGTCACACCGACAGCCAGGGCAATGCCGCCCACAACCGCGCGCTGTCGCGCCTGCGGGCAGAAGCGGTCCGCGATTACCTGGTCCGCTCCGGACTCGATCCCGAGTCCATCACGGCCCGTGGCTATGGCGAGATGCGGCCCATTGCCGACAATGAAACCGAGACAGGGCGAAACCGCAACCGGCGGGTGGTGATCCGGGTGCTGGGCGGAACCCGGGAGACTTCCTGACCATGCAGCTGCATCGCGACGCCAGCGAAGGTATCAACCTGGTCACCGGGTACGATCGCGGGCAGGTGCGTGTGGGTGAACGCGTTCTTGCCCCACCGTGCATCGTCGGAATCGAAGCCATTATTGAAGACTGGCAGCCCGGCACGCCGGAGGCACTCCGTGCCGACGCGCTGCAGCCGGCCGTGGAGCTGCGGCCCGAGTTGATCCTGCTCGGCACCGGTGCTGCGCTGGAGATACCTCCGGTCGCAGTCACCGCGGAAATCAACCGGCTGGGTGTCGGGCTGGAAACGATGGACAGCGCGGCGGCGTGCCGCACGTATAACGTGCTGGCACACGAAGGCCGCCGTGTCGTGCTCGCGCTACTGCGCGGCCAGACCTCAGTCGAAGATTGACTCGTAGTCGAGCCCCTGGCTTTCCATGAAGCCACGGAGACGACTGAGCGCATCCATCTGGATCTGCCGTACCCGC